>JABDAP010000077.1:985-10473 GCA_013289065.1 Bacteroidota bacterium | reverse complement strand
GAGTTGATAAGTTGGAACTAGTCCATAGACCATGGCCCATGGACTATGGTCTATCCGTTCATCATTTACTCGCCTTTGCTTTTTCCATTCAATCCCTGCGACAGCATTTTTAATTTACCTTAGTTTTTAAATCCTGCATATGAATCGTTACCTGACCATTTTCTTTTTGACAATCTTCTGCCTCTCACAGGCGCAATCGCAGGAATTGTATGTTCCCCGCGATGTAAAACAGGCATATAAAAAAGAAACACGTTCCATGGATGGCCGTCCCGGAAAAAATTACTGGCAAAACCATGGGCGTTATGCGATCAGTGTTACTGCAAATCCGCCATCGCGCAGGATCACAGGAACCGAATCGATCACTTATTTCAATAATAGCCCGGATGCATTGAACAATCCGTTTATCAAACTCATACTCAATATTCACAGGCCCGGCGCAGTCCGTAACGGAATTGCCGGCAATGATTACCTCACCTCAGGTATCCATATCGATGCATTTACCGTGAACGGTGTAACAACAAAATGGAATACGGAAAATCCTTCGGTCAACCAAACATTCCGTTTGCCCAGGCCATTGGCATCACATGATTCGCTTCATCTCACCTTTGAATGGCATTATGATGTTTCAGTAGAAAGCAACAGGGAAGGGGCGATAGATTCAACAACATTTTTCCTTGCTTATTTTTATCCGCGCGTGTCTGTGTATGATGATTATATGGGTTGGGACAGGATGGCATTCACAGATTCGCAGGAATTTTATAACGACTTCAACGATTACACAGTATCGGTTACTGCGCCTAAAAATTTTATAGTATGGGGAACCGGCGACCTGTTAAATGCAGCAGATGTATTGCAACCAAAATACCTTGACCGTTTCAACAGATCCATGCAATCAGATGCCATCATCAACATTGCTACAGCACAGGATCTGGCAGAAAAAAATATTACGGCACAAAACGAAACCAATACCTGGAAATGGGCGGCGAATAATATTTCTGATATGACATTTGCCGTGAGCGATCATTTTGTATGGGATGGGGCAAGCGTGATCGTTGATAATGCAACCAACAGGCGCGCCAGTGTTCAATCAGCCTATAATGATACGGCTGCTGATTATCATCACATGGTTTCATTCGGGCAGCATTCGCTGAACTGGTTATCCAATAACTGGCCCGGTGTTCCGTATCCGTTCAATAAAACCACGATCGTACAGGGTTATGCAGATATGGAATATCCGATGATGGTGAATGACAGCAACACACCCGATACAACATTTTCAAAATTTGTGGTTGAGCATGAGATCGCGCATAGCTGGTTCCCGTTTTATATGGGTATCAATGAAACGCGTTATGGATTTATGGATGAAGGATGGGCCACTACGTTTGAATTACTCATCGGCCGCGCCGACCAGGGTACAGAAGCGGCAGAAAGATCATACAGGGGCTTTCGTGTTGCACAATGGGCAAGAGATGCAGCGGCAGAAGAAGATATACCTATCATAACACCCGGCAATGTTCTCAGCGGCGCAGGGCTTGGCAATAATGAATATGGCAAAGCATCGCTTGGGTATTTAGCGATGAAAGACCTGTTGGGCGATGATGAATTCAGGAAATGCCTTCATGCATTTATGGATCGATGGCATGGTAAGCATCCGATACCCTGGGATTTTTTCAATACGTTCAATGATGTATCCGGTAAAGATCTCAACTGGTTCTGGAACGCATGGTATTTCAGTAACGGTTATATAGATTTTGCGGTCGATAAAGTGGAGAAGTCAAGAAAAGGATATACTGTTTCACTTAGAAATATCGGTGGCTATCCTGCGCCTGCTGATCTCGCAGTTGTTTACAAAGATGGCACGATGGATACGATACATGTTGGCCCCGCCACCTGGCAGGCCGATATGAAAAATGCAACTGTTACGATCCCGACAAAAAAAGATATTCAGTCGGTTGAATTAAAAGGCGGAATATTTATGGATGCGGATGTGACGAATAATAGCTGGAAGCAGTAATAAAATATTTTTCTGCCCCAACCCCTGAAGGGGTTGGGGTGGAAAAGAAAAATCTACGCCTCATTCAAAAACGCATACCTGTAATCAACAGGCGGATTATACGTTTCCTTAATTGTTCTTGCACTTAACCAGCGATACAGGTTCAGCATACTTCCTGCTTTATCATTCGTTCCGGATGCACGTGCGCCGCCGAATGGCTGCTGGCCAACCACTGCGCCTGTTGGCTTATCGTTGATATAAAAATTACCTGCTGCATTGTGTAGTTTATTTGTGGCCAATTCTACCGCAGCCCTGTCCTGCGCAAGTATGGCGCCTGTTAGTGCATAAGGTGAAGTGCTGTCTACGAGATCAAGTGTTGCTTCAAACTTTTCTGCATCGTATACATGTAATGTCAATACAGGCCCGAAAATTTCTTCGCACATGCTTACATATTTCGGGTCGGTGGTTTCTATAATAGTTGGCTCGATAAAATACCCTTTTGTTTTATTATAATTTCCGCCAACCAATATTTTTGCCTTTTTATCTTTTTTAGCGTTGTCGATATATTTGGTAATGCTGTTGAATGATTTTTCATCGATCACTGCATTGATAAAATTGCTGAAATCTTCAACGGTTCCCATCTTCATCGATTTCAATGCGGCAACTAATTTTGTTTTTACTTCTTCCGCCATATTACTTGGAATATAGGCCCGTGATGCAGCCGAACATTTTTGTCCCTGAAACTCAAACGCACCTCTTGCCAATGCAGTAACTACCGCATCAACATTGGCGCTTTTGTGTGCGAGTACAAAATCCTTTCCGCCCGTTTCTCCAACAATGCGCGGGTACGATCTGTATTTTGCTACATTCTCGCCAATCACTTTCCACATATTGTTGAACACACCTGTTGACCCGGTAAAATGCACACCGGCAAATTCGCGGTGGTTAAAACAAACTTTTCCAATTGTCGGCCCGTCAACATAAATTAAATTGATCACGCCATCCGGTAAACCGGCTTCTTTTAAAATTCGCATGAACATTTGCGCTGAATATACCTGCGTATTCGCGGGCTTCCATACAACCACATTGCCACACATGGCAGCGGAAGTAGGAAGGTTACCACCGATAGCTGTAAAGTTGAAAGGAGTGATGGCCAGCACAAACCCTTCCAGTGGCCGCCATTCCATTCGATTATGCATGCCTGGCGATGAGATAGGTTGCTGTTTATAGATCTCGCTCAGAAAATGAACATTGAACCGTAAAAAATCGATCAGCTCGCACGCACTGTCGATCTCTGCCTGGAAAGCATTTTTGCTTTGTCCCAGCATTGTTGTCCCATTCATGTGGTAACGGTATTTTGTTGCCATCAGGTCGGCCGCTTTTAAAAAAATATGCGCCCTGTTTTCCCAGCTCATCGCTGCCCAGGCATCTTTTGCTTTTAATGCAGCATCGATGGCGAGGTGTACATGTTTCTCTTCGCCGGCATGAAAAAAACCAAGTGTATGGCTGATCTCGTGCGGGGGATGAATGTCTACTTTCTTTCCCGTCTTTACTGCTTTACCGCCGATATACATTGGTATCTCTATAGATTTTTTCTTAAGCTCCGCAAGTGTTTTTTTCAGCGCCATTCTTTCAACACTTCCGGGAGCATATTGAAGAACGGGTTCATTAACGGGCATCGGGTAAGAAAAATAGCCAAGACTCATGGGAATGTTTTAAAATTTGAAGATGCAAGGTAAGAAAGTGGAACCAATCATCCATCGTAACGGTGAGCCATCAGTTTTTGAAATGCGATCTTTTTTGAGTGTATTGCAACAGATTTATTACTAATTACTAATTACTAATTACTAATTCCATTAGGTTTGCGATCATGTCCATCATTTTATTCGATAACCGTTTTCGCAGGGGCCTTTTCCCGCTTACTTATACAAAAGCGATGGCCGGTTTGCGGTTTGGTATCTTAACGATAAAAGAAAGATGGGAACTGCTGTCCCAACAACCCGTTTATATCCATACAGAAAAATACCTGCAGCCTTTATACACTTTGCCCGAACCGGGCGAACATCTCTGGATCGATGCCTCAATTATGATCGGCCAGGATTTATTGGATAGTATTTTATCACTCGAACCCTGCTGCTGTATTGCTGATGAAAAAGGATTGATCGCCGGAAGAACATCATTAGCTGTTGAAAATTTCGATGCAACGAATTCGCTCGCATCATTTGAAAATATTCATGACCATGCATCAGTAAAACGCATCGAACATCCCTGGCAGTTGATGCAGTGGAACGATGAGATGATCCGTTATGATCATTCTTTGATCACAAAAGGAAGGAAGTCACAATCAATTCCTTCTTCAGTAAACACGATCGCTCCGGAAAATATTTTTATTGAGGAAGGAACGAAGCTTTCTTTCTGCACATTGAACGCATCCACCGGCCCGGTGTACATTGGTAAGCATGCCGAGATCATGGAAGGTTCTGTGATACGCGGCCCGTTTGTATTGGGCGATCATTCCGTTTTAAAAATGAACAGCCGTATCTACGGCGCAACAACGCTTGGCCCCAATTGTATGGGTGGCGGTGAAATAAAAAATACGGTGATGATGGGTAACAGTAACAAAGCACACGATGGATACCTTGGCGATTCAGTAGTAGGCGAGTGGTGTAATTTGGGCGCCGGCAGCACGAACAGTAATATTAAAAACACCGCAAGCTCTGTTAAGGTATGGAACATGGATGCGCAAAAATATATGGATGCCGGACAAAAATGCGGTGTGATCATGGGCGATTATTCGCGTGTGGCCATTAACTCAGCCATCAATACCGGCGCGGTTATCGGCGTTTCGTGTAATGTGTTTGGTACAGGATTGCTGCCAACCATCATTTCAAATTTCAGTTGGGGTGTGACCGGAATACAATATGAATTTCCCAAAGCATTGGCCGATATCGGCAACTGGAAAAATTTAAAACAACAAAAACTCGGCGAAACAGAAACACTGGTATTAAAATATATTTTCGACAAGCTATAAAATTTGTAAAACAAGAATTATTAAACATGAGAAAACAAATAGCAGCCGCCAACTGGAAAATGAATCTAACGCTTGAACAGGGTGAACAGTTACTCGATGGCATCCTCAGCAAACCGCATTCATTAAAAGCAGATCAGCAGGCTGTATTTGCTGTTCCGTTTCCTTATCTGTTAATGGCACAGCAAAAACTGGCGGGTAAACAAAATGTATTTGTTGCCGCACAGAACTGTTACAGTAAAAAGAACGGCGCTTATACCGGCGAAGTGTCTGTTGAAATGTTGCAGTCTATCGGTATCACATATGTCGTACTCGGACATTCCGAACGCAGGGAATATTTCCAGGAAAGCAACCGGTTGCTTGCAGATAAAGTAAATATCTGTATAGACTATTCCATCACACCGATCTTTTGTTGCGGCGAACCGTTAGAAATCCGCGAGGCCAATACGCAAAATGAATATGTAGCCAAACAGCTGGAAGAATCTTTGTATCATTTATCTGCGGAGCAATTGCAAAAAATTGTGATCGCCTATGAACCTATCTGGGCCATCGGTACCGGCAAAACCGCCAGCAGTGCGCAGGCACAGGAAATGCACGCATTTATCCGTACACAACTTGCGGGAAAATACGGTGCAGCTATTGCAGACACAATTTCTATTTTATATGGCGGAAGTGTAAAAGCAGCCAATGCAGTTGATATTTTTTCCCAAGCCGATGTGGATGGCGGGCTTGTTGGCGGCGCTTCATTGATCGTTGATGAATTTGTGGCGATCATTAATGCACTGAAGTAGCTGGTTTATTTGTTTATTAGTTTACTAAAGAATGTAAAAGTCTATGCATCAAAACTAATAAACAAGTAAACGAATAAACTACTAATACTTAACCGGCAGTTCTGCCACAACATAATCATCCAATCTATCAATATGTAAAATGGTTCGTGTATTATCTTCATTAGGATGATACATTGGCAAAAACTTTGCGCCATACACAAATTCTTCAAAACGATAGGATGCCCTTGATACCACTGTGTTTGAAAAACTTTCATCAAATCCCTGCACAAATATCAATAACTCCGCCTGCGCCTCTTCAATATCTTTTTTGGTAAAACCATATAGCGGGCTTTCTTCATTGATGATATGAACAAGCGTCCAGTTCGCTGTCATGGTAGTGGCTTTGGCGATATCAAGCGGCACATTGAAAAATTTATTTTTCATCTGCCCGTCTTCCACCACTTTTAAAGCCAGTGTTATTTTTACTTCTACGTTGAGCAAATAATTTTTCGTGTATGGAACCATCCGGTACATCAGCGCCACGCCGTCCCTGAACGGAACAAACAATGCATTTTTACTGTAACGGATGTATGCACGCGGCCTTGCAAAACGTCCATACAACAATCCCGTGACCAATGCAAAACTCATCAACCCAACCAATGCTTCCAGCGATGCAGTAAGGCTCGCCGCAAAACCCATCGGGTTGATCCTTCCATAACCAACAGTGGTAAAAGTTTGTGCACTGAAGAAAAATGCTTCGCCGAATTTTTCGAGATTATTTCCAGCCACCATACCTCCGAGATGGTCAACACCGATCAACAGATAGAGGCAGGCAAACAAAAAATTTATAGCCACAAAGAAAAAAACGATCATGGCAAAGAATTTCCATCTCGCCATGGTAAGCAATGTGTGATAGATATTCAGCCGCTCCATAAACGGAAGCCCATTCACTTCCTGATTCGGAACACCGTCTTTATTAAAAAAACGCCCGCCGCTAAGCGATGTATTTGTGCCAAGGCCGGTTTCATTATTAACCTGCGCCTTCCTGTTTGGATCTTTTAACAACATAGTTTACGTACGAAGTAAGAAGTACAAAGTACGAAAAAGAAAACCTGAAGTATATGATATTCTACTCCCCTTTAGGGGTTGGGGGTAAATAGTAATTCGTACTTCTTACTTCGTACCTCGTACTTCGCATTTCGTACTTATCTTTGCGCCCTATGAAGGATATCAGGAATTTTTGCATTATCGCGCATATCGATCACGGGAAAAGCACACTGGCAGACAGGTTACTCGAACATACCAAGACAATCGGTTCACGGGAAATGATGAACCAGGTACTGGACGATATGGATCTTGAACGCGAAAAAGGCATTACGATCAAAAGTCATGCGATACAGATCAATTACCCATACAAAGGCACTGAATATATTTTAAACCTGATCGATACGCCCGGCCATGTCGATTTCAGTTATGAAGTGAGCCGTGCGCTCGCGGCCTGTGAAGGTGCGTTGTTGCTGGTTGATGCATCGCAGGGAATACAGGCGCAAACGATCAGCAACTTATATCTGGCGATGGAGAACGACCTGGAGATCATCCCGGTGATCAATAAGATCGATATGGATGGCGCCAAGATACCTGAAGTAACGGATCAGATCATAGACCTGATCGGTTGCAAACAGGAAGATATTTTACTGGCAAGCGGCAAATCAGGAATTGGCATTGAAGAAATATTACAAGCCATCATTGAACGCATTCCCGCACCGAAAGGCAGTGTGGACGCACCTTTACAGGCATTGATCTTCGATAGTGTGTTCAATAGTTTCCGCGGTATCATCGTTTATTACCGTATCCTGAACGGCGTATTGAAAAAAGGGGATAAGATCCGTTTTGTTGCATCAGGCAACGATTATTTTGCTGATGAAGTGGGTGTGCTGAAACTTAGCATGACGCCAAAAGACGAAGTAAGAGCGGGCGATGTGGGTTATATCATCACCGGTATCAAAAACGCGAAAGAAGTAAAAGTAGGCGATACCATTACACTCGCCAATAATCCAGGTGAAATGATCCATGGTTTTGAAGAAGTAAAACCAATGGTATTCGCCGGCATCTTTCCGGTGAATACGGATGATTTTGAAGTGCTGCGCGATTGTATGGGCAAGCTGCAACTGAATGATGCATCGCTTGTATTTGAACTGGAAACTTCGCAGGCGCTTGGTTTTGGTTTCCGATGCGGGTTTCTTGGGTTGTTGCATATGGAGATCATACAGGAACGCCTGGAAAGAGAATTCAATCAAACCGTAATTACTACCGTACCGAACGTAAGTTTTATCGCTTACACAACACGCGGAGAAAAAATAATTGTAAACAACCCGGCTGAAATGCCCGATCCTGTTAAAGTTGCCAAGATCGAAGAACCTTTTATCAAAGCACAGATCATTACATTGCCGGATTATATCGGCAATATCATGACGCTTTGTTTGGGTAAGCGCGGGATATTGATCGGTCAAAGTTATCTCACACCAACACGCGTTGAACTAGTTTTTGAAATGCCGTTGACAGAGATCGTATTTGATTTCTATGATAAATTAAAAAGCTCCACACGCGGTTATGCTTCTTTCGATTATACACCGATCGATTACCGCCAGGCGGATATCGTTAAGATGGACATACTGCTTAACGCAGAAAAAGTAGATGCACTCAGCGCACTCATACACCGCGCACGCGCAGAAGATTTCGGCAGAAAGCTCTGCGAGAAATTAAAAGAGTTATTACCCAAACAGCAGTTCCAGATATCTATACAGGCCGCTATCGGCGCCAAGATCATCGCGCGCGAAAATATCAGCGCTATGCGTAAAGATGTTACTGCCAAATGTTATGGCGGCGATATCAGCCGTAAAAGAAAACTGCTGGAAAAACAGAAAGAAGGTAAAAAACGAATGCGCCAGATAGGCAATGTAGAAATTCCGCAGGAAGCGTTTCTGGCGGTGCTGAAACTTGACTAGAGAAAGTTAAAAGTGAATAGTGAAAGATTCTTTTAACTTTTCACTATTCACTTTTAATTTTTAACTCTCTTAACCTTTTCCTTTCTTCGGTGCAAAAGGCGCTACTTTATAATCAGGTTTTTCCTGTTGCGGATTTACGTTTGAGCGTGGGTCGATTTCTTTTATTACCGGTACATGCACCCATTTTCCGCTTACCCATTTAAAGCCTTCAAAAGACCCTATTGGGATAAGTGTATATTTTTCTTTGTCTTCACCGCTTTCACTTACCAGGTGGGCAAATGTGATCATATCAAGTTCGGGATCGTAATTCAATTTTGCGTTCGCATCTTTTTTAAACTCCAGACAAAAACGATACGCTGGTTGCGGAGGTTTGATATCATCATTCGGATAATTGAAATACCTGCCGCCGAATAATGGTTTATTATTTTCATCAAACGTTAATACATCAATCCATTTTTTTGTACTGCGTGCATCATTCTCATCATAACCGATCAATGTATAATAGTTTTTATTGTTAAACGTTTTCTCAACAATATTATAATACACCGCACCGATCCATTGCTGGTTGTTTCTTACTGAATCAACCGGGTTATCGGTAAACGGCGAGTTATCATACAAAGGGATCAGTTTTAATGATCCGTCTTTTGTATGCAGCTGTATCGCACCTTTCTGCCGGTAATAACTGTAGTCTT
>JABDAP010000077.1:0-975 GCA_013289065.1 Bacteroidota bacterium | reverse complement strand
TAATGCGGAAGCTGCTGTCCGGCGCATACAATCTTGAAATAGTTGTCAACGAATCAAACGCATAAGAAAATGAATAAGGAACCTGTAAGGCTTTTACCAACGCTCTTGTAAAAGAACTGTCAGCTAATGCACGGTCGGCAGCTTCAGGTGCATTTACAATATCGATCGCATAATTATGCATCTGTTCTTCCATCTGCATCAGCAACTGAACACTCGCGGGTATTTTACGCTGCGCCGAAACTGATAAAGCGAAAAGAAAGGAGATAACAAGGATACAGCAATGCTTCATAGATATAGCTAAGTTACAATCTATCTAACAGCAGAAAGAAAATATGCCAACGATCAGAAAATTTTAAGATTTCATTAGTCCTCTAATGCCCTGGCGAATGCCAACAGGTCGTTAAAGCGAAGATCTATCAGCGGATCAGGAAAAGGCGTTTCGGGATGTGTGGTTGCAACAAACACGGTATACATTCCTGCATTGCGGCCAAAACCCATATCGCTGATGCGGTTACCAACGATGATGCTTTTTGCAAGATCGATCTCGTTAAAATCTTTCTGTGCCTGCAAAGCCATGCCGGGATTGGGTTTGCGGTTAACCGAATCATCAGAGAGGTCAGCGGAATAATACACTTTGTCTATTCTTCCGCCCGACTCTTGCAACTGTGATATCATATTTGCATGAATGTTATCAAGATCCGCAACCGACATCAATCCTTTTCCAACACCTTTCTGATTGGTGGTTACAACGATCCTGTTAAAATGTTTGGCAAGAATAGACAATGCCTCGGGGGTGGTATCATAAAAACGGAACTCATCCCAGTTATAGATATAATCATTGTCTTTATCATGATTGATCACTCCGTCGCGGTCGAGAAATAATGTCCAGCTGGTATCTATTTTTTGTAAGTCTAACATTCCTTAACCGAATATTTTTGCTTCCACCAGTTCACAAATAATATGGCCGATCATGAT
>JABDAP010000076.1 GCA_013289065.1 Bacteroidota bacterium | reverse complement strand
TGATACAGGTACCGGTGGCGCCGCGTTTTTCAATCGTACCTGAACTACTCTATTCACAAAAAGGATATCACGAACGATCGTACCTGGTGCCAAATGCTTTTCCGCCGCATACCAACCAGTCATATAACCTCACGTATTCTTTTCTCGATGTTCCGGTGCTGGCTGATCTCAAAGTGTCAAAAAAAACTGCCATCCAGTTCGGGCCGCAGGTTTCATTCATGCTCTCGGGAAAACAGCAGTTAACGGGCCCGGATTTTTTTGATTCATTTGATATGGAAAGTTCTCCCAAAATTATTTTCGGCCTGGCTGCCGGGATGTATACACATGTATGGAAGCTGGTGTCGGTGAGCCTGCATTATAGTATCGATCTGCAAACTCATGATGAAGATGAAGACATCAACCATAACTTCCTTCTGCATGGCTTTCGTAACCAAACACTGCAGGTTGGGGTGATGTATACGTTGGCTCACAGAAAATAAAAAAGAACATGTTGCGCTATTAAAATGAATTAGCTGTTTATTAATTGATGTGTTAATGGCATGCGGATGATGCAGCCTGACACTCAGTTCAACCCAGCCGCTGCTGCAACTGCCAACGCAACAGCCTTTTCCAGGAACGCATCTTTTTTATCGCAATTACAAAAGATATGCAAAGACGCGGGGCCGGTTTTGATTTACTTTTAATTTTTAAACTGTCCACTACTAAATATTAGCTGGAACAACTTTTATACAAAGGTTATTACCGGCATATGTCTCGAACTATGACAGTCAAAAAATATGCGTAACCGCTTTACCATTTACCTGATCATTTTTATCACCTGCCTGTTCTTCTCCTGCAGATCCCTCCGCTTTTACGGCGAACTGGATAAGCCGTTCTTTCATTACAGCAATAAAAATGTATCTGTTAAAGAACAAACCGATTCGCTGAATGTGGTAACGTTTAATATAAAAAAGTCGATCAAAATACAATTAGCCATACAGGAAATGCAGCTGCTGGAGAAAACAAAACCGGTTGATATTTACCTGTTGCAGGAAATGGATGAACGTGGCGTTCAGGCGATCGCAAAAGAGCTGGGATTGAATTATCTCTACATCCCGATAGCCTATGATGCAAGGGATAAAAAAAATATCGGCAACGCAATCTTAACCAAAGGCACGATCGAGCATCCTGAAAAACTCATCTTACCTCATGCCAAATGGCAGAACCAGCAACGGCGCGATGTTACGATCGGCGAAGTAGACATCCGTGATAAAAAGATCCTGGTGTTCAGTGTGCACATTGAAACAGTTGCAATGAGAACGGAAAAAAGAATGGATCAGGTGGATAGCATCATCAAACGCGCAAGAGTACTGCTGCCGAATTATAAATATGTGCTGGTTGGCGGCGACTTCAACACACTGTTTCCAAAAGACATCCGCACGATCGTTGGAAAATTCAAACAACTGGGCCTGGATTGGCCAACTGCGGGGGTTGGCAGTACTGCAAAGGGTTTACTCGGATTGGTTAAACCAATGAATGATCATTTGTTTACGAAGGGATTTACTTTACGGAATGCATATACTATTTACTCATCGAGGTCGAGCGACCACTTTCCGGTGTTTGCTACTTTTGGGTATTGAGATCCTGATTTTAAGTTCCTTTATTGCCCCTGCCCCTAAAGGGGTTCTTTTTATTACCCCTTCAGGGGCAGGGGTAAAAAAGTACGTCTGAACAATTTTTCTCTGTAAAAAAAAGTGTGTCCCGAAAGAGACACACTTTTTTATTGAGGTGATTATTATTAAGATCTATCACTTAGCAGGTTTCGTCCACACATTATTGGCCGGGTTGAAATCGGGCAACACTTTATCAGGATCATACGTAATAGAATCGATCTCTTCTGTTGATGGATATTTGAATGTCCAGAATACATTTCTTTCCCAGATCTCAACAGGTAATTTGATGCGTTCTGTTTTACCGCTTTTCATTTTGATCTCGAGTATTACCGGCATCGCCATTTTTTCGAGGTTGTCTAAAGTAATGAATGCGCCTTTTGAGAAGTCGGTGCTGTCAACATATTTTACACCGCGCACACTCACATCCAGTCTCCAGTTATTGGCAAACCATCCGCGCCAGAACCATTGAAGGCTTTCGCCTGCTGCGTTTTCCATTGTACGGAAAAAATCATCCGGTGTAGGATGTTTGAATGCCCAGCGGTTAATATAGGTTTTAAAAGCAAAATCAAAACGCTCCGGCCCCAGAACCTGTTCGCGAAGCAATACAAGCCCTGCGCTTGGCTTACTGTATAACAGTGTTCCGTTATTTACTTCTTTCAGATTATCTGCGCCGCTTGTTATGATCGGCTCCATTCCCGGGCGCGTATACGCGTTACCGATCTGGTGCATATCAGTTGGCCTGGTGTTTTTGAATTCGCCATTGTTAAAGCTTGCAGTAGATAATGTATTGATGAATGTATTGAACCCTTCATCCATCCATCCGTATAAACGTTCGTTCGATCCAACGATCATCGGGAACCAGGTGTGTCCAAATTCATGATCATTCACGCTCCACAATCCGCGTCCGCTGCTGCGTGCGCCGCAGAAAACGATACCGGGATATTCCATTCCGCCAACATTACCTGCAACAGCCGTTGCCGCCGGGTAAGGAAATTCAAACCATTTGGCTGAATTGTATTCGATAGATTTTTTTACAAACTCTGTTGAGCGCCTCCAGCCGTTGCCGTTAGAAAGTGTATCGCTTTCTACAGGATAGGCGGAAATAGCGAGTGATTTTTTATTGCTCGGCAGATCCATTTTAGCTGCATCGATCACGAATGCCGATGATGCGGCCCATGATGCATCGCGTGCACTTTTTAATTTAAAATGCCAGGTCAGTTCTGCTTTTCCCGAAGGGCGCGATTTTGGGTCGGTTACTTCTGCTGCTGAACGGATCAATACTGTTTTCTCGCTTTGTGCCGCCTGTGCCCAGCGTTTCTGTTGTTCGGCGGTGTACACTTCCTGCGGGTTCTGGAGTTCGCCTGAACACACAACAATATCTTTTGCATCTGCTGTGATACTGATATCGAAATCTCCATACTCTAAATAAAATTCACCGGGGCCGGTATAAGGAATGGTATTCCATCCATTGATATCATCGAACACACACATGCGCGGGTACCATTGTGCAATGGTAAATACTTTTCCATTCTTTGTTTTCAGGATACCCATCCTGTCTGAACCATAATCAGGCGAGATAAATGAATATTCGATCTTCAGTTTTAATACCGCACCGTTTGCTGCCAGTTCTTTTGGAAGAAAGACCTGCATCCGGGTATCTTCTACTAAAAATTTTACATCGGTTGCCACATTATTTGTTGGGCCGCTTAATACTTTTACTGATTTGATCTTGTAACCCGCATCAAATGCCTGTCCGCGGCCCGCATTGCGGCTGCCGGTTGTTGGTACGATCAGGCTTCCGCGCGAATCTAGTTTGAAAAGATTCTGGTCGAGCTGCATCCAGATAAAACCCATTTTCAGCGGGCTGTTATTGGTATACGTAAGTATTTCAGAACCGATGATCTCATTGGTTTCATCATTCAGTTTGGCCGACAGTTGATAGTCTGCACGGTTCTGCCAGTATTTCGGCCCCGGCTCACCAGTTGCTGCGCGGTATTCACTTCCGTTCTTTGTATAAAAGAATGGAGCGAATGTTTGTGAATATAGCTATAGTTTGTGGCCGGTGCGTTTGGGTCGGCCTGTTCTCCCTGCGGGCGGCGTTGTTGCCTGTTTGCCTGCCCGGTCGTATCTCCCGGGCGTCTTTGCGTAGGTGTTGTTTGTGCATCAGCAGTGATAGTGCCGGCGGTAAATACCAATGCCCATGCAGCGATGAGTGAAAATTTCATTGAAATGGTTTTAGTTTAACGGAAACCACAATGTTAATATAAAAAATGCAAGCCCCGAATTTGAATGGCTACAGATGCTGCGCCACCACTGCGTTATTCGGTAAACACGGAATGGGCTCGGTAAATAATATTTACTCATTACTTAAAACGGCTTGTTATATTATTAAATAATAATGTTTCAGCGCTTTCGTAATAAACTAAATGTTATTTTAGCAGTCAGAAATCCTTACGGTACCATTGGTTTCCGTGTTATTTTCTCTCCCTGGTAGAACTTTGTTTTTAAGGCGGAGCGGTTATAATATCCTTATCAACAAAGTTTCTGCTTATACGCTCCGGCGTAGCCAACTGCCTGTTTTAAAATTCCGTATCCTCTGATGTGAATAAGCAATTATTGCGTGACGCTTTCTTGCTTTAACAGCCGCGCAATAAAAAAGTTTGAATGATGGAAAAGACAATTAAATCAGGACAAAAAATAAACAAGGCCCTTTGTGCCGTCCTGGTTTGTATGTCAGCGATATTTTTTTCCTGCTCGAAACCGGATGACCCGGGCCCTGTTGTTCCCCTCCCACCTGTTACACCACCACCAAGCAGTACGGCAAGCGGCATTATCGATACTTTTTATGTGAACGATACGCTGATTCCCTATAATACGGGAACTACAGCAAAATGGAACGTTACCGGTACGAACAGTTTAACCATTGTAACATTTAATGGTGTTAAAGTAGCATTTAACGGTGTACTTGATACGGGGCCATTGACCTTTGGAACAGCATTTACCTTAGCCGTGAACAGCGGAAAGATGGTAACAAGGTTTGTACATGTTGCCGATTCGCTCACCACTAATCTCTGGAACACGGGCAAACAATTAAGGCTCACTAAAACAGAATACAACGTTACGCTGGTTGGCGTTCCAGGCGGCGCTCAATGGAGAGATACTACTTTAAGTATACAGTCGCCTTCGCAAAGAATGGTGTTTGGTATTGACAGTACGGTATCTATTATACAGTCAATGCCTGTTTATGTAGCAACCAAATCCGGTAAGTTTATAGCGAACAGTACGCAGTGGTCGTACGACTGGAAAGGTATTACTTACATCATTGGCGCACGTACCGATAAAATGCTGCAGGTAACTTATATTATGCGGCAGTTGAATGGTGTAGTCAACCAGGTAAGGGATACGTATGTGTATGAATGATCGCAGCGTTGTTAATCGCTGAGTAAGGAAAGATAATATTTTTATCTTCTCGGTTTTCCTCCTCCCTGTTTTCTTCCGCTGCTTTGATGCGGCCTTCCGCCAGCCCTTGACGGGCGCGGATTATATGCGGGTGTTGGCCCGAACTGTTCAGGCACCTGTGCTTTGGTAACCGCATGGCCCAATAATTCCTCTATCTGTGCAAACCGCTGTTGTTCTTTTTCGGTGATAAAAGTGTATGCCGTTCCTTCACTCGCTGCGCGTGCTGTGCGGCCTATCCGGTGTATATAATCTTCACCGTCGTTGGGAACATCGTAATTTATAACCAGGTCTATGTCTTCAATATCAATTCCGCGGCTGAGGATATCTGTTGCCACCAGTATTTTCAATTTCTTATTCCTGAAATCGAGCAGTACCTGTTCGCGTTGATCCTGTTCAAGGTCTGAATGTATCTCTTCAACTGAAAAACGTGCGCGTTTCAATTCAAAGCTCAGCTGTTTTACATTCATTTTCTTGGAACAGAAAACGATCACGCTCTGAAAATCTTTGCTTCGCAATATTTCTTTGATCAATGGGATCTTCTGCGGTTCATACACTACGAATGCTTCCTGTACGATTTGCTCCGGCGGTTTTGATACGGCAATATTTATTTCGAGCGGATGATGTAATATTTTTCTTGCAAGCTCGCGCATTTTCATCGGCATGGTTGCTGAGAACAAAAGATTCTGCCGTTGTTTGGGAAGAAAGGAAATGATCTTCATGATGTCATCATGAAAACCCATATCGAGCATACGATCGGCTTCATCCAGTACAAGATATTTTACGGCCTGCATTTTTACATAACCCATATTTAAATGCGCGATCATTCTGCCCGGCGTGCAGATCACTACATCAACCCCGCTTGATAATGCTTTTTTTTCTGTGGTAAAAGAAGTGCCATCGCCACCACCATATACGGCAATGGAACTGATGTTTGTAAAATAAGAAAGCCCTTCCATCGCCTGCGCTATCTGCACGGCGAGTTCGCGGGTTGGTACAATGATCAGGGCATTGATCAGGTGTTCATCATGCGGTTCGGTGAGGATCTTATTCATCACCGGTAATAAAAAGGCGGCTGTTTTGCCCGTACCGGTTTGTGCAGAAGCGATAATATCTTTTCCCTGCAAAATGGGGATGATGACCTGTTCCTGTACCGGGGTTGCGGTTTCGTACCCCATCGAATCGATCCCCTCAAATAATCTTTCGTCAAAACCAAATTCAGTAAAATTCAAAATAGGTTGCTGTTGTTTTTATTAATTCTTTGGCCGTAAAGATAGGCTGATAAGGTTGATTTAGTTACTTAAAACTGCGCCTCCGCGCCTTTGCGTGCAAATCAAATCACGCAAAGGCGCGGAGGCGCAGTTAGATTGTTTAAAGCCGGTTATTGTATTGATTATTTGAAATATCAGCCGTTATTTCCTTTGGAATTCTGCAATTAAGTGCCTTTTGTTAATGTTTTGACTAATTTTTAACCGTTTGTATGCAACCAATTCTGTTATTTTTGCGCCCTATTGGCAATCAATAGTGCAATTAACTATCTGAAATGAAAAAAAACACTACTTCTACTTGTCAGCATAACCATTACTGTTTTGGCGATGTCGCAAAGCAAGACCAGCAAGGATTCAACCAGTGCGAAAAAGGGAATGTTTGGCCTCTTTTCCAAAAAAAGCCCTGCCAAACCCAAAGAAACCAAGTCGGCTTATGTAAAAGTAAAAGAGCCTAAAAAGGATTGGACAAAAGTTGATCTCAGCGGCCGTGCCAGTGACCATTTTATGATCCAGTATGGTGCGGATAGCTGGACAAACCGTCCCGACAGCGTTCGTACAGGCGGGTTCAGCAGGCATTTCAATATGTACTTTATGCTTGACAAACCTTTCAAGACCAGCCCTAAGTTCAGTGTGGCCTACGGTGTTGGTATCGGAAGCAGTAATATCTTTTTTAATCACGTGAACGTTGATGTAAAATCAAATTCTACCAGGCTGCCTTTTACCCTGGCTGATAGTTCGAACCATTATAATAAATTTAAAGTAACCACTATCTATGCCGAAGTACCGGTTGAGTTAAGGTATTTTTCAAACCCCGCCGATCCGGGTAAATCATGGAAAGCGGCGCTGGGCGTGAAAGTGGGAACTTTATTAAAATCATACAGCAAGGGTAAGGATCTGCAAACAAAAACAGGTACGTCTATTTATGGCCCGACTTATATTTTCAAAGAAAGCGACAAACGTTTCTTTAACGGAACCATGCTTGCTATAACGGCAAGGTTCGGTTACGGTATCGTTTCACTGGATGCCGGTTACCAGATCAACACTGTACTGAAAGATGGCGTAGGTGCACCGATGAATAAATTTTCATTGGGGCTTACGTTTAGTGGATTGTAGTGAGTGGGCAGTGGTGAATAGTGAATGGGCAATGGTGAATAAAATGATATAAGATCGCGGACTATTCGTCCGCGATTTTTTTGTTCGGGTATTAACATCTGCAACTCACGATTCATGATTCACGTTTCATGAACCACCAAACTCTTCACAAACCCATTGCCCATTCACCATTCACCATTGACTATTCACTACTCACCACTCACCACTGCCCACTCACTATTCCCCAGCCACAACCTATCTTTGCAAAAAAAATCCCTTGATCGAGAAAAAGAAAGCAATACGGAGCGAAGAAAAAACGGTGTTGGTTGGATTGATACAGAATGACCAGACCAATGAACAGGTATCGGAATATTTAGATGAGCTGGCGTTTCTTTCTGAAACAGCAGGCGCTATTGCAGTAAAAAGATTTACGCAAAAACTTGCGCACCCCGACAGCCGCACATTTGTTGGAAAAGGAAAATTAGAGGAGATCAAAAATTATGTATCGGGAAGAGATATTCACCTGGTAATATTCGATGATGAACTTACCGGTTCACAAATTTCAAATATTGAAAAAGAACTGAACGTAAAAACGATCGACCGCAGTGACCTGATCCTCGACATTTTTGCCAGCCGCGCAAGAACCGCGCAGGCAAAGGTTCAGGTAGAGCTGGCGCAATACCAATATCTTTTACCAAGATTGAAAGGTATGTGGAAGCACTTGGAAAGACAGGGTGGCGGTATCGGTACACGCGGCCCCGGTGAAACCGAAATTGAAACCGACCGCCGTATCGTAAAAGATAAAATATCGCTGTTGCGAAAAAGATTGGGTGAAATTGACAAGCAGGCTTTTACCCAACGCAAAGAGCGTGGCGAGCTGATACGTGTTGCTTTAGTGGGTTATACCAATGTTGGCAAAAGCACACTCATGAATTTACTGAGTAAAAGCGATGTGTTTGCGGAGAATAAATTATTCGCCACACTTGATACCACTACACGCAAAGTTGTTTTTGAGAACACACCTTTTTTATTGAGCGATACGGTTGGTTTTATCCGTAAGCTGCCGCATCACCTGGTAGAGAGTTTTAAAAGTACGCTGGATGAAGTGCGTGAAGCTGATATATTATTACACGTTGTTGATATTTCGCACCCGCAATATGAAGAACAGATCGGCGTGGTAAATAAAACGCTGCAGGAATTAAAAGCATTTGACAAACCCATCCTTACCGTGTTCAATAAAATGGATCTGTATGAAGAAAAGAATTTTGACGAATGGCTCGCCGAAAGCGTGCAACAGGAAATACTGCGCGAGTTAAAAGAAAAATGGGATGAGGCAACAGATAATAATTGTGTATTCGTATCTGCACAGGAAAAAAATAATATCGATGCACTTCGCGAAATGATCCTTACCAAAGTGCGTGATATGTACAAAGTAAGATACCCGTACAGGACAATGCAGTTTTGAAAGACAATTTGAAAATGCGGTCTTTGTGTTACTTAATCAAAAGACAAAAAACATTAGCCACAGATTAGCACAGGTAATCTGTGAATCTGTGGCGCAATTGACCTTACTAATTTTCAACCTGATATAAACCGCAAATTCCCCCATTTTCAAATCTTCAAATTTTCAATGGTCTGGCACAAAATAGCAGAAAGCGAACTGGAAATAAACTGGCAGCCGAACGATATGTGTTTGGTAGATGCCGGTGATAAAAAAGTTACGTTAGCGCGCTTTCATGAAAGGTTGTTTGCATTTGCGTATAAATGTCCGCATGCAAGCGGTATCATGGCGGATGGGTATATCAATGCTGCCGGACAGGTAACCTGCCCTGTGCACCGATACCGGTTTGATATGCAAAACGGGCGCAATACAAGTGGCGAAGGTTATTACTTAAAGACCTATTCGATAGAAAAAAGAGAAGATGGTATTTATGTTGGCTGGGAAGACAAAGGTTTTTGGGGTTCTTTGTGATTTTCTTTCTTACAGATTTTGCCGGGAAGCATTTTTCCCTATTTTTGCAGCCCCGTAAGGGTAAATTCCTCCTTAGCTCAGTTGGTTAGAGCATCTGACTGTTAATCAGAGGGTCTCTGGTTCAAGTCCAGAAGGGGGAGCCAAACTTGACAGTTCAACTTTATAGTTGGACTGTTTTTGTTTGTAACCCTTGCCATTACTGCATACTTGTGCAAAAACTTCATTAACCTTTTCGGTTCGATAATCTTTTCCATCGAATATTAATTTTTTAGGGAATATCGAACCAATTAGCTTTTGTTTTGATAAATGACTTGCTGTTGAATAGTAACCTTTAATATCCGCAAGCAGTGAAACTGCGTAATTGATATATGCAGCAAATTCTGATCTCGATCTTCCTAACGTTGCGTGTTTCATTATCAGATCGTTTTGTTTGGCTTCAAGGGATTGTGCAATTCTATTGTATCGTTCCAGTGGCAATTGATCTGTTGTTAGTTTCTCATCCAGTGTTTCTATTTGCTTTGTAATACTTGAAATAGTGGTTTCGAGTAATTTCCTCTCTTGCTCTCGTTCAATATCACTTACCCTGAATACATCTTCCAATACACAATGATATAAGCATAGTTCTTCATTGCTAACCTGGAATTGCTTCAAATAATCTTCAAATGCTTCATTAGCTGTTGATGCTCTATATCGGTTTCTACATTTAGACTTTCCCTGACAATGGTAGTAATGATAATAACCTCCATTTCCTTTAGATGCACTACCTGTCATAATCTCACCGCAATCGGGGCAAATTAGATTTCCTTTTAGTGGGAGATCATTGCCTTTCGTTTTGCCTTGATATGGCTTCCTTTTGCCACTAAGTATTGCTTGCACATAACTATATGTCTCCTCTGTAACCAACGGTTCGTGAATTCCTTTATGCAGTTTGATAACTCTACCCTTTTCATCACGCTCTGGAATCAATCCTGTATATAACGGATTTGAAAGCAGGTTAATAAATGCCTGTTTGCTCAAATAGCATCCTTTGTCTTTAGCAATCCTTCGGAGTTCTTCCATAGAATATGCACCCGATGCAAACATTGAGAATATCTGTTGCAACGTTTCTTTTGTATCAGGGTTTGGAACAATTAGCTTAGTAGTGGTATCGTTGCTATATCCAAAAGGTGCTTTCCAAAGCCAACGACCCTGCTTTAAAGCCTGTTTCATTCCATCCTTTGTTCTCAATGATAATCGGTCATTCTCTACTTGCGGCATTGCCAAATAAACAGCCAACATGATTTTA
>JABDAP010000075.1 GCA_013289065.1 Bacteroidota bacterium | reverse complement strand
CTCAAGAAAGCATTGCAGTGGTGCGATGTGGCCAATGTACTCCGCATACAACTCGAGCGGCAGAACCAGCCATTGTTTTCCTCGCTGCGCGAATACAATCTTGCATACGGTATCAAAAGAAAATTACTGGAGGGTTTAGGAAAAGATATTGTGATCATGCATCCCGGCCCGATCAACCGCGGTGTTGAACTGGACAGCGATGTGGCCGACGGCCCTTATTCAATCATTCTTAACCAGGTAGAAAACGGTGTAGCGGTGCGTATGTCGGTTTTGTATTTACTGACAAACAGGGAAAGCTGAGTTAAGTACGAGGTACGAAGTTGGAAGTACGAAAAAGGCACATAAAGTAATAATTTAAATTTTAGTTCGTACTTCGTACCTCGTAATTCTAACTTGCTTATTATATCATATTTTAGTTCGTACTTCGTACTTCACACCTTGTACTTATGAGCCGAATCTGTTTATTCCCCGGAACTTTCGATCCTGTTACACTCGGGCATGTTGATATCATCAACCGCGCCATTCCTTTGTTTGATAAGATCTATGTAGGCATCGGTATCAATTCATCCAAAAGCCCGATGTTCAGTGCAGAGCAGCGGATGCAGTGGTTCCAGGAAATTTATAAAGAGGAACCGCGTGTGGAAAGTGTGATCTATGACGGGCTGACCGTAAACTATTGCAGAAACATCAACGCGAATTTTATTTTACGCGGCATCCGTTATGTGAGCGATTTTGAATATGAAAAAACAATTGCCGATGCCAACCGAACGCTTGATAAAAATATCGAAACAATATTTTTAACAGGCGAGCCAAAATATACTTCTGTTGCATCAACCATTGTGCGCGATATCATCCGCAATGGCGGCGATGCTTCACCATTTCTTCCCGAAGCCGTTAATCATTCTTTACAACATCCTTTATCTTAATTACTGATGAGTATATGGTATAAAAAGGATCTGTCCTTACACGACTTTTCAGGCCTCGGCAAAAATACCATGGGCGAATACATCGGGATCCGTTTCTCTGAAGTTGGCGATAATTATCTCAAAGCAACCATGCCCGTTGACCACCGCACAACGCAACCTTACGGTATTTTACATGGCGGCGCTTCCGTAACGCTTGCCGAAACATTGGGCAGTGTTGGTTCGGCATTTGTAATAGACCCGGATCAATATATCTGCGTAGGGCAGGAGATCAATGCCAACCATATCCGCAGCGCAAAAAACGGCCTGGTCACAGGTATTGCCACACCCGTTCATTTAGGTTCAAGCTCGCATGTTTGGGAGATAAAAATTTATGATGAAGCGGAAAAGTTGGTTTGTATCAGCAGGCTCACAGTGGCTATTTTAAAAAAAAGATGATCTGCCAAATTCCAAAATTTCCCAATCGCCAATTCCAAAATCATTTCAACGCTTCCTGATCACCGCAACCACATTCGCATAACTATCCGCCAGGTATTTTTCCAGTTCATTATTATCAACCCACCTGATCTCCGTAATGCCTTCTGCTGCTTGAGGGATCAATGCTTCATTGCTGTTGGCAGTCATCGCAAACCAGTATGTTTCTTTCAGCACATCCTGTTTAAGGTATTCATCAAAATATTCATGATAACTCACTTCGATCAGCCTGCCGATCTCTATATCAACCAGTCCGGTTTCTTCCATCACTTCCCTCAACGCACACACTTCAATGGCCTCGCCTTCATCCTGTTTTCCTTTGGGAAGATCCCATTTGCCACGGCGGTAGATCATCAATAATTCGCCCTTTTCATTTTGCACCAATCCGCCACCAGCGATCAATTTCTTTTTTTCCATGATGGATCAAATGTGAATACAATTTCCCAATTTCCCAATTCCCAATTCCAAAATGGTTCTACATTCGTTCCATGACAAACGAGAAAGCCGTTGCTGAAAAATTGTTGCAGGTTGCAGCTGTAAAGTTAAGTCCCGATAAACCCTTTACCTGGGCCAGCGGCTGGAAGAGCCCTATTTACTGCGATAACCGCCGTGTGTTGTCATTTCCATTTGTGCGTGATTTTATCAAGAGCGAATTATGTAACGTCGTTTTCGAACACTTTCCGCAAGCTGAGGTGTTGGCAGGCGTGGCAACTGCAGGTATTCCCTGGGGGGCTATGGCGGCCGACCAGTTAAAGCTTCCTTATATCTATGTACGCCCCAAACCAAAAGAACATGGGTTGGGCAATCAGATCGAAGGCTACTATACTCCCGGGCAGCGCGTATTGGTAATCGAGGATCTGATATCAACAGGCAAGAGTAGCTTACAGGTAGTGGATGTATTACGAAATGCCGGAGTGGAAGTAGTAGGAATGGTTTCGATTTTTACCTACGGGTTTACTGTTGCGGATAATGCATTTGCAGAGGCAAACGTTCCTTACCGATCCTTAACAGATTACAAACACCTGATCAGCCTTGCAGTTGAAAAAGGATTGGTTTCAGCCGAAACGGAAAACCTGTTATTGGAATGGCGTAACGACCCTGCCGGTTGGGAGGGAGTTTGAAGTTAAACAGGTTAAAGAAGTTAAATGGTTAAAAACGTATGCCATTTTTTGACCAGCTTAACCTGATTTAACCATTTTAACCATCTTGACGAATGAAAAACAGACATATGAAACGAATACTTCCAATGGTTATATTACTCATGACCACATATTGCACCGCCCACGCGCAACAACCCAACCCGCAATGGATAACCATCAAATCTGCTAATCTCCGGTGCTGGGAATGCAAAGAAAGGCTTGATAAATACCTTCTGGTAGAGAACAAATCGAACATGGAAAGCGGCCTGATGCAGTGGAAGATCAATATGCTCCAGGGCGAGATCAAAATACAATATTTACCCGACCGCGCCAGTCCCGAAACCATCAAAGCCGCCCTCAATAACGCCGGCTTCGATACCGACAATGAAAAAGCCGATCCCGAAGCATACAAAAAACTCCCTATTCCCTGCAGGCGCGCTGAAGACGGAGGTGGCCCGCAAAAAGGCAAACCCTGCCACGTACCACCCATAAACTATTAAATCAATTCTGTGTAACCTGTGCTACTCCGCGTCTCTGCGGTGAGAAAAAGATTCTTTAACCAGCCATCTTAAAACAGGCTCAACTTATGCCTCGCCTCATAGTTGAACGGTATCGTTTTAAAGAAACCGGCCTTACCAACCCTTGTCGTTCCTTTCACATTGATCAGCACTTCTTTGCTGAATAACAGGTTAAGCCCGTTCTTGAGAACCGACTGCATATCCACCAATATTCTTGAAGGAAGAATGAACTCGGCGCGGCGGTCTATATGCATCAATGTATCCAGTTGAAATTTTCCGAGGTAGCTGTTGTCTACATAAACATCGCAATCCACTTTACGGAGATCAACGCCAAATCCATTGGGATTATAATAAACCAGATCCATATAAAGAGTGGTCTTATCAAACCCCACTGTTTCTACTCTGATGTTCTTCACATCCCGGTAATCAAATCCTTGTGGTTTCGTACAGGCAAAAAATAAAAGCGACAGGAGGGCAAATAAGAGCGTCTTTTTCAACTTGGAATATTTGCCTGCAAAATAGGAGAGAGTTGTGTATTTTCAATTTTTGCCCAATTAATCTTTTTCATTTTAACACTAAATATATTAGTTTTTTTGGCATAAAGTATTACTTTTTTAATGTCTAACATGATTAGTAAGTAAATAAATTATTTTTAAAATGTAAATCAATTAGTTATTAATAATTTACTTACTATTTTTTATAAGTTTAAATAGTATATAAATACGCATTTAATCAATATCCTGTAATGTTACAAAGTATATCAAATAATAAACACTTAATAATTGAATGTCAATATTTTGGAAGCTCTAACTACATTAATATGTTGTTTCAGTTTTCAAATATAAAAATTGAACAATACGAAAGCTACCAGAAAATGAGTTTTCGGAACAGGTGTGTGGTTGCGGGTAGTAATGGCTTGGTTAATTTGTCTATCCCGCTGGAAAACGGCCGCAACAAAAAACAGCTTATGAGGGATATGCGGATCAGCTACCTGGGCCGTTGGCAAGTGGAACATTGGCGAACGATTGAATCCTGTTATAGCCGTTCGCCCTATTTTGAATTTTTCCGGGATGATGTAAAAAACCTGATCGATAAGAACCAGACCTTCCTGCTTGATAAAAACATGGCTATCCTGGAATGGCTGAAAAAGACGCTACGGATACCTGGCGAAATTTCGCTGACGGATAGCTATCATAAAGAATACCCTGCCGAAGCCGCCGATAAACGAAACTATATCCTACCCAAAAATTTTCAGGAAATGCCTGCAGCTTTCGAGTACACGCAGGTTTTTGCAGACAGGATCGGGTTCCAACCCAATCTTTGTATTCTTGATCTTTTGTTTTGTTCCGGCCCTGATATAGCAGTTTTATAAAATGCCAGCATCTTTATTGGAATACTTCCTGATTAATAATTTATTAAGGCAACATTTTAACGTTTTAATGACTCTTTAAAGCACCTGTTATATCGAGAAGCCTTAATTTTAATTTTTTCGTATACAGAATAGATAATCAGTGCGCTAACCCCCGCCCGAACCCGAAGATGAAGAAGATCAGATTGCTGTTTTTTATAGTATTGCTTTCGGGGCATTTCAGTGGCATCAGTCAAAACTATTCAAACAAAGGAAAGGATTTCTATATCACTTATCCAACCCATATCGATGGCAATACGTCTGTTATGGGGATCTATATTACTTCTGATGTAGCCGCAACAGGTACTGTAACTGTTGGAACGCAAACGCTGTCTTTTTCAGTAACGCCCAATACGGTAGTAAGAAAATTTCTAGGCCAGGTTAGTGGTTCTGATGCTCCCAATACATCTGTCTATTTAACCCAGGATGATGGGATTGTTATTGGTGGTGCTATCCATGTTGTTTCCGACAATCCGGTTGTAGTCTATGCGCATATCATTAAAACATCCCGCTCGGGGGCTTCATTAATTTTACCCAGTACTGTATGGGGGAATAAATATATTGTTCCGAGTTATGGGAATTATGGGCCCTCACCTGGTTATGGCGCTATCACAGTTGTTGCAGCTGAAGCGAACACATCTATACAAATTATTCCTTCTGTAAATAGTAAGAACGGTAGCAAACTGGCAGGTAATACGTATACTATAACATTAGCCAATCCGGGCGATGTTTATCAGCTGCAATTTGCAAACAATTCAGATATCTCAGGAACGAAAGTTCAATCAATTTCTACTAACGGGTCATCCTGTAAAAGGATCGCTGTTTTTTCCAGTACCAGTTGGTCGGCTTTTGGCTGTACCAGCCCCGTGCCTCAGAGCGGAGATAATCTATACCAACAGCTTTTTCCAACGGGTGCATGGGGTAAAAATTTTCTTACAGCTCCGGCCAAAACAAGAACATCAGATATATACCGTGTTTTTGTAACAGATCCAACAACAGTAGTTCAAAAAACAGAGAACGGGGTAACAACTACGCTAACGGGGCTGGTAAGCAATTCTTTTTATGAATATGCAACAGGTAGTCCAACATTTATTCAGACAGATAAACCTGCTTCTGTTGTTCAATACTTTACTACTGAAGCCTGCCAATCAGGGGCAAATATTGGTGACCCGGAAATGATTATTCTTAATCCTATTGAACAAACGATCAATAATATCACGGTGTTTTCTGCGCATAAAAATTTTCTACCGACGAATCAAAGTGCTGTAGGAAACTGTTATCTGAATATCATTATCAAAACAAATGCAAAAGGAAGTTTTAAAATAAATAATGGGCCGCCATCAGGAGCTTTTGTAGCGATACCCGGAACTGATTATTCTTATCTGCAAGAGGATGTATCAGCTATCTCAGCAGCAAATCCTGTCCAGACACTTGCAGCTGATTCAAGTTTTATTGCAATTGCATACGGATTTGGAAGTGTTGAATCGTATGGCTATAATGCAGGTACCAATGTGAAAGATTTTACGCCTGTTGCAACTTTCCAAAATCCGTATGGACGTATCGATTCCGCAGTTACCTGCGTGAATTCGCCATTAAAATTTTCTGTGCCTCTTTCTTTCGTTCCCTCATCGCTTAACTGGGATTTTTCAGCCGCTCCCAATATTTCACCCAATGCTACCGTAACACCCGCGAATGTAACTGCAGACAGTACCAAAACTGTAAACGGCCAGACCCTGAATTATTATAGTACCGGAAATACTTACGTTTTTATAAAAGGTAATACATCGGCACTCCGTGATACCATTAAATTGTACACTACTTCTTCAACGCCGGATGGTTGTGGAAGTACCAGCCAGTTATACGCCATTCCTGTTACGGTACGTACAACACCGGTTGCTGCATTCAGCGCCACTACTTCGGGATGTCTTACAGATTCGGTACATTTCACAGACCAGAGTGCTGCAAGCGGCCCCGTTACGCAATGGCAATGGAATTTTGGTGATGGCACTTCCGCTAATCTCAGTACAGGAAATACTGCGAAACTGTATGGATCAAGCGGATCAGGGAATTACCTGATCAAACTGAAAGTCGTAAACGATATTGGCTGTATTTCCGATTCAGCTACGCAAACCATACAGATCACGGCAAAGCCGGTTGCTAAATTTACTTTTCCTACACTATTATGCCCCAATAGCGATATTGTTTTTACTGATGCGTCAACAAGCCCTATTGGTGCGATCGTCAAGTGGACATGGAACCTCGATGATGGCGCCGGATCTTTTACAAACACCACGAATGCTTCGCCCAAAACACAGTATGCCGTATATGGAACAAAGAACCCGGTATTGGTTGTTGAAACGGGTACGGGTTGCAAGAGTGATACATTTGCGCCTAACCCGCAATTGAAAATAAATCCTCTGCCTGTTGTCGGATTTATTTTACCGGAAGTGTGCCTGAATGATGCAAACGCCCCGTTCACCGATACCACCACTATTGCAGAAGGCAGCCTTGCATCTTATTTATGGAACTTTAATGCTGGATCACCTGCCGTATCGCCGGGGCCGAATATCACCAGCAGTACTGTAAAAAATCCACAGGTTAAATATAATAAATCGGATAATTATAAAGTGTCACTAACAGTAACATCGGCATTAGGTTGCGTGGCAACGGGCACGGAAGCATTTACCGTAAACGGAACTACGCCGAAGGCTGATTTCAGTTTTGCCAATGCGGCGCCTTATTGCGGTACCAAGCCAGTACTGTTAAAAAATAATTCATCGGTTGATTTTGGCAACCTCACAAAACTTGAGATCTATTGGGATTTTGCGAATAATCCAACTGTCGTGGAACTGGATGATAATCCCACAGCAGGAAAAGTATATCCGCATTCGTACGCAGATCTGCAATCAGCCACAGGTAAATCCTATACGATCAAACTGGTAGCTTATTCTGGCGGATCAACCTGTTCGGATTTTACTACCAAAACCATTACGGTGTATTCGCAACCCAAAGCTGCATTTAATGTATCTGCAAGCCAATTGTGTTTTGGCGATAATATTACATTCACTGATAAAAGCACCAGTATATCAAGCGCAGAATCGGCATGGTCGTGGAAGTTTGGTGATGGAAATGTATCCGCTGCGCAGAACCCGGTTAATCAGTACAATGATTCCGGTTTGTTTACGGCAAGCTTATATTTCTATAATAAAGACGGCTGTATCAGTGATACGGCATCGCAGCAGCTGACCGTATACCCGAATCCCAAAGTTGTATTACAACATTCCGTAAAAGTATTGGCAGGAGGAACTTTGCAGATCATACCTGAATATGTTTATGGAACGAACTTGCAATATCTTTGGTCGCCGGCAACTTATTTAAACAGTGACACCGCCATTAACCCGGTCTGCAAACCGGATGATGATATTACTTATAAACTAACTTTAACGGCAAACGGCGGATGTTCGGCAAGCGATACTGTTTTTGTGAATGTTTTAAAAGGGCCGGTTGTTCCTAATGTTTTTTCACCAAATGGCGACGGGATCAATGATACCTGGAATATTAAATACCTTGACAGTTATCCCGGAGCAACCATAGATGTGTATAACCGTTATGGACAAGCTGTATATCATTCGGTAGGGTATGCGGTCAGCTGGGATGGAACGTATCATGGAAGCCCGTTACCGGTAGGCACATATTATTACATCATCAATCCAAAAAATGGCCGGCAGGTTGTTTCCGGATCCGTAACCATTATTAAGTAGTTATATGAAGATGCGACAGTTGATGATATGGATCAGTTTGTTTGCCTGTACAATAGTTTCGGCGCAACAGCGGCCGTATTATACGCAGTATATCATGAACAATTACATCATCAATCCCGCAGTTGCCGGTATTGAAAACTACTGGGATGTAAAAGCAAGCCACCGTTTACAATGGGTGGGTTTGCAGGATGCGCCGGTTACTACTTATTTAACCATTCAGGGCCCATTACATAAAAGCGATTACGATAGAGAATCGGCTACAAGCTTTCATGCGAGCGGACAAAACCCGAGGGGAGAAGCATACTGGCGCGATTATACCGCACCGGATCCGCATGCAGGTGTTGGTTTTACGATGATCAATGACAGAACCGGCCCGTTAAACCGTTTTGCAGCGTATGGAACATATTCCTATCACCTGGGTATTTCTGCTACTACCAGTTTAGCCGGTGGTGTATCAGTTGGGTTTACCAATATGAGCCTCGATGCCAGTAAATTAAATTTTGGTGGAACAACGGTTGATCCCGCTGTTGCGGGAAGTGGCGTGATCAATAAAATAAAACCTGATATCAGTGCAGGGCTCTGGTTGTATTCGAAAGATTATTTTTTGGGGATTGCCGCACAGCAGATCATTCCTGAGCAACTCGCTTTTTCGGATAACACAGTTTACGTGCAGAATGGAAAACTGTTACCGCATATTTTTGTCAGCGCCGGTTACCGGATGGAGTTGTCTGAAGATATCAGTTTCCTTCCTTCTGCATTAATCAGATATATCACTCCATTGCCATTGGGTTTTGACCTGAATGCTAAGTTCCAGTACCAGGATCTTCTCTGGGCAGGCGGCTCTTTCCGCTACCAGGACGGGTTTGCTGCAATGGTGGGTATCAACTTAAATCACAATATCAATATCGGTTATTCGTACGATGTACAAACTTCCAACCTGAATACGGTTAGCCATGGTACGCATGAAATACTGATCGGGTTCTTATTGGGAAACAGGTATGGCGACTGGTGCCCGCGTAATCTTTGGTAATGATTTGAATGTTGAATTATGAATGTTGAATGAGAGTTTATAGGTGCAAAGAATATACATTCAGCATTCATAATTCAACACTCAAAATTTTCTATTGAAGCCGGATGACCAATTGTTTTTTTTCATCCTGGCTCTTTTCTGTAACAACTGCGGGAATAACTTTTAGTTTCAATTCTTCTCCTTTGCGTTCGGTGAGTGCTTTTACCCGGATAATATTAATGAGTTGCTGTTTTATTTTCTCCAGGTCTTCAGTAGAAAGTTGAAGTGGTAATATTACTTCGGGAACATTCATGGGTTCTTCTGCTTTTGTTTCATCCAGGTCTTCTGCCTGCATTCTTTGTTTTGATGGCAATCCTTTTCCAGGTACCAACATGATCCTGTTTCTCGTTCTTTCATTCGGCTCTTTGGGTAATGCCGGCGGCTGTTTCGTGCGGATCTTCATGTGTTGGCCGTTATCATCCAACATAATTTCCGGCACACGTAATGCGCCGAGTACCATTTTATCAAGCCCCATCTTTCCAAGTTGTGCCAATGTCTGCATGGATATTTTTATACCCTGTTCTACTTTTTCGTTGTCTAAAACAGAAGCATCTATATTTAGTTTTGAACCGGCACGCTGCATTTCTGTTTTTGCATTTTTGAGCGCGGCATCAACATCTTTCAGCGACAAGCCGATATCATCTTTTATTTTACGTCTCAATTTTAATGTAAACAAAGATGAATCTGTGTGAAACGTTTTGTCCATTTCTGTTTTGGCAAGTTCCATATTCGCCATTTCATTTTTCCAGTCAGTTTCTTTTTCATTGAGTGCAGCTGATGCCTGTTTCATTGCACCGGTGATGAGAGTGGGTATGTCATTGAAAAGTTTACTGCCATCCTGATCTGTAAATACCGTATCGTTTATTTCTTTTTGAGCGGAAGCGATATTCTTTTTCATCTCAGCTTTCAACGGTTTTGATAAAAAGAAAACAGGGTTGAATAAAGGATTATCAACATTCACCGCCATTGCCAACAGTTTATGGCAAACCGCTTTGGTCTGGCTGATCTATCTAAGTGCAACAGGATTATTATCGCTCAGCGCTTCTGCAAAATACCGTTTGGGAGTGGCTGCGCAGGCCACCGGTTTTATTTGGTTCGTGATTACTTTTCAATTTTATTACCGGCAATACAGCGCTGCGTGGAATCATTCAACAGCCATTCCCGTATCGCAGAATATACGTGCGATCGTATCATCCAATACGGATCTTTCTTCCATGCTTATTAACTGGATGGTAAAAGGAGAACAACTGCTGCCTTATATTTCGATGGCTTATTTACTGTTGATATTATTCCTCTGCATCCGCTGGTTCTTTGGCTACAGGCAAACACAACTGATCAGGAATAACGGTTTGCAAAAAATGCCGGCCGACTGGCGCCTGTTCGTAAAGAAAATAGCAACACAGCTGGGCATTAAAAAAGAGATAAGGATCTTTTTATCAAACACTATCTCCACTCCTCTTACGATCGGTTTCTGGAAGCCGGTTATATTGATACCGGTTGCCAGCATCAACCATCTCACCATCGACCAGCTGGAAGCTGTGCTGCTGCATGAACTGGCGCATATCAAACGGTATGATTATCTCGTCAATATTATTTTATCTGTGATCGAGATCAGCCTGTTCTTTAATCCGTTCACACAATTATTAAGCAGGAGTATCCGAAAAGAAAGAGAGAACAGTTGCGATGACTGGGTATTACAATTCAAATATAACGCATCCGTTTATGTAGAAGCTTTACTGCGCATTGCTTATCTGCAATCAACTCCGGCATTTGCAATGGCGGCAACAGGTAAAAAGAATGAACTCTTGACAAGGGTAAAACGGATCATTGATAAA
>JABDAP010000074.1 GCA_013289065.1 Bacteroidota bacterium | reverse complement strand
CATCATTGCTTTATTATTCACCTGCATTTTTATACATGCCTGCGAGAATGATGTAAATGAAGTGAGGGAACTGGGATTAAAAAAACAAAGCATCGAAGAAGGAAAAGACATTGATACGTATTTAAGCTCAAGCGGTAAAATGCGCGCCCACCTGACGGCTCCCGTATTACTGCGTTACCAGAGCGACAGCGGCCGTGAAGCAGAATTTCCAAAATCTTTACATGTAGATTTTTATAGCGACAGCATAAAGATCGAAAGCCAGTTAAGTGCGCGTTATGGATTGTATTATGAAGACAAAAGAAAAGTTTTCCTGAAAGACCATGTGGTGGCTTTTAATATTAAAGGCGACACGTTATTCTGTAAGGAGATGTACTGGGATCAGAACACAGAAAAATTCTATACAGATAAAGAAGTTACCATCAGCCAGCGTTCGCCGCAAAAAAGATTTACGGGGCTGGGCATGAAATGCAACCAGGATCTCACCAACCTTACTTTATTCAAGATACAACCCGGCAGCTTTGCGGTGGTTGCCGACAGCCTTGAACCGGGGAATAAATAGTTTTCGATTTGCGTTATTTGTGTTCGGTACAATAACATAATTAATAACTTGCTTTCCAAAACTTTTCTTTTGTCTTCATAATACAATCCATAACGCGCACTTAACTGGCTTTCCTAAAAAAAGAATCTATGGAATACAGAAGAATGGGCCGCAGCGGCTTACAGCTGAGCGTGCTGAGCTTTGGCAGCTGGGTAACGTTTCACAAACAGATCAACGATAACAGCGCCGATGAATTAATGGGCATTGCTTATGATAACGGCATTAATTTTTTTGATAACGCCGAAGCATATGCATTAGGCGAAAGTGAAAAAATGATGGGCCGTGTGTTGAAACAGAAAAACTGGGACAGGACATCTTACACCCTTTCATCCAAAGCCTATTTTGGCTGGAGAGGCGCCCATAATAAACCCAACCAAACGGGTTTAAGCAGGAAGCATTTGACAGAAGCCTGTCACGAAGCCCTGGGAAGATTACAAACCGATTATCTCGATATTTTTTTCTGCCACAGGCCCGATACCGGTGTTCCTATTGAAGAAGTGGTATGGACGATGCACAATTTAATTCAGCAGGGAAAAGTGTTGTATTGGGGAACGAGCCAGTGGAGCGGCGCCGAAATCATGGAAGCGCATCGCGTAGCGGATCGTTTTAATCTGATCGCACCAACAGTTGAGCAGCCTCAATATAATATGTTCGAACGTTTTAAGATGGAGCAGGATTATTTGCCGGTATTTAAGAACGCAGGAATGGGAACTACGATCTGGAGCCCGCTCGCAGCCGGTTTTTTAACCGGCAAATATAATAATGGCATCCCCGAAGGGTCGCGTTTGGCCATCGAAGGGTTCGATTGGTTAAAGGATCGCTGGATACAGGATGCCAAACTGGAAAAAGTAAAAAAATTGAGCGCTTTGGCAAATGAGCTGGGCGTTTCCCTCGCAGCATTGGCAATTGCCTGGACTATTAAGAACCCGAATGTGAGCACCGCCATTCTGGGCGCCACAAAAAAAGAACAGCTTACAGAAAACCTGAAAGCGCTGGATGTATTGCCATTGCTTTCGACAGAAGTGATTGAAAAAATAGAAGGTATTCTGCAGAATAAACCCTTCATGGATTTATCATAGACTGATTGGGGAATTTTGGAATTGGGAAATTTTGGAATTTGATCTTTTATCGTAATAGCATCCAATTCCAAAATTTCCCAATTTCCCAATTCCAAAATAAAAAGCCCCTTCCTTTCCAACCTTTCTCCCACCCCACACTCTTATTACTGACAACATTGGAACAGGCTAACACCATACAAACGGCGGTTGTGAGAAAAGCCTGCAAAGGCGATGCAGATGCGCAGGCCTGGCTATACCGGCAGTATAGTAAGAGCATGTTCAATATCTGCACGCGGATGACCGGTAACCGCAACGATGCAGAAGATATTCTGCAGGATGCATTTATTATAGCATTCCGTAACCTTGGCCAGTTAAAAGACCCGCTGCAGTTTGGCGGGTGGCTGAAAAGAATAGTGGTAAATGAATGTATCCGTGCCGGCAAGAAAAATTTTCAATGGAACGAATGGGAAGATGAGAGAAATAACCTGATGATCGATGAAGGAGCGGAATGGTGGAAGACCGTGAGTTTCGACATCATTCACAAAGAGATCAAAGGTTTACCCGATGGATGCCGGCAGGTATTTAACCTTTTTGTAGTAGAAGATTACAGCCATAAAGATATTGCCGAACACCTGAGTATCTCTGAATCAACCAGCAAAAGCCAATACCACAGGGCGCGGCAATTATTAAAAGAAAGAATTACCAAACAGTTACAGTTACATGGATGAGTTAAAAAAATATTTACACAACCACGCAGAGGATCTGAACCTTGATGAGCCGGGCCCGCAGGTTTGGCAAAATATACAGCGTGAAACACAACCGGTAAAAAAAGCCAGTGTAGTTATAATGGTTACACGATGGGCAGCCGCGGCCTGTATACTGGCACTTGCAGGTATTGGCGTATGGCACATGATGGGCAATAAACAAAATGCACCTGCAGAAGCAATTGCTAAAACGGCCACAGCAACACAGCCGGTACAATTACAGCCTGAACAAAAAGAACCTGTAACAGAAAAAGCAATTCCTGAAAATACCATTGCCAAAGCAGAGCCACGCACAAAAAATAAAACCGGTCAACCCGTTGATACCGATGACCGCCGGGTTCTGCTGCATAATGTAGAAAGCAGTTTTACACAGGTGATCAATTTACAGAGAGAAAGAGTAAGCAGCACACCGATGTTTGCCGAAACACCCGAATACTTTAATGATTTTAAAATACAGATCAGGCAGATGGAGAAAGATGAGAAAGTGATCAAATCAGACATTGCAAAGCGCGGCATGACTGATGAATTACTGGATCAGCTGATCAATCTGTATCAACAAAAACTAAACACGTTAAAACAATTACAAATCGAAATGAACAAGACCAACAACCGTTTTAAACAAAACCGCGGGCCTGTTGATCCTACCAAAACTTATTTCCTGAATCTCTAAACATTTTATGAAATGAAAACAATTATGCGTAATACTTTTTTAGCCGGTGCATTACTGCTTGGCACAACATCGCTCTTAACAGCGCAGCAAACGGTGGTAGGCACTGTGGCGCCTGCGGCTGGTTCGGGTTCAACCAACAGCATTACCCCGGTTGCGGGAATGGTCACTGCTACAGGCAATGGGTATGCTTATTCTTATAACGACAGGCAGATACAGGATGCCGACCTGAAATCGAAAGAAGTAAGCAAAGAAATTTCAACACCCAAAGGTGCGGATGTTTATATCGAAAATTCTTCCCGCAATGTTGTGGTAAAAACATGGGATCAGCAAAAAGTAAAAATTACCACTACCGTTTATTACGAAGGCGAAACAAAACTAACCGATGATGAATGGCTGGATAGAGTAGGCCTGTCATTAAAAACATTAGGCTCTTCTGTGAAAATAAAATCGGGCAATGGTAACGGCGGCGGTGGATTTATGGTTTATGGAAGTGGATCATACAGCGGCACGCTTAGCAGCAGCAGTGTATTCAATGTTAATGGCCAGAATATTGGTACCGCCAAGACTGCTGTTAAAAAGATCATTACTATCACCATTCCTGCCGGCAGCAAATTAGATATTGAAAGCAAGTATGCAGATGTAACCGTTCCAGCAGGTGTTGGCGATCTGAACGTTGATATCTCCAATGGCAACCTCGAAGCTGAGAACCTTGGCAAATTTATTCTCCGCTCAAAATATGCAAACATCAATGTAGGCGATGTAAAAACTGCTGAAGTAGAATTTACCAATGGCCGCTTCAGTGCAAAAAATATCGACGACCTGGATATTGAAAGTAAATATTCAACCATTGAAATGGCCGCAGCAAAAAAATTAGTGATCCGCAGTACCAATGATGAATATGAAATGGAAGAAGCAGGTGAGGTGCGCGGCAAGAAAGCATATGGCAATCTCCGCATAACCAAACTGGAAGGGTCGCTCGATGTGGATGGTATCAATGCAGATATCAAGATCAGGAACGTTGGCCCATCGCTCAGCTCCATTAAAATAGATGATAAATATGCCGATGTAAGAATACCATTGCGTGAAAAGAAAAATTATGCTGTTGACTTTACAGGCGCCTACAGTTCAGTATACGGCAACTTTGAAAAAGTGCCGGTAACAGATAAAGAAAAAGAAAAAACAGCAGGCACAGTAACTGAAACACCTGCAGCGGGAACAGTTTCAAGAGGCGGAGGTGGAGGTACCTATACCGTTGCCCCAAGGGCATATAACTTATCTGCCAGCCAGAATATATGGGGCGAAAGCGGCAATGGCCCTTCCCATTTTACCGCAACAGTGGGTGATGGCAGAGGGTTGAAAATTGAAATGAAGTGCCAGAACTGCACAGTTGATTTCAAATAAGCTATTACACCCCTATATACACCGGATGGGCAGCTATGCAAGGCTGTCCATTCATTTTAAAGATCACATGCATAGAGCAAAGCTTATTACATGAAAAGAAAAATTACTTAACAGGATTTTCTCATGTGCATATATCTCACATAGCCGATTTTCTCATGTTGTTAATTATCGGTTCGTGCCCCGTTTCTACGGGGCACACGTGTTTTACGTGAGTCGTCAGTCGTGAGGCGTGAATAAAAATCTTTCATTCACGCCTCACGACTGATGACTCACGATTAAAAAATCGTAATTTTCCATCATGTCAGAAATCTATACCCTTATCTGGATTGGCGTTACACTCATCCTCATTGGTTTTTTTGCAGGGTATGAAATTGCCTTTGTATCTGCCAACCGTTTAAGCATCGAACTCAAAAAAAAGCAGGGGAAAAAAAGCGGGATCATCTTATCCAATTTTATGGAACACCCCGCAAGGTTTATCAGCACCTGTTTAATTGGTTTGAATATTTCCCTGGTGATCTATGGATTACTGGTGCATGAGTTAATGCAAAAAACGATCTGGACCACCCTCTGGATCAACCTGCGTTTTCACAACGAATATGTAAAACTCGGTTTTGATACTTTGGTTTCGTCGCTTGTGGTATTGGTATTTGGCGAGTTTTTACCCAAAGCCATTTTCAGGGCAAAGAGCGATGCTGCGCTGAGTTTGTTTGCACGTGTTGCCAATTTTTTTCACACACTTTTTTTGCCCCTTACTAATTTTTTCGTCAACCTGTCGCAATGGATCCTCACGTATATTTTTAATGTTCGTGTGAACGATAAGAACGATGCATTTACAAAAGTTGACCTCGAACATTTTTTCCAGCAAACAAAAGAGCAGGATGAAGACAGCCAGGAACTGAACACCGAATTATTTGAGAATGCATTGAGCCTGCCATTAGTAAAGATCAGGCAATGCCTGGTTCCACGCACAGAGATCGAAGGGCTCGACATCAACACATCTGTTGAAGATGCCAAAAAATTATTCATCAGCACGCAATTAAGCAAACTGGTGGTGTATGATGATAACATAGATTCCATTTTAGGTTATATACACCAGCTGGATCTTTTTAAGAAACCCGATTCAATACGATCCGTGCTGCATCCTGTTATGGCTGTGCCTGAAAGCATGAGCGCCACAGACCTGATCGGTAAATTCACCAAAGAAAGAAAAAGTATTGCCTGGGTGGTAGACGAGTTTGGCGGAACCGCCGGTATCGTAACCATGGAAGATGTTCTTGAAGAGATCTTTGGCGAGATACAGGATGAATATGACGTGGAAGACCTGGTTGAGAAACAACTTGCCGAAGACGAATTTATTTTGAGCGGCCGCATGGAACTGGATTACCTAAATGAAAAATACAACATGAAATTTCCTGTGAGCGAATCGGAAACGCTCAGCGGTTATATCATCAATGAACACCAGTCCATCCCCAAACAAAAAGAAACCATCATTATTGATGATTACCGTTTTGATATCCTTAATGTAAGCGATACAAGGATCGAGTCGGTAAAGATGAAGATCCTGCGTTGATGTTCGCCACTAAGGCGCCAGGACACAAAGAAGCACAAAGTTACCTTTACATGAAACAGGCTTATCTCTCCATCGGCTACCAAAACAGAAAGCATTTACAAAATGAAATTGACGCTATACAAAAAGTATTAGCTGGTTTTCAAACAAAACTGTTTGTATTTGTGGATGAACATCATTTCTCTGCCGAAGAAGAAAAACAAATGATGGCGCAGGCTTTTGCAGACATCCATTCATCTTCTTTCCTCATCGCAGAGGCATCCGAAAAAGCCATTGGCGTAGGTATCGAGATCGGCTATGCGGCGGCCCTGAACAAACCCATTATCTACCTGCGCAATATCGGTTCCCCCCATTCCACCACAGCCGCCGGCAGCGCCAGCTATTCGATCATCTATACAAACTCAGCAGATCTCACCCAAAAGCTCACCAGCCTGTTATTACTCCGGTCTTCTAACTTCTAACTCCAGTCTCCCTTTCGCCCATTCGTATATTTTTTTATTCCCGCTTGCCCCAATCGATTATCTTAGTCCCCCAATTATAACACATGAGTTTTGTTTTCGACAGTTCCAAGCCCATCGCCATTGGCTGCGACCATGCAGGTTTTGAATATAAAACAGCCCTGATCAGCTGGCTGGGAGGCAAAGGCTACGAGGTAAAGGATTTTGGCACCAACTCATCTGCTTCCGTTGATTATCCTGATTTTGCACATCCAGTTGCTTCCTTTGTAGAAAAAGGCGAAGCCGCATTTGGTATTCTTTTATGCGGCAGTGCAAATGGTGTGGCCATTACGGCAAATAAGCACCAGCATATCCGCGCAGGTCTTTGCTGGCAAAATGATGTGGCGCTGGTTGTGCGCAAACATAATGATGCAAATATCATCTGCATCCCCGCACGTTTTGTTTCATTGGTATTGGCAGAACAGATGATCGAACTATTCATGACCACTGCTTTTGAAGGCGGCCGGCATGCAACACGCGTTGATAAAATCGCTTGCTCTTAACTCAAACAAATACTAACATGATGAAAAAAATCCTCGTTATCTGCCTGTCTTTTGTAACTACAATGGCCATGGCACAAAACAATGATAATGTAGCAAAATATGCTGCATTGACTACACCAAAAGCTTTAAAAGAAAAACTCACCATTCTTGCCAGTGCAGATATGGAGGGCCGTGAAACAGCTTCGCCAGGACAGAAAAAAGCCGCTGCCTGGATAGAAGAACAGTTTAAAAAATTCGGTTTACTTCCCGGTAACGGCGACAGTTACCAGCAGGTATACCCGGTTTATTTTGATGCGATGAACGACCAGTTATTGCGTGTGAATGGTAAAACCTTTGCATGGGACAAGGAATACAATTTTACCCTGGGTTCTCTTTTTAAAGGATACAAGACCTTTAATAATTTCGTTTTTGCAGGATATGGGGTTGTTGATTCAGCCTCAAAAACAAATGACTATGCAGGCCTGGATGTAAAAGGCAAGGTAGTGATCGTAGTGGATGGCGGAACACCTGCACCAGCTGCACCAACCGGCGGTAGGCGCGGATTTCAAAATCCTAATGCCGGCAAAATTGCCGCTGCGCAAAAAAATGGCGCTATTGGTTTACTGATCATATCTTCTGCTTTTCCACGTACAACACCAACACCGGTAAAAAGTACGCGCATGGCTCTGGCAATTAATGAACCGCCGCTTTTTATTGCAACCATTTCTGATGAAGTAGCTTCCGCATTGATCGGCAGAACATCGAAAGTTGCATTCGCAGATTTTAAAAATGTTAACAAAGGAAGCTATGTTGCAGAACTGCAACTCGGCGCTGAGAGAAATCCTGAAATGCGTGAAAGCAGTAACGTGATCGGTATATTGCCGGGTACGGATAAAAAAGACGAATATGTTTTTCTTACCGGCCACTATGATCACCTCGGAAAAAATGCTACCGGTATTTTTTATGGTGCAGATGATGATGGTTCGGGAAGCGTAGGCGTTATTCAGAATGCGGAAAATTTTGCAACGGCCGCCAGGAAAGGAGATAAACCGCGCAGAACCATGATCTTCATGACCGTTAGCGGTGAAGAAAAAGGTTTGCTCGGTTCTGAATATTATTCAGAGCATCCAACCATCGATCTGTCGAAAGCTTCTGTTGATTTGAATACAGATATGATCGGAAGAGGAGATTCATCACGTCATGGACTGGATACGTTGAATTATATCTACGTGATCGGCCACGACAAATTAAGTTCCGATCTTCCCGGTATTATTGAAGGTGCCAATAAAAGATCCGTTAACATTGCTTTGGATTATAAATTTGATGACCCGAATGACGTTAACAATATTTATTTCCGCAGCGATCATTACAATTTTGCAAAAAAAGGCATTCCTATTTTATTCTTTTACGATGGAATGTTGGGAGCAGATTATCATAAACAAACAGATACGGTTGACAAGATCCAGTTCGATATGATGGCAAAGCGCGCCCAGCTGGTGTTTTATGCAGCATGGGATATTGCTAACCGCGATAACATGCTGAAGAGAGATATTCCTTTACCGGCAACTGCAAGAAGATAATTTTAGAAAGAACTGATCAATAAAAAAGCCTCATCAAATTGATGAGGCTTTTTTATTTCATTCTATGAATGATTATTTATCATTTAGCTTTTTTCAAAGTCATCTGCACTTCTCCCTGTGGCTGGGTAACGGTAAGATGCAATTTGTCGCCAACCATTTCTGCTTTGATGGTTTCTTCTTTTTTGTCCTTGTCTTTTGTTGTGATGGTTGAGTTTGCTTCATCAACTGTATACGTAGCCGCCTGCGGAGCTTCTACGCCGGTTACCAATTCTGCCGTTCCGTCTGCATTGAACTGGAAAGATATTTTAGAGAATACGGCCATCTGTGGTTTGATCATCGCAACAACTGTTTCTACAGGTTGCTGCGCCTGCGCGAGTTGTGCTTTCATTGTTTCGCCGAGGCCAAGAGAATCTTTATCTACGCTGTAAAAGAACATGTCTTTCATTTCAACAGCCGATACAACCCATTTGCCCACCACCGAAGTTTTAGTGATCTTGGTTTGTGCCGAAAGCGACAGAACAGTAAATAATAAAAGGCCGGATGTGATGAGTTTTTTCATGAGATATTTTTTTGTGATTTTAAAAGTAAGGCTTTTCCTGGCAACCAAAAGCCGCATTTTATCGATGCGGCTTTTTATTTTGTTAAATCATTCAGTTATCGCTTTCAATTGAAAATTAAAAAAACTGCGCCTCCGCGCCTTTGCATCCATTTTTTCACGCAAAGGCGCGGAGGCGCAGGAATTACATACTATATATCCAACTGTTACATCACCTTCTTATCTTCTTATCAATTCATTTTTTACCATCCCAATATATAAGCAAAGATCAACGGCACTACGATCGTTGCATCGCTTTCCACAATAAATTTCGGTGTATGGATATCGAGTTTGCCCCAGGTAATTTTTTCATTCGGAACGGCGCCGGAATAAGATCCGTACGAAGTTGTTGAATCACTCACCTGGCAGAAATAACTCCAGAAAGGAACATCGTGCCATTCAAGATCCTGGTACATCATCGGTACAACGCAGATCGGAAAATCTCCGGCAATACCACCACCCACCTGGAAGAATCCTACACCTTTTCCGCCACTGTTCCGGCGATACCAGTCTGTAAGCCACACCATGTACTCTATACCGCTTTTCATAGTGCTTGCCTTCAATTCATTTTTTACAATGTATGATGCGAAGATGTTTCCCATGGTACTGTCTTCCCAACCCGGAACAACGATCGGGATATTTTTCTTAGCTGCTGCGAGCATCCAGCTGTTTGCAGGGTCTATCTCATAATATTGTTCCAGCACACCGCTCAATAACATTTTATACATATACTCGTGCGGAAAATATCTTTCGCCATTTGCATCGGCTTCTGCCCATATTTTATGAATATGTTTTTGCAGCCGTCTGAATGCTTCCTCTTCAGGTATACAGGTATCTGTAACCCTGTTGTAATGATTTTCCAGGAGATCCCATTCCTGCTGCGGAGTAAGTTCGCGGTAATTGGGAACGCGTTTGTAATGGCTATGCGCCACAAGGTTCATGATATCTTCTTCCAGGTTCGCACCTGTGCAACTGATGATGGTCACTTTATCCTGCCGTATCATTTCAGCGAGGCTGATACCGAGTTCTGCGGTACTCATAGCGCCTGCGAGACTAACGAGCATTTTGCCACCTTCATTCAAATGGGTTTCGTATCCTTTGGCAGCATCAACCAATGCAGCCGCATTAAAATGTCTGTAATGATGTTGTATGAATGCTGAAACCGGCCCTTTAGACATAGCGATTGATTTTGAGGGGCAAAAGTAATTTTTTTGGACGGTTTTCAGCCATAAGCATTTTTTAAGTAAGAATTTTTCCCTTACCCGTTACTTACCAATACTTTTGCTGTTGGTATCCCCCCATGCAGTTATTGTTAAAGAACATATCCGTTGGCAAATGGAAAATACCTATACCGGTATTGATCTGGTTTGCATTAGCCGTGATTGCCGCGCTTGCCGAGATCAGCCGTGGCCATAAGGCCATTAATAATTATGATATTTTTTCGGGCGTTTTTGAGCATGCGGTTCAGCAAAAAAATCTTTACCTCGCTTATCCATCAGAATATGTTGATTCAAATTATTACGGGCCGCTTTTTAGTATCCTGATCGCGCCGTTTGCTTTACTGCCCGATTACCTGGGTTGCTTTTTATGGTGTGTTGCCAATGCATGGGTATTATTTTATGCTATCCGCCAGTTGCAGCTCACAGAAAAACAACAGCATATTATTTTATTGATCGGTGCAATTGAAATGATGACATCGATCCATAATGTTCAGTTCAACCCGATGCTCACGGGTTGGATAATCTTGAGTTATGTGCTGGTGGAAAAAGAAAAAGATCTCTGGGCCGCTTTATTTATCGCAGCCGGGTTCATGGTAAAAATATACGGCATCACGGGCATCGCATTTTTCTGGTTCTCCAAACACCAGGTAAAATTTGTTGCCTCATTTATTTTCTGGCTGATTGTTTTATTTTGTTTGCCGATGATCATTTCTTCGCCTGCGTTCATTATACAGTCATATAAAGACTGGTTCCATGCGCTTGTTGAAAAGAATGCACTGAACATTGATGCAGAAGATACCAACCTCATGCAGGATATTTCCGTAATGGGCATGATCCGAAGGATCTTTAACCACGATCATCTGCCGAATTATTTTGTAACCGTTCCTGCTGCGGTTTTATATGCGTTGCCTTTTTTACGGATCAGCCAGTATAAACAGTTAGCATTCCGGCTGAGTTATGTATGCCTGGCATTGATCGGCGTAGTTATTTTCAGTTCATCTGCGGAGTCGTCAACATTTGTGATCGCTGTTTGCGGAGTAGGGATCTGGTATGTGATACAACGCGATCCAAAAAATAAATGGATCCATATCTTACTTGCCTTCGTAATACTTTTAACAAGCCTTTCCCCTACGGATATTTTCCCCCGCTACGTGCGTGAACATTTTATTCTTCCCTATTCGTTAAAAGCGCTGCCCTGCTTTATTGTATGGCTGGTATTAATTTACCGCTTATTGTTCGTAAATTTCAATACTGATAAAGTGCCGGCCAATGAGTAAGTTAATAAGTATTGTGATCCCTGTTTATAATGAATCGAAGAGCCTTAACAGCGCAATACATACTATCATACATGTTTTTGAAGACAGCAGTTATCCGTACGAAATAATATTGATCGATGATGGCAGCCGCGATAATTCCGCAGAGATCATCAAACAACTCGCAACCGAAAATGGCCGGATCCGTTATGTTCTGTTCTCCCGGAATTTTGGTAA
>JABDAP010000073.1:7500-11965 GCA_013289065.1 Bacteroidota bacterium | reverse complement strand
TCTGTTCATGGTTTTCTTTTTGAATGCCGATTCCCTGATCCTTTACGATCAATAAAGCATGGGCTGCTTCTTTGTAAAGACAAATAGTGACGATCGATTTTTCATGACTGAATTTTATCGCATTGGTTACCAGGTTTGTGACCACACGTTCTATTCTGTCAGGATCAATAATGGCCATCAGAGGATGAGATAACATTTCTGTTTGAATAGAAATATTTTTTTCATTGGCCCTGAACTGGAGTATTGGAATCAGTTCGCCGACCAGTTTATTCAGATCAACCTGTTGCAGCTGGGCGGGATCATTGATACTATTGCTGTTTAGCATAAGGTCATTGATCAAAGTGAGAGAAGTATCAGATGAATGCCCGATCAGTTTTATCAATTCTATTTGATCCGTTTCAAAACGGCCATCCTGTAACATCATGTTACTGATAGACGAGATATTGGTAATGGGACTTCGCAGGTCATGTGCCACGGTGTGCAGGATCTTTTCTTCCTGCTCTTTGGCCAATGAAAGCAGCTGGTTTGCTTTTTCTAATTGTGCGAGGTTCTTAAAATAAATATGTTTGAAATAAAACAGCGACATCGTAAAGAGAAGTAAAGGCAGCAACATTTTAAGAACGCCTTCTACAACAGTTTCATCGGGCTCGTTAACCAGGGTATGGTTATCCAGCCGTATCCAGACAAATGCAACCGAAAGCAGGCATGCAAAAAGAAAGTATTGCCAGGTCTTATCAAAGATAACTACCGCAGCAACCATCATTACCAGCAGGCGATATTCACTTCCGTTTTTATAATAATACGCAGCAATAACAGCAATGACAGAAAGGATCAATAACAATAAAGGCCGCAGATACAATCCTTTTTGCAATTTTGATATCCTGAAACATAAAATAAAAACTGCTAACTGCACAACATTAAAGAACGCAGGCCAAAAAGCCAGTTGGTACAGGTTAATAAGCAAAGAAAGAAAAGCAAAAGGCGAAGCGATCAGCAGAAACAGGTTAAACATGTAGGTCTTCTGCGTTTCAATAAACGAGGTATCCTCGCGGATACCCAAACGTAATAATCTTTGAAAAGAAAATAAATGGAGATTATTCATTAAACAGTTGGGAATTGGATAGCCCGAAAATAATAAGAAAACCAATGATGATTGGAAATGATTTAAAAACAAATATCCCGATCAAACTAAAGTTGTTGAAGAAGAAATCCTATGAACATGATGGCATAAAAAAACCCAACCAGAATAAACTGATTGGGTTATAATAAATATGGCAGCTACCTACTCTCCCAGCGTGATGCGAGTACCATCGGCCATGGGGGACTTAACTTCTCTGTTCGGAATGGGAAGAGGTGAACACCCCCGGCAAAACCACCATAAGATCTTCATAAGTTTTAGGTTTTAAGTGATAAATTATAAGTAGAATCTACTTACAGCTTAAAACTTATTACTTACAACTTAAATAAGTTACATATTGGGAAGCTGATGAATTACAAGAAAAAAAATAAAGCTTACGGGCAATTAGTACTACTTGGCTTTACTGTTACCAGTTTTACACCTATAGCCTATCAACGTCATAGTCTTTGACGACCCTTAAAAGTAAACTCATCTTGTGGAAGGTTTCACGCTTAGATGCTTTCAGCGTTTATCCTTGCCGTGCGTAGCTACTCTGCATTGCACCTGGCGGCACAACAGATACACCAGCGGCACGTACGTCCCGGTCCTCTCGTACTAAGGACATGTCCACTCAATTTACTAGCGCCCACCACAGATAGGGACCGAACTGTCTTGCGACGTTCTGAACCCAGTTCACGTGCCACTTTAATCGGCGAACAGCCGAACCCTTGGGACCTTCTCCAGCCCCAGGATGTGACGAACCGACATCGAGGTGCCAAACCTTACCGTCGATATGAGCTCTTGGGTAAGATCAGCCTGTTATCCCCGGAGTACCTTTTATCCTTTGAGCGATGACCCTTCCATACAGAATCACCGGATCACTTTAGCCAGCTTTCGCTCCTGCTCGACGTGTTTGTCTCACAGTCAAGCACCCTTTTACTAATGCGCTCTTCGTACGATTACCAACCGTACTGAGGGTACCTTTGCGAGCCTCCGTTACTTTTTAGGAGGCGACCACCCCAGTCAAACTACCCACCATGCAATGTCCCCCGCAAGGGGTTAGGTTCTAAGCAACAAAAGGTTGGTATTTCAACGATGACTCCACAACACCTGGCGATGCTGCTTCAAAGTCTCCCAACTATCCTACACATTTGTTGCTCAAAATCAATGCAAAGTTGTAGTGAAGGTTCACGGGGTCTTTCCGTCCCGTGGCGGGTAACCGGCATCTTCACCGATACTACAATTTCACCGGGCTCGTGGAGGAGACAGTGTTCAACTCATTAGACCATTCGTGCAGGTCGGAACTTACCCGACAAGGAATTTCGCTACCTTAGGACCGTTATAGTTACGGCCGCCGTTTACTGGGGCTTCAGTCAGGAGCTTTGACTTGCGTCGAACACCCTTCCTTAACCTTCCAGCACCGGGCAGGTTTCAGGCTCTATACGTCAACTTTCGTTTTTGCAGGGCCCTGTGTTTTTGTTAAACAGTTGGTTGAACCATTTTACTGTGACCGCATCGCTGCGGTACGCTTTATCCCGAAGTTACAGCGTTAATTTGCCTAGTTCCTTCTCCACGGCTCACCCGAGCGCGTTAGAATACTCATCCCGTCTACCTGTGTCGGATTCCGGTACTGGCTGCTATACTCGCTTTTCTTGGCAGGGATTTTATGATTTCGCTTCGTCCGAAGACTCCACTCAGGCGTACACTTCCGTCCGTACGCAATCACCACGTCCCTGCGTCACTTTTAATGTATAGCAGGTGAAGGAATATTAACCTTCTTTCCATCAGATACCCCTTTCGGGTTTTCCTAAGGACCAGACTAACCCTGATCCGATTAACGTTGATCAGGAAACCTTAGACTTTTCGCGTTAAAGTTTTTCACTTTAATTATCGTTACTTATGCCTACATTTTCTTTTCAAATCGCTCCAGCATACGTCGCCGTACACCTTCTGTGCAGATTTGAATGCTCCCCTACCACTCTAGCAAGCTAGAATTTAGAACTTCGGTTCGTAGTTTGATGCCCGATTATTTTCCGTGCAGGATCTCTCGACCAGTGAGCTGTTACGCACTCTTTAAATGAATGGCTGCTTCCAAGCCAACATCCTGGCTGTTATAGAAATCCCACCTCGTTTGATCAACTTAACTACGTATTAGGGACCTTAGTTGCTAATCTGGGTTATTTCCCTCTCGGCCACGGACCTTAGCGCCCGCAGCCTCACTCCCGGAGATATATGATAGCATTCGGAGTTTGTCAGGGTTTGGTAGGCGGTGAAGCCCCCTAGCCCAATCAGTAGCTCTACCTCTATCATACTTCTATATCCGAGGCTGTTCCTAAAAACATTTCGGGGAGAACGAGCTATCTCTCAGTTTGATTGGCCTTTCACCCCTATCCACAGGTCATCCCAAGACTTTTCAACGTCAACGGGTTCGGTCCTCCATTCTGTGTTACCAGAACTTCAACCTGCCCATGGATAGATCACAAAGTTTCGCGTCTACCCCGACTGACTAATCGCCCTATTTGGACTTGCTTTCGCTTCGGCTCCGTTAAATAAGAACTTAACCTCGCCAGTCAGGAGTAACTCGTAGGCTCATTATGCAAAAGGCACGCCGTCACTCATTGCTGAGCTCCGACCGCTTGTAGGCGCACGGTTTCAGGTACTATTTCACTCCCCTGTTCGGGGTGCTTTTCACCTTTCCCTTACGGTACTGGTTCACTATCGGTGTCTGAGGAGTATTTAGCCTTACCAGATGGTGCTGGCAACTTCATGCAAGATTCCTCCGGTCCCGCATTACTCAGGATACCACTCGTCCCCGTTAATTTGTATCTACAGGGCTATCACCTGCTATGGCTTAACTTTCCAGTTAATTCGATTTGATAACGGTTTCTAAATGTGGTCCTATAACCCCGGGTCGGCACGCCGACCCGGTTTGGGCTCTTCCCTTTTCGCTCGCCACTACTTGGGGAATCATTATTATTTTCTTTTCCTCCCGGTACTTAGATGTTTCAGTTCTCGGGGTTGGCTCTCCTTGCGGAGTAATACACCTTCAGTGTACTGGGTTGTCCCATTCGGAAATCTACGGATATAACGATCGTGTGCATCTCCCCGTAGCTTATCGCAGCTTACCACGTCCTTCATCGCCTCTCAGACCCTAGGCATTCACCATGCGCCCTTATTTGCTTTAAAAAATTTCAAGTTATGGTCTTGCATATAACCATAACCCTTCTTGTAATTGATTTCGCTTTCCCAATATGTCAAAGAGCTTATATAAGTACGAGGTACAATGTACCAGGTACGAATAATCGCAGATGTTAAGGTTATGAACCTCCAGGCCTTATGCCTACATCT
>JABDAP010000073.1:0-5000 GCA_013289065.1 Bacteroidota bacterium | reverse complement strand
TCTTTGCAATCCGGAGCAGAATACCTGCCTTTTTCAGCCTGCTGATTTGCCAGTTCCAACCAACTTAATTGCGATGACCGTTATTTAGACTGCTTTTACGAGGAATGGCTTTAACGAATCGTTATAAGTTATCTGTGTAAGGAATAAACCCTGTGGTGGCGTAGAGAAGTCGGCTTTTGTGCAATCTTTTGATTCAATTATATTCCTGAATTCTTCGATCGTTACCAATTCCCGGCCGAGTTTTAGCATGGTTCCAACCAAGCCACGTACCATTCCCCTGAGAAAACGGTTTGCTTTTACGTGGTAAACCAGCTGGTTATCCTCTATCAGCCATTCTGATAGTTCGATCGAACAGAAAAAATTATTTACCTGCGTGTTCCGTTTGGAAAAACTGGTAAAATCTCTGTATTCCGTCAATACCCGGGCAGCAAGGCGCAATAAATCAATATTTATAGGATAGGGATATGCCCAGGCCCGGTCTACCAGGAATGGATCTTTTCCTGTATAAATAAAGTATTTGTATTCCCGTGCTATTGCATCAAACCTGCAATGAGCCGTATCCGGAACAGAGTAAATGGCCTTTACAGCAATATCCGCCGGGAGAAGTGCATTAAGATTATATATGTGTTTAGTGGTTACGGGCAGATCAGTATCAAAATGAAAAAAATTCTGTGATGCGTGCACTCCGGCATCCGTACGCGAAGAGCCGGTTAATTCGAAAGCCCGCCTGAATAATGTGTAGAAAGCTTTTTGTACTTCTGATTGTATGGTTTCGGCATTATCCTGTACCTGGAAACCACTGTAAGCCGTGCCTTTGTAAGACAGTTCCAGGAAATAACGTGGCATAGGTTTATTTTGAGAATGTTTTGCGCAACCGCCGGCTAACTAAAGTTGCTGTAAAAAGATAAGCCATATCTTTTTTATTTGTCGTTTCTGCCGGGCCGGTTGACTGATTCGTAACCGGCTTGCCTGTTTCATCTTTCAGATCCGGAATGAAAACAGCAATCGTATCTGTTTTTGAACCATTGGTTATTATATAAACCTGGTCTATTCCTGTAGTGCCGGCCTTATCAAATATTTTCCTGATGACCGCTGGCTTTGTAAAACGTTCTTTGGGAGTTGAAGGCGTTTCTTTCTTTATAACAACAGGATTGTCGGTATGTTTCTGAGGCAGATCACCAACCGGATCCTTGATAACAATTTCAACTGGTTTTGATGGCTGCATCACTTGTCCCGGTGTGATTGTAAATTCTGTGAGGTCAAATAATCTCCAGGTATTATCAAGTTCCTGCCTGAGTGAAAAACCAAGAGGTTTATTCATAACAGAAACGTTGAATTGATACGGAGGGGATATTTCCCCTGAAAAATTGACTAACAATATATGATTGCCTGCCGGCACATCCGGGATCATTAAATACCCATTTGATGAGGAGGGATAACTCCTGCCGTTCCAACGGACTTCGTAAGCAAGATTGTTTTCTGTCTGTATATGTATCACCTCCAATGACTGCGCATGAGCCGATGAAAAGATCGCCGGGAAAATGATCATGTATAAAAAATGACAGAAATAATTACGCGCCCGCATGAAGCAATTAGTTTGGGCAAATCTACTCAAATAAAGGATTTACAAAGAATAACACGTGATTGGTATATCATTTCATTAACATTAAAAAAAATCCGTTTGCCGTTGAAACAAGGCATCTATCTTTATGACCCTAAAAATAAATTCATGAAGAAAGCATTATTATTCCTGGCAATTCTTACTGGCGGTTTTGCCATGGCGCAACAAAAATCCACGGGTGATGATGCGTGGAAAAAGATCTATCGTGCGTTTGCTACCAAAACAAATGACCTCGTTCATACCAAACTGGATGCGAAGTTCGATTACAGCAAATCATATCTCAACGGTAAAGTATGGATCACACTTAAACCACATTTTTATCCGACCGATTCACTGGAGCTTGATGCCAAAGGCATGAACATCAACAAAGTTGAAATAGTAAAAGCGGGAAAAAATATGCCGTTAAAATATTCGTACGACAGCCTGTTGCTTGATATCAAACTTGATAAAACATACAAGAAGGATGAGTCGTATGTGATTTACATTGATTATACAGCAAAGCCAAATGAATTCAGAACAGAAGGCAGCGCGGCTATCACAGATGCAAAGGGTTTGTATTTTATCAATCCTACCGGAGAAGATAAAACCAAGCCAACTCAAATATGGACACAGGGTGAAACAGAATCAAATTCTGTATGGCTGCCTACGATCGACAAGCCCGATCAGAAAACAACTGAAGAATTCAATTTAACCGTTCCTGATAAATATGTTACGTTATCGAACGGAAAACTCACTGCACAAAAAAAGAACGGAGATGGCACCCGCACCGATACATGGGTAATGGAACTGCCGCATGCACCGTATCTTCTTTTTATGGGTGTGGGAGATTATGCGATCGTGAAGGACACATATAAAGGCAAGGAAGTAAATTATTATGTAGAGAAAGATTATGAAAAAGTAGCCCGCAAGATTTTTGGCCTCACGCCTGAGATGATCAAATTTTATTCTGAAAAAGTTACCGGCATCGATTATCCATGGGTAAAGTACAGCCAGATAGTTGGCCGCGATTATGTTAGTGGCGCTATGGAAAATACCACTGCTACCTTACACCAGGAAAGTGCACAACAGAATGCAAGGGAACTGGTTGATGGCAATGGCTGGGAAAGTACGATTGCGCACGAATTGTTTCACCAATGGTTTGGCGATCTGGTTACAGCCGAAAGCTGGAGTAATATAACGGTGAACGAAAGTTTTGCCGATTACAGCCAGTACCTGTGGTTTGAATATAAATACGGCATGGATGAAGCAGGCTTTGAAAATTATAATGAGATGCAGAGTTACCTGATCAGTCCGGGTGCACGTAACCTTGATCTTGTTCGTTTTTATTACAGCAACAGGGAAGATGTATTTGACCAGGTAAGTTATCCGAAAGGCGGGCGCATATTGAATATGCTGCGGTATTATGTTGGCGATGATGCGTTCTTCAAATCATTGAATGAATATCTTACTGCGAATAAATTCGGCAACGGAAGTGCAGTCAAACTTCGTTTGGCATTTGAAAAAGTAACCGGTAAAGACCTTAACTGGTTCTTTAATCAATGGTATTTCGGAAGCGGCCATCCAAAGCTGGAACTGAGTTATGCCTATGACGCAACTACACAAACACAGAAAGTATTTGTGAAACAGACACAGACCGGCGACAAACTTTTTAAGCTTCCGTTGGCCATAGATATTTTTAATGGCACTGCTAAAACGCGTTACAATGTTTGGGCGGAAAATAAAGCGGATACTTTTTCATTTACCGTTTCTTCCAAACCGGATCTGGTGAATGTAGATCCGCAGAGAGTAATATTGGCTGAAAGAAAAGATGATAAGACACTCGCAGAATATATCCACCAATATAATTATGGCGGTTTTTATTTAGGAAGAAGGGAAGCGCTTGAATCAGCTGTAAAAAGTATCAGCGACCCGGCAGCTTATAATTTGCTGGTGAAAGCATTAAGCGATCCTTATTACAGGATCCGTTTGAGAGCGCTTACCAACCTGGCCAATGCAAAACTCGATGCTGCTGCAATCAGCAAAATTGAAGCGATAGCAAAAAATGATGACCACAAGGTTGTAAAGGCCGGTGCGATTGATATACTTGCCAAATTAAAAAATGACAGCTACAAAGATTTCTTTATCAAAGGCTGTAGAGATTCTTCTTATTCTGTTGCGGGCGCTTCGCTGGAAGCACTTGCTTTGATAGATAGCAAGGAAGCTGTGGGAATTGCTACCGCTTTATCAAAAGATGTGAACAAGGGCCGCCTGGTATCGGCGATCTCGAATGTGATCATTAAAAATGGGGATGAAAGCGCTTTTGATTTTATCTCCGGTAAATTCAAAGACATGCCGCTCACTTTCACCAAGATCAATGCTGCAACCTCTTTTGCTGATTACCTGAATAAAGTAAGCGATATCAATAAATTTAAAAAGGGTGTTGACATGATCGTTGATTTCAGGGATGAGATACCCGCTTCTGCAAGACCGCAAACCGATCCTCTTATCAATACTGCATTAAAATCGTTGGCAGATAAAAGAGAAGCTGCTGGCGCAAAAGAAATGGCCGATTATGTAAAGTCAAAATTACCGGCAGTTAAGTAATATTTGATCTTTTGAAAAAACAAAAGCCACCTCAAATACTGAGGTGGCTTTTTTGGTTGAAGCTGGAACGAAAAAATAGTTAGCTGATAGTTGTTGTTGTTTTCCCTTTTATGGCAAGCGGTACCTGTTGATCCATTACTTCCGTATTGCCCGACATCTCCATGTCTGATTCATCTTTAATTAAGATCCCTGTAGTTTTATTATACATGCGTTTACTGGTAACAGTTCCATGCATCGATTCTTTTATTTCCATTTCTCCCTGCTTAATGGTTGTATTTATTTTGAGAGAAGATTTAACCTGCAATTCGATCTCATTATTATCCGCTTTTGTAACGGTATATTCCTCTATCATATTGGTTGTAGCGGAGTTGGTTGAATCTTTCCATTGATAGCCGGGTTTAAGCAAAGACATGTTTGGTGTAAGTAAAATAAAAGTCGAGATAGCACCAATACCATCAGGCAATCCCATCTGGGTAAGTTTGTTGCCAATATCTCCGCTTGAAGTAAGTCGGTTATTTTCAAAAACCATTTCAATTGGTTTATTCAACATATTAAATGCTTCTGCGTACGCAGGATTTTTTCTGTCATCTTCATTTTCTGAGTCGATCGACATTTCACTACCGAGTATCGCGCCTGTTCTTATTTTCATGTGCCTCATTGTACTCGTCATGCTATAACCATTCGATGTTGCTGTTTTAAATTCATAATCAGCTGCTATCATATTGCTGCTTTCCATCGCAATGTCCTGTCCCATTGCAGACATTGACATATTCATTTTGGAATCGACAACAACCTG
>JABDAP010000072.1 GCA_013289065.1 Bacteroidota bacterium | reverse complement strand
GTCTTTGTACCAGTTCTGATCGGATGGTATGATGTGCCACGGAATTTTATTGCAATGGGTAAAACAGTCCTGATACATTTTCATGTATTCTTTCCAAAGCTTTGCTTCCTTAAAATCATTCTCATTGTATTTCCATTGTTTCTTCGGATCCCTGATCCTTTCATCAAGCCGCAGTTGCTGTTCTTTGGGGGATATGTGCAGGTAGAATTTAAGAATATGTGTGTTATTGTGTATGGTGATCATTTCTTCAAAATCATTGATCGCTTTCATTCTTTGTTTGGCTAATTTGTCGGGACACCATTTATGTACACGGGTAATAAGAATATCCTCATAGTGTGAACGGTTGAATACTTCGATCATTCCTTTTGCGGGGCAATGCTGGTGTATGCGCCATAAAAAATCGTGCTTCAATTCTTCTGCAGTAGGCTCTTTGAATGATTGCACATTTACGCCTTGCGGATTCAACCTGCTTAACACATCGCGTGTTAATCCGTCTTTACCGCTGGCATCCATTCCCTGTATCACTATCAGTACGGAATGTTTGGATTCTGCATACAGAAGATTTTGCAGATTATCCAGTTCCTCAACCAGCTTTGCTGTTTTTTCTTTTGTCTCTTCTTTATCAAACGCTTTCGGCGCGCGGGTACTGATCTTATTCAAGTGAATGGCTGGCATAGCAAATACATTTATATAAAATTATTCTTTTGCTTTTGTAAAAAAGGCAACTTTGACGAAAATAACTGCGTTGAAAGATAAACTGATCAACTGGGGATTCTTTACAGTACTCTCGCTTATCTGGGGAAGTTCGTTCATATTGATGAAAACCGGCATGCATACTTTAACACCGTATCAGGTTGCGTCGATCCGCATACTCAGCGCCGGGCTGGTACTGGTACCCTTTGCACGAAAGGCTTTACGTGAGATCCCGAAAAATAAAATGTTTCTCGTGGTCTTATCCGGCTTGCTCGGGAGCTTTTTTCCAGCATATCTTTTTTGTCTCGCAGAAACAAAAATAGACAGTTCGGTTGCAGGAATATTAAATGCATTAACTCCTTTGTTCACCATCTTGGTTGGTGTAGCATTCTTCCAGTTAAAAGTGAGTTTGCAAAAAGTGATCGGTGTGCTGGTAGGTTTTGGCGGTTTGTGTTTACTCATTGCGCCAACGGGTAATATCAGTTTTGAAAATTTTTCTTTCTCCTTACTTGCACTGCTTGCCACCATTTTTTATGGCGTGAATGTTAATCTTATCGGGAGGCACATGAAAGGGGTTGGCTCATTGAATATCGCATCACTGGCGTTTGTGTTTCTGTTGATCCCATGCATCATCATTTTATATTTCACCGGTTATTTTGCTTTGCCGTTAACGCATAAAGATGTGTTGGTTTCCACAGTAGCCTCTTTTGTTTTAGGTGTGATGGGAACAGCCGTTGCCTCGATTCTTTTTTATATACTGATCAAAAGAGCCGGTACTTTATTTGGTTCTATGGTTACGTATGGTATTCCTTTTATTGCAGTGATGTGGGGTGTTTGGGGAGGCGAACACGTAACGTCTTTACAGGTTGGCTGTTTGGGAATTATTCTGGGAGGCGTTTATATCGCGAACAGAAAGTAAGATAGTTTATTTGTTTACTGGTTTATTGGTTGATTGATTGATTGCAGTAATGCTAAACTAATAAACGAATAAACCAATAAACAAATCTACACTGTCATCATCTCCTTTTCTTTCGCTGCTAAATGTTTTTCAACAAGCGATATGAACCTGTCGGTTATTTCCTGGATGCTTGTTTCGCCGTCTTTGGCAGCGTCTTCGCTTAATCCGTCTTTCTCTAATTTCTTTATCTGCTCAATTGCCTCGCGGCGGATGCTGCGGATAGCCACTTTTGAGTGTTCGCCTTCGCCACTTGCTTTTTTAAACAATTCTTTTCTTCTTTCTTCTGTAAGCGGCGGCATGAATATCCGTATCTGGTTGCCGTCATTCTGTGGCGTAACACCTATATTGGCCTGCATGATCGATTTTTCAATGGCCTGGAGCATATTTTTTTCCCATGGCTGAATGCTGATGGTTCGCACATCCAGTACACTGATATTGGCCACCTGCGCAATGGGCGTTGGCGAGCCATAATAATCAACATTGATCCCATCCAGCATTGCCGGGCTTGCTTTTCCCGCCCTGATCTTAACCAGTTCCGCTTCCAGGTGGCTGATCGCTTTCTTCATCCCGTCTTCTGTATCTTCTATGATCATTTGTAATTCTTCAGACATAACTTGGTTTTAAAGTGTGGCGAAAATAATAAAATAGTTTGGGAACATTCACTTTTTACCCCCGGCCCCTGAAGGCGAGTTAAAAGCCCCTTTAGGGGTTGGGGTAAAACAGGTAAATCAATAAACTAAACTCTCTTATCTTCGCACACACAAAAAACTACTATGGCAAGCATTCAGGAACTGAAAAATATTTCGAGCCAGATGAGGCGCGATATCGTAATAATGGTACACGCTGTTCAGAGCGGCCATCCGGGCGGTTCATTGGGTTGTGCCGATTATTTTTCGGCGATGTTTTTTCATACCATGCATCACCATGTTCCGTTTTCGATGGATGGTTTGAATGAGGATCTTTTCTTTTTATCGAACGGACATATTTCCCCGGTATACTATTCAGCATTAGCCCGTTCCGGTTATTTTGATGTGAAGGAGCTGGCTACATTCCGCAAGATCAATTCGCGTTTGCAGGGGCATCCTACCACGCATGAACATTTACCCGGCGTGCGTGTTGCCAGCGGTTCTCTGGGGCAAGGCATGAGCGTTGCCATTGGCGCTGCACTCACAAAAAAACTGAACGGCGATAACCATCTTGTGTTTTCATTGCATGGAGATGGTGAACTGGATGAAGGGCAGAACTGGGAAGCCATCATGTTTGCAGCGCATCATAAAGTGGATAATTTAATTTCTACGATAGATTGGAACGGGCAACAGATCGATGGGCCAACGAAAAGAGTAATGGGGCTCGATAACCTCGCTGATAAATTCAGCGCCTTTAACTGGGCCGTTTTAGAAATGAATGGTAATGATATGGATGATACCGTTAAGATGCTCGACAAAGCAAAATCGCTCACAGGCCAGGGAAAACCGGTCTGCATTCTGATGAAAACAGAAATGGGCAAAGGTGTTGATTTTATGGAAGGCAGCCACGAATGGCACGGCATTGCCCCGAATGATGAGCAGCTGGCAAAAGCTTTGGCACAGCTGCCGGAGACGTTGGGAGATTATTAAACTTAAACTTGCAGGGAATTAAAATTAAAGGAGTTAAAAGTTAATAGTTAATAGTTGGTTTCACTATTAACTTTTAACTATTAACTCTTCAAAGAGAACATCTGCAAACTCGCCTTCCTCGAAGGGATCCACGAAGCCAGTACAGCAATAACAGCAACCGTTGCGATCACCAGTAAAAAATCAGTGGCCACCATTTTTACAGGATAGTAATCGATGATAAAAGTATTGCCGCCCAGTTTGATCAGTTTGAATTGGATCTGCAGCCAGCAAATAACAGCAGCCAGTAAAATTCCGCCGCCGCCGCCTAATCCTGCCAGTAAAATTCCTTCACTTAAGAAAATCCGCTGAATAGTTTGTTCGTTGGCGCCCATGGCTTTTAGTACGGCGATATCTTTTTGTTTTTCCAGCACCAGCATGGTTAATGCACCGATCATATTAAATGCAGCAACAACCAGTATCAAAGAAAGTATTCCATAGATCACCCATTTCTCTACCTGCATTACACCATAGAGGCTGCGGTTTTGTTCGTAGCGTGTTTCTATAACAAAAGTGTTACCGAGTTTCGGCTGCAATATTTTTTTTACTTTATCGGGATCACCGCTTACTTTCATTTCAATAGCGCTGTATTCATCAGCCGACATATTGAGCATATACTTTACAAAAGCAAGGTTGCTGAAAACATATTCATTATCAAAATCCTGCTGCACTTTAAATGTACCGGACGGCGTTATGGTAAAAGCATTCAGCCCGTCATCAGAAATCAATTTTGCCGCATTACGGTTGGGCAGATAAATAGTAGCGGGAAATGTTTGTTTATCTATGTTTATGCCGGCTGCGTTTTCAATTCCGGCGCCTACTACTAATTTTGGTTCAGCAACAGAACCCAGTTCAAATTTACCGCGCGGAATATGCAAAGGCGTATTTATTTTGTTGACGGAAGTATACCTGTCGTCCACACCTTTAATTGATACGATCGTTTGCTGCGTGCCATTCAGCAGCGCTTTTTCTTCGGCCACAAAACTGATCACCGCAACTCCCTGTGTACTTTTTATCAGTTGTATCTGTGTTGGCGAAATATGAAATGTTTTTCCGCGCGCAGGCGCGATACGCATATCGGCATAAAAATCCGCATACAATCCTTTTACAAGATCTTCAAAACCATTGAACACACTTAAAATAATGATCAGCGCAGCGCTGCCAACCGCAATAGCAGAGATACTGATCCATGCGATCACATTGACCGCATTGGTAGATTTGTTTGAACGGAAATACCGCCAGGCGAAAAGAAGGTTCAAAGAAATTGGTTTATTGGTTTACTGGTTTACTGGTTTACTGGTTTTATATCGTAATTAATAAACGGATAAACCCGTAAACCAATAAACTTATTCTTCCTTTCTGTCTTTATTAATATCCTTAAAGATCTCTTCCATTTTAAAAACATAATCCAGCGTATCGTCATGGTAAAAATGTAAAACAGGGATTCTTCTCAACTGATGTTTTACCCTGTCTGCGAGTTCTTTCTTTATTTCCCATGCCCTCGATTCGATCGTTTTCATTACGGCAACCGCATCTTTTACCTGAAAAAGGCTCAGGTAAATACGCGCCTCTAAAAGATCCGGCGTTACTTTTACTGATGAGATAGATACCATCCCGCCATCGATCATCCCAAGGCCCAGCCTTCTGAAAATATCATTCAGCTCTTCCTGCAATGCGCCCGCCACTTGTCTTTGACGTTTTCCTTCCTCCATATTCTAACATTTGATTGAGGGCAAATTTACTTACTTTGCTGCGTTTTAACTGTATTACCTTTTATGAAGCGATTTGCACGCATACTTTTTTACCTGAAGAGCCAGAAACAGAATATTGCACTGTATGTGCTGTTCAATCTTTTATCCATTGTTTTTTCACTGGTTTCACTGGCCATGCTTCCTTCTTTTTTACTGCTGTTGTTTGGAAAAGATAAGCTGGTAATGATCCGGCCTGAAATGGGTTTTTCGGCTGCCGGCATCATGGATAATTTAAAATACTTTCTGAGCCAGCTTATCAGCAACCATAGCGCCGTATATGCATTGGGTGCGATCTGTGTGGTGGTGGTAGTATCAATTTTCTTCAAGAACCTGTTTACCTATTTATCGTTTCGCGTACTGGCGCCGATGCGCAATTATGTAATGACCAAACTGCGCTCCGATCTGTATTCAAAAATATTAGAGCTGCCCATCGGGTTTTTTACCGAGCAAAGAAAAGGCGATATCATCAGCCGCATGAGCAATGATGCGAACGAAGTGGAATGGAGCGTGATGAGTACACTCGAAGGTTTGATCCGTAACCCGCTGAACATTTTAATTTATCTTGTTACGCTTGTGTATCTGAGCCCTGCGCTATCCTTATTCTTAGTAGTGCTTTTACCCGTAACCGGTTTTATCATCGGCCGTGTGAGCCGTTCATTAAAAAAACAATCAACCGCTTCGCAGGAGCAGTTGGGTACATTGATGTCGATACTGGATGAAACGCTTGGCGGTTTGCGTGTGATCAAAGCATTTAATGCGGAGAAAATATTACGCGGTAAATTTTTCCATACCAACGATACATTGAATCATATCCGCAACCGGATGAATTTTCGCAGGGATCTTGCTTCGCCGATGTCTGAATTTTTGGGTGTATTGGTGTTGTCGTGTATTTTATGGTTTGGAGGCAAGCTGGTTTTAAATCACGAGGCAGGATTGGATGCGGATAGTTTTATCATGTACATTTTAGTGTTCACTCAATTGATCGATCCTGCCAAATCCTTGTCCACCGCATATTACAACGCACAACGCGGAAGCTCGGCCATTCAACGGATCGAAGAAATATTGCAGGCGCCTGTAACTGTTACGGATAAAGCAGATGCCGCAACGATCCCTTCCTTTCATCACAGCATAGAATTTAAAAATGTTTCTTTTGCGTATGATGATAAGATCGTTTTACAAAACATCAATCTTGTTATTGAAAAAGGAAAAACGATCGCACTGGTTGGTTCATCAGGCGCAGGTAAAAGTTCGCTTGCCGACCTTGTTCCGAGATTTCACGATGTGAGCAGCGGCGAATTACTGATCGATGGCGTTAACATAAAAAACTACTCGCTTCATTCTGTTCGCAGCCTGATGGGTATCGTAACACAGGAGCCCATTTTATTCAATGATACGATCGCAAATAATATTGCATTGGGCGTTGACAATGTTACAAAAGCGCAGATCGAAGATGCAGCAACGGTTGCAAATGCTATTCATTTTATCAAACAGAAAGAAGAAGGATTTGATTCCAATATCGGCGACCGCGGCAGCAAACTCAGCGGCGGCGAGCGCCAGCGTTTAACGATCGCAAGGGCCGTACTAAAAAATCCGCCGATACTTATTTTAGATGAAGCCACTTCATCACTCGATACAGAAAGCGAAAGGCTGGTTCAGGATGCGATCAATAATATGATGCAGAACCGCACTTCACTCGTGATCGCACACCGCCTCTCAACCATCCGCCATGCAGATGAGATCATTGTTTTACAAAAAGGAGAAATTGTTGAGCGCGGCAGCCATGATGAGTTATTGGCGCATCACGGTATTTACAGGAAATTGGTGGATATGCAGGAAGTGAAGTAAAGAGCAGAGATGACAGTTGTTAGTTGACAGGCAACAAATTTATTCATCTTCTTTCTGTCAACTATCATCTATCTCCCTCTCCCAATGAAAAGGCCATCCCGAATACTCGGAAAGGCCTTCCAGTTAGTTGTCAATTGCGGTCTACTGCTCGAGCGATGGTTTTACCAAACCGAGTTTGGCTTCCAGGCTGAGGGTTGCGTGTGGAACAGCACGTAAACGTGCTTTATCGATCAGCTTGCCGGTAACTCTGCAGATACCGTAAGTCTTGTTTTCAATACGCATCATCGCTTTTTCCAGGTGATCAATATAAGTGATCTGGCGGCTGGCCATCTGGCTCAGTTGTTCCCTTTCCATACTCATACTGCCATCTTCCATCGTCATGTAACGGGCATCATCGTTATCGCCACCCATTTCATCTTTCCGTGTGATCAGCCCTTGTAAATAAGCCAGCTCTTTTTTAGCCGCTTCCAGCTTTTTGGTGATCAGTTCCCTGAATTCATTCAGGTCATTGTCGCTGTATTTTACCAAAGGGTCGCCATTTGTTCTTCCGGCATCGGCTCTTTTTTCTAATTGTGTATATCCTGGCTTATAAGGCACACTCGTCTTCGTATTGATCTTCGGTACTTTCACGTCTTTTATGGGTTCTGGTGTTTTTTTAACGGGTTTAACGGGTGGGGCCGGTGGTAATTTTACCTCAACCTTTGGTTTTAAAGGAGCAACAGGTTTGGCAGGTACAGGTGCTGGTTTGGCAACCGGCGCCACAACTTTAGCAGCCGGTTTCGCCGGTGCGATAATTTTTTTTGCCGGAACCGGAGTTGCCTTAACCGCTTTTGCCGGAGCAGCTTTCACTGGCGCCGCTTTTTTTGCAGGTACGGGCACCGCTTTTTTAGGTGCGGGTTTAGGAGCCGGTTTTTTAGCCGGAACTGCCTTTTTGGGCGCCGGTTTAGGGGCCGCTTTTTTAGCCGGAACCGCCTTTTTTGGAGCAGGTTTAACCACTTTCTTAGCCGGAACTGCCTTTTTGGGCGCCGGTTTTGAAGCCGCTTTTTTGGCCGGGGCCGCCTTTTTCGGAGCAGGTTTCTTAGTAGGCATAGCTTTTTATCCTTTTTTGTTAACTACTACTTTCAACTGATAATCATTGATCTCGATGTCAGTTTCGTTCTTTATCTGGTAGACCCATTCAATGGAATCTGCCAAAATTTCGCGGCAAATATAGTCGTTATATTTAATAATGGACGGCTTCAGTTCGCTACTCTCAAGCACGGTCACGAATATACGGTCTGTGAGTTCAAAACCACTTTCTTTTCTGATATTTTGTACCCGGTTCACAAATTCGCGGGCCTCTCCCTCCTGTTTCAGGTCATCCGTGAGGGTAATATCGAGTGCAACAGTGAGGCTGCCTTTGTTGGCAACGCTCCAGCCGGGTATGTCTTCGGCAACAATATCTACTTCGTTCAGCTCTATGGTAACGGGTTCGCCGTCGATGGCCAAAACGAATTTTCCTTCTTTTTCTATGGTTGATATATCCAGCTGGCTAAAATTTCCGATGGCTGCACTTACGGCTTTCATCTTTGGGCCGAGACGGGTTCCGAGCGCTTTGAAATTGGCTTTGATCTTTTTGCTGATCACCCCTTCCGTTTCGGTGATATAGGCCATTTCTTTTACGTTCACTTCTGCTTTGATCAGATCCCCGATCTTTTCGAGTTGTGTTTTCATCTGCGCATCCAGTACCGGGATCATCAGTTTTTGCAAAGGCTGGCGGACCTTTATGTTCACTTTTTTGCGGAGCGACAAAACAAGCGAGCAAACATCCTGTGCCAATTGCATCCTTTCTTCCAGGGAACTGTCGATAGCATTTTCATCAGCTACCGGATAATCGGCATGATGTACTGAAGCAACAGTAAATCTTCCGGTTATTGAATTGAGGTTATTAAAAACGGCATCGCTGAAAAATGGAGAGATGGGCGCCATCAATCTTACGATCGTTTCGAGGCATTCGTATAATGTTTGATAGGCGCTGATCTTATCCTGCTCATACTCGCCTTTCCAGAAACGGCGACGGCACAGGCGCACATACCAGTTGCTTAAATGTTCATCCACAAATTCTTCGATCAAACGGCCGGCCATGGTTGGTTCGTAATCGTCCATGGAGCGCGTTGTGTTTTTGATCAGCGTGTTAAGAGATGATAAGATCCATCGGTCAATTTCCGGCCTGTCATTTAATGGAACGGGTGATTGTTCAAAAGCAAATCCATCCACATTCGCATACAGTGCAAAGAATTGATACGTATTATACAATGTACCAAAAAATTTACGCTGTACTTCCTGTATACCGGCGAGATCGAATTTTAAATTATCCCATGGCGATGCATTGGTGATGAGATACCAGCGTGTAGCATCGGCTCCATATTTCTCGATCGTTTCAAAAGGATTTACCACGTTGCCGAGGCGTTTGCTCATTTTGTTGCCGTCTTTATCCAGCACCAAACCATTGCTCACAACAGATTTGTACGCAACACTGTCAAACAACATAACTGCAAGTGCATGCAAAGTATAGAACCAGCCTCGTGTTTGATCCACGCCTTCTGCAATAAAATCTGCTGGAAATGCCTGGCCCTTATCGATCAGTTTTTTGTTTTCGAATGGATAATGCCATTGTGCGTAAGGCATGGCGCCGCTGTCGAACCATACATCGATCAGGTCGGCAACGCGTTTCATGGGTTTACCTGAAGCGCTTACTAAAATGATATCATCTACAAAAGGTTTGTGCAGATCCAATATGCCTTCATGCAGGTAATGTTTGTTTACATCGCCGCCTAATACTTCATTCGCTTTGCGGATGCCTTCATTCAATTCATCGATCGAACCGATACAAACTTCTTCTTCGCCATCTTCTGTACGCCATACCGGCAAAGGCGTTCCCCAAAAACGGCTGCGGCTCAAATTCCAGTCAACCATATTTTCCAGCCAGTTACCAAAACGCCCCTCACCGGTTGATTTTGGTTTCCAGTTGATGGTTTTATTCAACTCAACCATCCTGTCTTTTACTGCAGTGGTTTTAATGAACCATGCATCAAGCGGATAATATAAAATAGGTTTATCTGTTCTCCAGCAATGCGGGTAACTGTGTTCGTATTTTTCAACTTTGAATGCGCGGTTCTCTTTTTTCAGTTTTACGCTGATGTCAACATTTACATCAACATAATCAGGATCGTCTTTATAATTTTTTACATAACGGTTGCTGAATTCGCCCAGGCCGTCTACAAATTTTCCCTGGCGGTCAACCATAGTTAAGATGCCGATATTATTTTTTTTGCCAACACGATAGTCATCTGCGCCGAATGCGGGAGATGTGTGTACGATGCCGGTTCCGTCTTCGGTGGTAACAAAATCTCCTGTAATTACACGGAAAGGTTTTGCATCAGGTGTGATTTCTTTGATCACATTTAATGAATTTGCTTCATAGGAAAGCAATTGTTCATATTCTGCATTCTCTATTTTAGAGCCCTTGAATTCCGTCAAAATTTTCCAAGGCAAAAAGGTTACTTTTTTCCCTTTAAACTCTTCAGCGCTTATATCTGTAGTTAATTGTATGAACTCTTCAAATTCGTCTTTTGTATTTTCTGTCGCAGAAAAATACTTGCCCAGTAAGGCTTTCGCGAGAATTACATTTACAGGACTTTTTGAATATGGATTGAATGTGTTCACTAAAACATAGTCAATATTCGCCCCAACAGTCAACCCAAGGTTCGATGGTAATGTCCATGGAGTGGTTGTCCATGCCATAAAGAACACTTCATCATTGCCTGCTGTATCAAATAAAAATTGTGTCTTTTCATTTCTCACTGCTTTAAACATCGCCACCACACTGGTATCTTTCACATCCTTATAAGTACCCGGCTGGTTCAGTTCATGCGAACTCAATCCCGTTCCTGCTGCGGGCGAATATGGCTGAATGCTCACGCTTTCATACAGCAATCCTTTTTTGTACAACTCACTCAATATCCACCAAAGCGTTTCAATGTATTTGTTTTCGTAGGTGATATAAGGTTGGCTGAGGTCTACCCAGTAACCCATTTTCATGGTCAGCTCATCCCATTTGCCTTTGTAGCGCAACACGGCTTCGCGGCATTTCTGGTTGTATTCTTCTACTGATATTTTTTTGCCGATATCTTCTTTGGTAATGCCCAGTTCTTTTTCAACGCCTAACTCGATCGGCAATCCATGCGTATCCCATCCGCCTTTTCTTTTTACCTGGAAACCCTGCATGGTTTTGTAACGGCAAACCATATCCTTTAATGTTCGTGAGATCACATGATGGATACCGGGCATGCCATTGGCGCTTGGCGGCCCTTCATAAAATACAAAGGGTGGTTTACCCTCACGGAGGGAAACGCTTTTTTCAAAAGCCTGCTCCCCGCTCCATTTAGCTAAAATTTCCTGTTCGATTGCCGGGAGGTTGAGCCCGGAGAATTCTGGGTATTTCGCACGCATAAACGCTTGTCCTATCTGTTTTTTAAGGGTGCAAAGGTAGGAAATATCGGGACGTGAACGAAAGGAAAGTGAGTGGTTACTGGTTACTGGTTACTGGTTACTGGTTACTGGTTACTGGTTACTGGTTACTGGTTACTGGTTACTGGTTAAGAAGGGCTTTGCTGATTACTTATCCGCTGCGCCGGTTGCGGAGTAGTTTATAGATACGGATGGCGCTCACGAGTAATAATATGAAAACCACCAGCCCGGTAACGCCCCAGACAAAACTCATGCTTTGTTTTACTACGGCCAGCATAATGATGGCGATGAGAAAAATGGTAGCCACTTCGTTCCAGAGGCGGAGCTGCTGGGAAGTGTATGCAAAAACACCTTTTATTTCCTGTTTGAAAATGCGGTGGAGCGACCAGTGATACGCGTATAAAAAAACAACAAATATCAGTTTGATCAATAACCATCTTCCTTCTTCCTCAAATAAAACGCGCTGCCAGTTGCCCGTTAACATAACGGTTGTTCCCAGTATCAATGTTAGTACAGCCGATGGCCAGGTGATGCCGTACCAGAGCCTTTTCATCATAATGGAAAACTGTTCGCGCAAAATTTTTTGTTCTGCTTCCGGTTTGCTTCCTGCTTCTGTTGCATAAATAAAAAGCCGCGGCATATAGAATAATCCGGCGAACCAGGTTACGATGAAGATGATATGCAGGGCCTTTAGATAGAGGTACATGTTATATTTAGCTATAAGTTGTAAACTGTTAGCAAAGAAAGAATATTTTTTGTTCACACTTAAAAGCTATCAGCTTTCAGCATTCAGCTATCAGCAAAGAATATATATTTTGACTCACAACTGACGGCTTACGGCTCACGGCTAATAGCTTCTCTAACCAGTTTCGCGATCGTTTTTACCCAAAG
>JABDAP010000071.1 GCA_013289065.1 Bacteroidota bacterium | reverse complement strand
GCACAGGCCATAAGGTGATCAAACTGACACGCAGGGAAGGCAGCAGCGTTAGTTTTTATTTTCACAATAATCCGTTCATCGGAAATAAAATGGTGTTCTATAACAGCCGCCTCGAAGAACCTGGGGCTGTTACCGACATGAAAAAACAGGAAACGTTTGCACGGAATGTAAAGGACAAACAATTATATACGGTTGACCTGAACACATTGGCGATCGAGCAGCTTACCCATCATCCCACACCAATGGGCGGCGAAATTGTTTCGCAGAAATTGAAAGATGTTTTTTTTCAGGTAAAGGATAGTGTGTATGCTGTAAATGCAGAAACAAAAAAACAAAAACTGGTGTTTGTGTTTCCCGCAGATTTTAAAGGAAGCGTTACCACAGTGAATGCCGATGGTACTTTGCTCGGTGGTGCAAAAGGAAGCGAAGAAGAAAAAGCGATCTATGATAAGTATCCGAATAAAGGCGATTACTTTAATAAGATATTTGAAGCAAAGTTGCCCAAAACATTATTTACGATCAACATCGCAACAGGTAAACTTACCAAAGTATTTACCGATAGCGCGTGGCTGAACCATGTGCAGTTCTCTTCAACAAATCCTTCGCTGCTGATGTTTTGTCATGAAGGCCCCTGGCACAAAGTAGACAGGATCTGGACGATCGACCTTAACACCAAAAAAATAATGCTGATGCATAAACGCACCATGGATATGGAGATCGCGGGCCATGAATGGTTTGGTGCAAGCGGCAAAACGATCTGGTTCGACCTGCAGCAACCAAAAGGCGAAACTTTTTTTGTAGCAGGTACTGATGTGAAGACCGGTAAAGAAATTAAATACAAAGTAGAAAGGAACGACTGGTCTGTACATTACACTACTTCACCCGATGAAAGAACATTTGCCGGCGATGGCGGCGACCCGGGCGCTGTTGCCAAAGCAAAAGACGGGCAATGGATCAATTATTTTACACCCAAGGGTGATGCATTGGTTGCAGAAAAATTAGTGAACATGAAACACCATCAATATAAACTGGAACCGAATGTGCACTTTAGCCCCGATGCCAAATGGATAATATTCCGCGCTAACTTTGAAGGAGTGGAGGGGGTGTATGCGGTGGAGGTGGGGAAGTAGTTAATAGTTAATAGTTAATAGTTAATAGTTAATAGTTAATAGTTAATAGTTAATAGTTAATGGGTTGGGTTTGTAAAGATGCATCAAAGAAAGATAAACCAAACTGCTCCTTTGCGTGATTTTTTTGCTGAATTAATAACTGAAAGTATAAGTGTGCGACGCAACGATGTTGATTAACGATACCAGGCTGGCCAAATAAATGTTGAAATAAATACAATGAAAAAACTAACGCTGCTGTTATTCATTTTTTCTTTTTCTATCGCTCATGCACAGGTGCAATGGCCGGCTATTACACAAACCAACAAACCCTGGACAAGATGGTGGTGGCAGGGAAGCGCGGTTGATAAGATCAACCTGACGGCCGCCATGCAAAAATACCAGGCCGCTGGTTTAGGCGGATTGGAATTGACGCCGATCTATGGAGTAAAAGGGCATGAAGCGGAATTTATCAATTTTTTATCGCCGAAATGGATGGATATGCTGGAGCATACCCTGCATGAAGCAAAGCGTTTGGGATTAGGCATCGACCTCGCAAATGCAACAGGGTGGCCGTTTGGCGGGCCATGGGTAACACCAACAGATGCTTGCAAAGAAGCCTATACAAAAACATACATATTAAAAGAAGGAGAACAATTAACGGAGCCGATCAGTTTTACACAACCTCCTTTTTACAGATCGGAGAGCGGGATGAAAGTTGACCTGAAAACTTTGTCTTACCCCATCGCCACAAATAAAAATTTACAATCGTATGCATTTGACCAGGTACGTTTTGAAATGGTACTGAAACCAAATACAGTGATCGCCTACAACGACCAGGGCGAAACAATTGATGTTACTTCAAAGGTTGACGCATCAGGAAAACTAAACTGGAAACCCAAAACCGGCAACTGGAAACTCATTGCACTCTTCATCGGCTTTCACGGCAAGATGGTGGAACGCGCCGCACCCGGTGGCGAAGGCGATGTGATAGACCATTTTAATGCAACAGCCTTACAACATTATCTCAACCGCTTCGACAGTGCTTTTAAAGGAAGGGATGTAACAGGCATCCGTTCTTTTTTTAATGACAGTTATGAAGTAGATGATTCGCGCGGGCAAAGTAACTGGACACCTGATCTTTTAAAAGAGTTTCAATTGCGCAGGGGATATGACCTCAGAAAATATATTCCGCAGTTATTTGGAAGAGACAGTTCGGATATTGGCAGAAGGGTTTTGTACGATTACCGTCAAACCATTTCCGACCTGTTACTTGATAACTTTACAAAACCCTGGCAGAAATGGGCCACTGCAAAAAACAAATTGATCAGGAACCAGTCGCACGGCTCGCCTGCAAATATCCTGGATCTCTATGCGGTAGTGGACATTCCTGAAACGGAAGGCGCGGATATCCTGCGTTTTAAGTTTGCCACATCTACGGCGCATGTGATGGGAAAGCCATTGGCATCATCAGAAACAGCCACCTGGCTGAATGAACATTTTCAATCATCATTGGGCGATGTGAAGCAGGCGGTTGATAAATATTTTGTTGGCGGTGTGAACCATGTGTTCTGGCATGGCACCAATTATTCTCCGCAAAATGAAGCATGGCCCGGCTGGTTGTTTTATGCGGCTGTGCATTTTACACCGGCCAATAGTTTCTGGAAAGATTTCGGCACACTCAATAATTATGTTGCGAGATGTCAAAGCTTTTTGCAGAAAGGAAAATCAGATAATGATGTGTTGTTGTATTTCCCGTTCAATGATAAGATCTCTGAAATGGGCCGCGACCTGTTAATGCATTTTGATGGCATGGCAGGGTTTGACCGCAGTGTGTTTAAAACAAGCGCCGAATGGTTATTGAAACAGGGATATGCATTCGACCTTATTTCCGATAAACAGATACTGGATATTAAAAGTGCAGGTACATTATTGCAGACAAGCGGCGGCGGAAAATATAAAACGATCGTATTACCCGATGTAAAATATATTCCTGTTGAAACATTGCGGAAATTAAAACAACTGGCCGAACAGGGCGCGCATATTATATTTTACAAACATCCGCCAACAGATGTTCCGGGGTTAGCTGATCTGGAAAAAAAGCAAACTGAATTGATCAAACTGGTGAGCGGTTTATTATTTGAAACTGCAGAAAATGCATCTTTCAGGAGAGCGATAGTTGGCAAAGGAACATTTTTAGTTGGCGATGACCTGGAAGAGTTACTCGATCAAACCAAAACTTACCGCGAAACAATGGTTGACTGGGGATTGCAATATGCGCGGCGCAATTATATAAACGGACATTATTATTTTATTTCCAATCCCGGCAAAACGATGGTGAATGAATGGATTCCGTTACAGGCAAATGAAAAAAATATTTTACTGTTCGACCCGATGACCGTAAAAGCGGGTGTTGCCAAAACAAAAATGGAAAATGGGATGGTCAAAGTATTGTTGCAGATAGATGCGGGTGCAAGTTGTATCCTTCAGACAAACAGGTCACCAGTAACAGGCAACACTTATCCATATTATACAACCACACAGGAATTACAGGTACTTGATGGAGAATGGAAGTTACAGTTTATCGACGGCGGCCCAACATTGCCGGCACAAACAACAATAACAACACTTGGTTCATGGACCGACCTGCCAGGCGATGAAGTAAAAAATTTCAGCGGTACGGCGCAATACAGCACGCATTTTCCAAAACCGAAATTCAAATCTGATTATTATACACTTGATCTCGGCGCTGTACAGGAAACCGCTGAAGTAATATTAAATGGCAAGAAAATAATTACACTAATTGGCCCTTCCTTCAATGCAATTATTCCTGCAGCAGAATGTAAAGATGATAACCTCCTGGAACTGAAAGTCACCAATGGTATGCCTAACCGTATTGTTGACCTTGAAAAAAGAGGCGTGGTGTGGAAGAAATTTAATAATACCAATTTCCCGGCACGCTTTCCGCAAAACCGGGGAAGTGATGGGCTCTTTACTGCAGCTAAATGGTTACCAAAACCTTCGGGTTTATTGGGGCCGGTGGTGATAAGGGGGATGGAGGTAAGTAAATAAAGTAGATAGTGTAAATAGAGTAGATGGTGTAAATAGAGTAGATAAAGGATAAACGTAGCTGCCATCAAAATGCTTTGTGTCCCTCTGCGTAAAACTTTGCGTTCCTCTGTGGTTGAACCAGAGCTATTAACCGCAGGGGAACGCAAAGTTTTACGCAAAGAGTTGCTGTGTTACACAGAGAAATAATCCCGAACTTCATTGAACAATTTATATTATGGAGGAAACTACTTCAACAGTTATTGTTCAGGCGGATGAAATGCAGGATTGTTTTTCCAATATTTTGATCAAGCTTGGTTTTACAGAAAGCAATGCAAAGCAATGCGCAGAAATATTTACCGCTAATAGTGTTGATGGCGTGTACACCCACGGTGTGAACCGGTTTCCGAGATTTGCGAGGTATGTGAGAGATGGGTATGTAAAAGCAAATGCAGTTCCTTCACTTCAATCAAAATTTGGCGGCATCGAACAGTGGGATGGTAACATGGGTGCCGGCCCTTTGAATGGAGTGCATGCAACAGATAATGCAATGAGGCTCGCAACAGAATATGGTATCGGCTGTGTTGCCCTTTCAAACACCAACCACTGGATGCGTGCCGGGTATTATGGATGGCGGGCCGCTAAAAAAGGTTTTGTTTTTATTGGCTGGACAAACACCATCGCCAATATGCCTGCCTGGGGTGCAACAGATGCACGGCTCGGCAATAATCCATTAGTGATGGCGATGCCATATAACTATGAAGCGATCGTGCTGGATATGGCTATGTCGCAATACTCATTAGGCGCCATGGAACAGGTTGCCATGCGTAATGAAATGCTTCCCGTAAATGCCGGGTTTGATAAAGATGGAAAACTGACGAATGATCCTTCTGCAATACTTGCTACAAGAAGATTGATACCGACAGGTTACTGGAAAGGCGCAGGTTTATCGCTTGTTCTCGATCTGTTGTCGGTCATTTTATCTAATGGTTTATCAACACAGGAGATCAGTAAGATACCTGTGGAATATGGATTATCACAGGTATTTATTGCGATCGATCTTTCTAAACTGGGCAATCATTCTTCTATGGCAGCAGCGATTGAAAATATCATTGCAGATTATCATCGGTCAATTCCCGACGGCGGATCACAAAAAATAACCTATCCCGGCGAGCGCGTGATGCAGTCAAGAAAAAAAAATCTTGCCAATGGAATACCGGTAATGAAAAAAGTGTGGGATCTGATCACAACACTGCAAACCGATACTTCTGTACTTGACCGTGTACCTTATATATAGTTGAATCATGTATAAATTTTTTATTGCCTTTTTTTTATTTTCTGTTAACGGATTAACTGCACAAACAAAACAGGTGCAGTATTTATCCGGTACAGGCAGTGACCAAACCGTTGCATGGGATTTTTTCTGTACGGGTGGAAGGCAAAGCGGTTACTGGACAAAGATCCAGGTACCTTCCTGCTGGGAGCAGCAAGGGTTTGGTAATTATAATTACGGACGCGATTATAAAACGAACGGAAAGAATTTCCGTTTTTATGATGAGAAGGGAATGTATCAATATCATTTCTCCGTACCTGTTTCATGGAAGGACAAAGAAGTATTCATTGTGTTTGAAGGAAGCATGACGGATACGGAAATAAAGATCAATGGAAGATCTGCCGGCGCTACGCACCAAGGTGCATTTTATCGTTTCAAATATAACATCACTGATAAATTACAGTTTGGTAAACAGAATTTACTCGAAGCAACTGTAAGCAAGATGAGTGATGATGCCAGCGTGAACAATGCAGAACGGCTGGCTGACTACTGGGTATTCGGCGGAATATTCAGGCCGGTATATCTCGAAGCGGTTCCCAAAGAATATATCGATTACACAGCCATCGATACAAAAGCGAATGGAAATTTTGCCATGCAGGTGTTTGTAAAAAATATTCAGCAGCAAAGAAATATTGTAGCCGATATTATTGATGCAAAAGGAAAAATAATTGCCTCTGCCAGTGCAAAAGTAAATAAGAACGATTCTGTAATAACGCTGAAAACCAATGCAGGAAAGGTTTTGCAGTGGACAGGCGAAACGCCAAACCTGTATAAAGTAAATGTGTATCTGAAAGATGTTTCAAAAACCCTGTATCAAACAACCGAAAAATTCGGTTTCAGAACAATTGAAATAAGGCGCGGCGATGGTATTTACCTGAATGGTGTTCAGATAAAAATGAAAGGCACTAACCGCCATTGCTTCTGGCCCGAAACAGGAAGAACATTGAATGACGCCGAACAACTGCTCGATGTACAGTTGTTAAAGGAAATGAATATGAATGCCGTTCGCTGTTCGCATTATCCGCCGGATAAAAAATTTCTTGAGCTATGCGATTCGCTGGGATTGTATGTGCTGGATGAACTGGCAGGATGGCAAAAATTTTATACTACCAGAGTGGGAGAGAAACTGGTAAAAGAAATGGTGACGCGCGATCTCAATCATCCATCCATTATTTTCTGGGATAATGGCAATGAAGGCGGCACAAACAAAGAACTCGATAAAGAATTTGTAAAATGGGATTATTCGCAGCGGCCCGTAATACATCCGCATCATAAACCGGGAAATGAATTCAATGGCATAGACTGCAACCATTACGAGGATTATTACAGCACAAAGAATATATTGAATGATTCACTGATCTATATGCCTACAGAATTCCTGCATTCGCAGGATGATGGCGGCGCAGGCTCGGCCATGAACGATTTCTGGGAACTGCACTGGCACGCAAAAAGAAGCGGCGGCGGTTTTATCTGGGCCATGCTGGATGAATCGGTTGTGCGTACGGATTTTAATAATGTACTTGATGCAAACGGGTTGAATGCAAATGACGGCATACTGGGCCCGCACCGTGAAAAAGAAGCCAGCTTTTTTGCACTCAAAGAAATATTCTCACCCGTAAAAATATTCATGCAGGAACTGCCTGCGGATTTTGACGGAAAGATCGCTGTGGAGAACCGTTATCATTTCACCAATATGGATCAGTGCAGTTTTCAATGGGCGCTGGTTAATTATTATCAGCCTGCTGATAAAGTTCCGGGTTACAGCGTGCAGCAAAAAGGAACCGGTACGGCGCCATCCGTTGTTCCGGGTGCGGGCGGAAATATTCAATTGAACATTCCGGCCGATTATAAAAAATATGATGCATTGGTATTGGTTGCATCCGACCCGTTTAAAAAAGAACTGTATAAATGGATCTGGAAAATAAAAACAAATGAAGGATTGCTTAAAGATATACTGGTAACGAACGACAGCGTAACAGCGATCACTGAAACCGATTCAACCTATATTTTAAAAGGCGGTGAAGTTGCCGTGAACCTGAATAAAAAAACGGGTATGCTGAACAATGCAAAGAACAGCGCTTCAGATAATTTATCTTTTACAAAAGGGCCGGTATTGGTACAGGGTGATGCAAAGATCATTTCATCCAGGCAATACAAAGAAGGAAATGATCATGTGGTAGAATTTATGTACGATGGCAACATGAAATACACGCGTTGGAAAATATCGGGCAGCGGTTGGGTGAGCCTGGAATATGAATATGTATTAAATGGTTCATACACGTTTGCCGGCGTTAGTTTCAATTATCCTGAGAATTATATTTTATCTGCCAAATGGTTGGGTAAAGGCCCGTACCGCCAATGGAAGAACCGTTTGCAGGGCACGCCGGTAAATGTTTGGCAGAACCAATACAACAACACGCAAACCAGTTACGCTCCTTTGATCTATCCTGAATTCAAAGGGTATTACGGAGAAATTACATGGATGGAATTCAGTACGGTGGAAGGAAAATTTTATGTGGCAAGCAAAGACACGGGCTTATATATCCGGCTCTTTGATTTTTATGGCCTGACCGGCGTAAAACCTTTTCCTGAATTACCGGTTGGCAATATCAGTTTCCTGGATTGTATTCCGGCAATGGGTACAAAGCTGGCATTGAATATCAGTTCCAACACCTCTGCGCTTGGCCCGCAAAGTGAACCTACTAAAATAAACGGGCCGGTAAAACGCACACTCTATTTTTATTTTGGCTCGCCCAAAACAAAAGCAGCAAAAGAAACATACAGCCGGCCTTTAATTGATAATGTATTTTAAAATACGCATGCTTCAATTTTTTATGCTATTCAATACTCTGCGAATCTCTGGTGTATTTCTTTGCACACTCTGCGGTTATAATTGAAGCTATTCACCGCAGAGTGCGCAAAGAAATACGCGCAGAGCGCATAAAGAGCAATCTGAACTTTCATTCCAATCATGGCGGATGATGTAATAATCGGTTTGCTCAGTGTAACTCTTACACGTTAGTTACAATCGGTTACAATCGCTCAACCGCAGGATAGTACAGGATGATTCGGCAGGATGGTGCAGGATGATTGTGGAATAAAATCAAAATAATTTGTACTGATTTTAAACCATAATTGCTGTCATATGAAAAAAAACGCATTGCTCTTTGTAGCATTTCTTCTTCTATTTCCTTTATTCATCTTCGCCCAGCAAAGGCAAATAAAAGGCACGGTTACCGATGAGTCCGGCGGTTTGGTTGCCGATGCAACCGTTACTTTAAAAGGCACTGCAACAAAAACAAAAACAGATGCCAGCGGAACCTTTACTATTTCTGCTCCTGCAGGTCAGGCAGTACAACTGGTTTTTTCGCATCTGAGTTTTGCAGAAAAAACGATCACTGTTTCAGGTAATGATGGATCCGTATCACTCGAAAAAACTTCCAAACAACTTGATGAAGTAGTAGTGGTGGGTTATGGTACGCAAAAAAGAGGAAACGTAACCGGTGCCGTCAGCACTTTAAAGAATGAGATACTTGATGAAAGGCCTATTACACGTGTTGACCAGGCGCTGGTAGGACAAATGGCCGGAGTTACGGTAAAACAAACAACAGGCGCGCCGGGTAAGGCTTTCAGCATACAGGTGCGTGGTTCAGGATCTATCAGTGGCGGTAATGAACCATTGTATGTGATCGATGGATTTCCTTTATCTGTGAATTCAAGCAATACAACGAACGGATCTTTTTCAACAGGTAATCCTTTAGATAATATTAATCCCAATGATATTGAAACCATACAGGTATTGAAAGATGCAGCTGCTGCAGCCATCTATGGATCACGCGCATCGAATGGCGTTGTATTGATCACTACGAAAAGAGGGCAGGCGGGTAAAGCAAAGATCAGTGTGAATACGTATGCAGGTTATAACCAGGCGGCAAAAAAATTGAAGATGATGAATGGCCAGGAATGGATAGACCAGGCTACGGAGGTGATCAATGCACAATATGTTGCAGCCTTTGCAGGGGCTACTGCCAATGATGACCAGGCTACACGTTTGGCAAAGAACGGCGGAGCATTCAATGCCAACTATATTCTCGATCCGCGCTGGGCAATGCCGGGCCATCCGGGCCTGGAATTTGTTGACTGGCAGGATGCGATCGAAAGAAAAGGGCAGATGCAGAACTACGAAGTATCCGCAAGCGGCGGAACAGATGCAGTGAAATATTTTATCTCGGGCAATTATGCAAACCAGGAAAGTTTTGTGATCGATGCAGGTTATAAAGCCTATTCATTAAGAGCGAATGTAGAATTCACTGCATCGAAGAATTTAAAATTCGGCGTAAACATTGCACCCACCTATTCTGTAACGCAGGATCCGAGTCCGGGCGTTGATGGAAAAGATGCCATCTTTCACCAGGCATTAAGCCTTGCACCTGTTCAGGAAGATACCATGGGTTTGTTTCCGAACATCGGAAGAATGGGACAATATGTATACAGCAGTACCCTTAACTCGCCAATGGGTAAACTGGTGTATAATGTAGGTACTACCAAACGTTACCGTACACTGGGTTCATTGTATGGAGAATACCAGATCATCAAAGGTTTGAGTTTCCGTACTTCAGTTAATCTCGATAATACAGATAATATTGCAAATACGTATGTACCATACACTACAACGGGTACGCAGGCCGGAAGAACTTTTACCGGGGCAAATAATCTGCTGGCGGCAACTACCGGTTCTTACAACAGTTACCGGAGGCAAACTTTTGTAAATGAAAATACGCTCACGTATAATACGGTGATCAATAATGTACACAGCTTGAATGTACTCGCAGGTTATTCATACAACCTTGACCGTTTAGACAGGGTTACGATGAGTTCGAACGGTGGATATACGAGTGCGGTGATACAGACATTAAATGCAGCGGCGGCAGTTACCGGTAATACCACTTCAACGCAAAGCGTATTGCTTTCTGCATTCAGCCGTGTGCAATATGGTTATAAAGACAAATACCTTTTATCGGCAAGTATCCGTAGAGATGGCTCTTCCAGATTTGGTATCAATGACCAGTATGGTATATTTCCATCGGTGTCTGCTGCATGGGTAGTTAGCAAAGAAAGATTCATGGCAAACATACCGGCGATCAGCTACCTGAAAATAAGAGGCAGTTATGGTGTGAACGGAAATAATAATTTACCGAATGATTACGCACCTATTCCAACCATTGGTTCTGCAGGATATATTTTCGGCGCAACACAGGTAGCAGGTATCGGGCAATCTCCCAATGTACTCGCCAATCCAGATCTGAAATGGGAAAGATCACAGACCTATGATTTCGGATTTGATTTCGGGATATTGAATAACCGCATCACCGGTTCATTCGATTACTATAATAAATTAAATACCGACCTCCTCTTAAATGTGCAGGTACCGGAAGCAACAGGATTTCAAACTTACCTGAGCAATGTTGGTTCGGTAAGAAATATCGGGCAGGAACTGGAGATCACTTCACGAAATATCATCGGCAAAACATTTCAGTGGAACACATCCGTTACGCTAACACATAATGGTAATAAAATAATATCGCTTGCGACGGGACAAACACAGATCATCGTACCAAACAGCCTTACCGTAACCGATCAGATCTTACGTGTTGGTGAGGCGCTGAACAGTATCTATGTTTTAAAAGTAACCGGATTTTTAACAGCAGATGATATTGCGAAAGGCGTTGCCAGATATGGCACAGCTGAACAACCCGGAGATTTTAAATTCCAGGATACCAATGGCGACGGTGTGATAACAGAAGCGGATAAAGTGATCGTTGGCCACCCTAACCCCGATTATACTTATGGTATCAGCAATACTTTCCGTTACAAAGATTTTGACCTGACCGTGTTGGTTAACGGGCAATCAGGCGGTTCCATTTATTCAGAACTCGGAAGAGCGATCTCACGCCCGGGCCAGGGAAGATCCGATAACCATCCCGAATCTTTTGTAAACAGGTGGTACTCGCCAACCAATCAGGGAGAAGGGCGTTTTGGTAAAGCCTATTCAACTTATAATAACCCGATCACTTCTGCAACAGACTGGTTGTATTCATCAGATTATATACGTGTGAGGAATATTACGCTGGGATATAACATGAAGAGCCTGATCAAAACATCGGCCATACAGGGCATGCGGCTCTACCTGACATTAGAAAACTTTTTTGGACATGATAAATACGTTAATGGATTAAACCCGGAAGCTGCCAATACTGCGATCAGTTCAAGCAGCTCATTTCCGGAAGCAGGAGATTACGGTGCAATGCCACTGGCAAAATCATTTGTGATCGGATTAAATATTACATTCTAATTGTCCTACCCAAATCAACAAAAAATGAAAAAGATATTTTTTAATTTAACGCTCATCACAACAATCGGGATTCTCGCTGCATCGTGCACAAAGGATCTGAACCAGGTGCCTATCTCATCGGCAACCACTTTAACTTTCTATCAGCAGCCGAGTGATTTTATACAGGCTGTGAATGCCGCATACAATTCATTAAGAGGCTACCCTGATCGACTGATGTTTCTTTCTGAAGTAAGATCAGATAATATTTATCCGGTAAATGCAGTGGGCCGCGACCCGGATCCGATCAATAATTTTGCACCGGGCATTGCACCAAACGTATATGTGGAAGAAGCATGGAGCGCAGACTTTAATGGCATCTTTAAAGCAAACGTTGTACTGGATCAGATCGCAACCAATGGAAGCAATATCGGCTCTGCAGCATTGCAAACAAGGTTAACTGCGGAGGCAAGGTTTCTTCGTGCATTTTATTATTTTGACCTGATCAGGTATTATGGTAAACTGCCGATCATCGATCATGCAGCTACTGCAGCAGAAGCCAATAAAATAGGGCGCAGTTCGGTACCCGATGTATATGCATTCATCATTGCCGATCTGCAGTATGCAGTAGCCAACCT
>JABDAP010000070.1 GCA_013289065.1 Bacteroidota bacterium | reverse complement strand
CGAGGTGGCGGCGGAAGAACAAGGGCAATTGCTGAAGGAAATGTTTTTGAAAAAGCCGGCGTAAATGTTTCTGTTGTGTATGGAAAAGTAACAGATACTATGCGCAGATCATTACAGATCGATGGAGCCAAATGGTTTGCATGTGGTTTGTCATTGGTTATTCATCCGCTTAATCCGTTTGTACCAACCGTGCATGCCAACTGGCGTTATTTTGAATTGTACGACGAGACCGATCATGTAAGCGACCGGTGGTTCGGCGGCGGTACAGACCTTACACCCTATTATTTATTTGAAGAAGATGCCAGACATTTTCATCAAACATTAAAAGATACGCTCGATAATTTCGGAAGCAACCTGTACCCAACATTCAAGCAAAACTGCGATGCGTATTTTGTAAACAAACACCGCAACAATGAAACCCGCGGTATCGGCGGCATATTTTACGACCACCTGCGCGCGGATGAAAATTTTGATCTTGAAAAATTATTATCGTTTCAAAAAGCAAATGGCGATGCATTTCTCGGCGCTTATCTTCCTATTGTTGAAAAGAGAAAAGATACACCTTACACACACAAAGAAACAAACTGGCAGGAAATAAGAAGGGGCCGTTATGTTGAATTCAATTTATTGCACGACCGCGGAACCGTGTTTGGTTTAAAAACAAATGGCAGGACAGAAAGTATTTTAATGAGTTTACCTCCGCGTGCAAAATGGATCTATGATCATCAGCCTGAAGCCGGGTCTGAAGAAGATAAACTGTTCCGGGTTTGTTTGCAGCCAAGAAACTGGATCTAATTCATAACCTTAGTGCCACAAAGGATCACTAAGAAAATTTAGAGAATGATTTTACAAAGAAGAAACAGCATACTGCGTCAATCGCACGCCATCAGATCGATGGTTGCTGAAACAGTTTTAAAACCTGCCGATTTTCTTGCGCCGTTATTTATTGATGAGGGAGAAAATATTGCAACAGAGATCGCATCAATGCCCGGTTATTACCGCCGCAGCATTGATCTTACGGTGAAAGAAGTAAAAGAATTATGGTCGACCGGGATCAGATCCGTTTTGCTATTTATCAAATGTAAAGACGAATGGAAAGACAATACCGGCAAAGAAGCATGGAACAAAAATGGATTGATGCAAAGAAGTATCAAAGCGATCAAGGACGCCGTTCCTGAAATGGTGGTGATGACGGATGTGGCGCTCGACCCTTATTCATCTTATGGCCATGATGGTATTGTAAAAGACAACGAGATCGTTAACGATGAAACGGTAGAAGCACTGGTGAAGATGAGTATCAGCCATGCCACTGCCGGCGCCGATTTTGTAGCGCCGAGTGATATGATGGATGGCCGCATCGGCGCTATCCGCAATGGATTGGAAGAAAATGGTTTTACCAGAACAGGCATCATGAGTTACAGCGCAAAATATGCGTCCTGTTTTTATGGCCCGTTCCGTGATGCACTCGATAGTGCGCCGGGGTTTGGTGATAAAAAAACATACCAGATGGATTATGCCAACCGAACGGAAGCCATTAAGGAAACACTGATGGATATTGAAGAAGGCGCAGATATTGTTATGATAAAACCGGCCATGGCTTATCTCGATATCATCCGCGAAATAAAAAATATTGTTGAAGTTCCGGTAAGCGCCTACCAGGTAAGTGGTGAATACGCCATGATCAAAGCCGCAGCAAAAATGGGCTGGCTCAATGAAGAAAAAGCTGTGCTGGAAAGTTTAACATCCATCAAAAGAGCCGGTGCGGATCTGATCGCTACTTATTTTGCGAAGGATATTATTAGGTTATTAGAGTAGTAAGTATTTATACGTATTATTTTGCTTTTTAAAACGTGTTTTTGTGAATGGGCAATAGTGAATGGTGAATAGGAAGATATTTGTTTTCAAAATCTTTTTATGTTTATCAATCTCAACCACCAGAAGCTTGAAATATATGCTGTATCGAAATCATTTGTGCATCATTGTTATAAACTGACAAATTATTTGCCTGTTGAAGAAAAGTTTGGAATGAGTTCGCAAATACGCAGAGCAGCATTGTCTGTACACCTTAATATTTCGGAAGGAGCTTCGCGAAAATCGGAAACGGAAAGAAAAAGATATTATGAAATTGCGAGAGGTTCTGTTATAGAAATAGATGCGGCACTCGATATTGCAAAAGAGCTGCACTATCTTGAAAATATAAATACTGATCCAATTCAAAAACTATTAATTCAATGCTTCAAAATGTTATCAGGAATGATCAATTCCAAAAAACAAATTGACCATTGACTATTCACCATTCACTAATATTATTATGTACGAAAAAAGTAAACAACTATTCGAACGCGCCCAACAGTCTATCCCCGGCGGAGTAAACTCTCCAGTTCGTGCATTCAAAAGTGTTGGTGGCACGCCCATCTTTATTGAGAAAGCGAAAGGCGCTTATTTATATGATGTAGATGGCAATCAATATATAGATTATATCGCTTCATGGGGGCCGATGATATTAGGACATGCATACGAACCCGTTGTAAAAGCCATACAGGAAAGAGCTGTATTTTCAACATCATACGGCGCACCAACACAATTGGAAATTGAGATGGCCGAATTGATACGCAGTATGGCGCCAAATGTGGATCTCATAAGAATGGTGAGCAGCGGTACCGAAGCATGCATGAGTGCCTTGCGTTTGGCGAGAGGGTATACAGGAAAAAATAAATTCATCAAATTCGAAGGTTGTTATCATGGGCATGCAGATGCATTTCTCGTAAAAGCGGGAAGTGGTTTGGCAACATTCAATATTCAAACCGTACCCGGTATTACCGGTGGTGTTTCAAATGATACATTGACCTGTGCATACAATGACCTCGATGCAGTAAAACAATTGGTGAAAGAAAATAAAAATGAGATCGCAGCAATCATCATTGAGCCTGTTGCAGGAAACATGGGATGTATTTTACCTGAACCAGGGTTTATTGAAGGGTTGCGCAAAATATGCGATACAGAATCGATCGTATTTATTTTTGATGAAGTGATGACCGGTTTCCGTTTGGCACCCGGTGGCGCACAGGAACACTTAAAAGTAAATGCAGACCTGGTAACATATGGAAAAGTGATCGGCGGCGGAATGCCCGTTGGTGCATTTGGCGGCAGGAAAGAGATCATGGAAAAAATAGCGCCGCTCGGAAACGTATACCAGGCGGGCACTTTAAGCGGCAACCCCATTGCAATGATCGCAGGATTTACAATGCTGGCCCAATTAAAAAACAATCCCAACATCTATACAGAACTGGAAAAGAAAACGGCATACCTGCACGAAGGTTTGGATAAAGTTTTAAAACAATCGGGCACTCCTTATGTGATCAACAGGTTGGGCTCCATGATCAGCATACATTTCAGCGGTCATGCAATAACCGATTTTGCAACTGCAGCCTCAGCAAATAATGAACTGTTCAAAAAATATTTTCATGCCATGCTCAAACGCGGAATTTATTTGCCGCCATCTGCCTTTGAAAGCTGGTTCCTCAATAATGCACTCAGTTATGATGATCTTGATAAAACGATCTCTGCAACGGAAGAGAGTTTGAAAGAGATCCTGTCGTGAATCGTCAGTCGTGAGCCGTCAGCAGTGAGTGGATCGTAAAAGAATGCGCATACTCACGACTGACGGCTCACGACTCACCACACTCCCACTCAATAGCCTACCTTTAAGCTATCATGAAGATCATCTTCTTTTCGTCCCAGCCTTACGACAAACTTTTTTTTAACCTTCAAAATGAGGCAGGTCAATTTGAACTCGTATTCATTGAAGCGGCCCTGAGTATGCAAACCGTTTCTCTCGCTGATCATGCCGACGCCATTTGTGTATTTGTAAATGATATAGTAAATGCAGATGTCTGCAAATATCTCTCGGCAAAAGGAATAAAGATCGTTGCGCTTCGATGTGCCGGTTTTAATAATGTTGACCTGGAAGCGGCAAGATCGAATGGTATACGGGTTTGCCGGGTACCTGCCTATTCGCCCGAAGCAGTGGCAGAACATGCATTGGCGCTTATTTTAACCCTCAACCGTAAAACGCACAAAGCATATAACCGCGTTAGGGAACAGAATTTTTCACTGAACGGATTATTGGGTTTTAACCTGCATGGCAAAACCATCGGCGTGATCGGTACCGGAAACATCGGCAAAGCTTTTTGCCGGATCATGATCGGGATGGGTTGCACCGTTCTTGCGTTCGACCTGGTTGCCAATAAAGAAATGGAGGCATTGGGAGTGGTTTATCATCCGATGATCGAAGTACTCAAAAGCGATATCATTTCCATCCACTGCCCGTTAAATGAGCAGACCCGGCACCTGGTCAATAATGACACGATCGCCATGATGAAAAAAGGTGTCATGCTGATCAATACAAGCAGGGGCGGATTGATCGATACAACTGCCATTATTAATGGACTCAAATCCGGGCAGATAGGCTCCCTGAGTATGGATGTATACGAGCAGGAAGAGCACCTTTTCTTTGCAGACCATTCGGCAGAGGTGATCCTGGACGATGAGATCCAGCGGCTGATGAGCTTTTCCAATGTGCTGATCACCGCCCACCAGGCCTTTTTTACAGCAGAAGCAATGACCCAAATTGTCACAACTACGTTAAATAATGTACGGCAATTGATAAAAAAAGATAATTTGGGCGACCGGGCAGCGTTTTTAGTTTAAACTTTATCTGATATTCGTATACAGGTAGAAAATGCGAAAAAGACTATGAATAGGAACAGGATAAACATACGATTGGGTATGATGCTTTTTCTTTTGTGCATGTTCATGGCATGTAAAAAGGAATTAAGTGTAGAGAACGGTGGCTTCGGAGGTACGGCCCAGGGTGAACTGGTAGATTCGCTGGGAAACTGTAAAGCCGCAACCATTGTAGGTAATTATAGTGTAGATACACCGCTTACCACTACCGGCAACTACGTTATCATCAGTGTAAATTTCACGGCGCAGGGTAAATACAAGATCTATTCCGATACGGTCAACGGCATGTGGTTCCTCGATTCGGGTTTTGCTGTCAGCACCGGTACAAATACCATCAAACTGAAAGGTTATGGTACCCCAATCCTTCCAAAAGCATCCGATTTCACTACTTATTTTAATAATAATATTTGCGGGTTTACTATAACAGCCAACGGAAGCGGTTCAACCACCGGCGGCGGTGGCAGCGGTGGAACTACCGGTACCGGAACCAATGGTGATTATTTTCCTACCACCAGCGGGTCAAGCTGGGTTTACCGGTATATTCCTAAACTTGGCTCGCTCGATACCTTTACTGTTTCGGCTGCCGTAGGGCTCGTTACTGTAGATACTTTAAGCTATGCCCAGTTTGCTACACGTTTAAAAGATACCTTCTATTTTGCCAAAGATCCAACACGCGGAATTTATTATGCATTGAGCACAGTTGACTTTGATTATACTAGCGTGTTTGATACAGTTCCGTCTTTTTTCATTACCTATCCTTTCCTGAAAGAAAATGCCAATGTAACTGATACATGGTCGTCGCCTAATTACGGGCCCGTTTGGACAAACGGAACGCGGGGCACAGCCAAAGCTGTTTTTACGATGATCTCAAAAAATACAACACCATATACGATTGGCGGAAAAACATACCAGAACGTGATCAATATCAAACGCGATATCATGTTTGAGCCTGATGGTTCCAGCACTTTTACGATAATGCTCTCGGGTAATTCCTATTACGCCAAGAATTATGGGTTGATAGACCAGGTATTTGCGATCACTCCATCGCAGAGTGTTTCGTTGGATTCTACCCCGATCATAAAATAAATTATTTCAACACTGAATAAAAAAACCTCTGCATTAGTTGCAGAGGTTTTTTTATTGTTTTGTTCCTGTTTTAAAATATCTACTCACTGTTATATTCACCAAATAACAATACGGCGCCGCTGCGAACGCTTATTAAACACATAGGTACATAGGTTTAGGGAAGAAAACATAAGCCAAAAACTTCTATGTGCACTATGCCACTCTATGAATCTATGTGTTTGAAAAACTGCCCGAAGAATTTGAGTTGGAGCATTTTTGTCGGATCAGCTTCTAAAATATCTGCGTCTTATCACTCACAATACTATCCGTTTCAATGGTATGGTGTTTTTCTACTGCATGTTTTTTAAAGAACCTGTTCTGAAAGATCAGGATAACAATTACACCGGTTGAAATAGATGCATCGGCAATATTGAATACCGGGCGGAAAAATTCAAACTCATCGCTACCCACAAACGGAACCCATGAAGGATAATGCGCATTGGTAATGATGGGGAAATATAACATGTCCACCACTTTACCATGAAACAACCCTGCATAACCACCACCTGCAGGAAACAGGTGCGCAAGATTTTGTGAAAACGGATTGCTGGTATCGAATATCAATCCATAAAAAAGGCTATCGATCAGGTTACCCAATGCACCGGCATAGATCAATGCCGCGCAGATGATAAATCCTTTATGATATTGTTTGCGGATAAACCCACGCAATAAAAAACTTCCCCAGATCACTGCTACCAACCTGAACAACGTAAGAATGATCTTGCCAAAGCCGCCGCCAAATTTCCAGCCCCAGGCCATGCCTTCATTTTCTACAAAATGCAAACGGAACCAATGGCCGATCACATTATGTTCTTCTCCCGCATAATAATGAAGTTTGATATAGAATTTCAATACCTGGTCCACAAGAATGACGAGGAAAATGAGGAGTATGATCTGTCTTGCTTTCACTGATTTGTTTTATGGTGGGCAAAGATAGGGGTTTGGTTTATTTTGGAATTGGGGATCGGGAAATTGGGAAATTTTAAACAATAGGGGCTCACGTAGTTGCCTATTATTCTTCAGTATACACTCTCTTAACCCTTTGGCTTATTCCCGTCATGATCTCGTATGCAATGGTTCCGGCCCATTCTGCTACCTGTTGTACGGGTAAGTGTTTACCGAAGATCTCTACTTCATCTCCTTCTTTTACACCGGGTATATCCGTAATATCGATCATCGTCATGTCCATGCAAACATTGCCAATCACAGCTGCCAGTTTTCCATTGATATACATACTGCCTTTGCCATTACCGAGTTGTCTTCCAAATCCATCGGCATAACCGATACGGACAGTAGCGATCAAACTATCACGCATCAGTTTTCCTTTGCGGTTATATCCGATCGTATCTCCTGCTTTCACTGTTCTGATCTGTGCGATCGTTGATTTTAAAGTGGTAACCGTTTGAAGCGATAAACCATTGGCACTGTCTACACCATACAATCCAATTCCCAAACGCACCATATCGAACTGGTATTCCGGTTTGCGGAAAATAGCTGCTGAGTTGGCAATGTGTTTGATAAAATGATAGCCGAGCGTTTGCTGCATCACTGTGCAGCCTTCTTCAAACAGATCTGCCTGTTGCCTGGTAAACCCATCGTGTTCGGCGCTTTCGCTCGCAACCAGATGACTGAACACTGTTTTTACCGCCATAGTTTGATTGTTCAAAATCATGTTTCCCAACTCTTCAGCATCTATGATCTCGAAGCCCAAACGGTTCATACCCGTATTGAATTTGATATGAACAGGAAACTGTTGTATTCCCTGCTGGCTCAGATAATGATGAAATGCGTTGTAAATAGGGAACGAATAAATTTCCGGTTCAAGATCATACGTAACCAATGCATCGAATGTTGCTTCATCGGCATTCATCACCATAACAGGCAGGCTGATACCGGCTTTGCGTAATTCAACACCTTCATCGGCATACGCCACTGCGAGGTAGTCAACTTTATGAAACTGTAATATCCGCGCTACTTCTGCACTGCCGCTTCCGTAACTGAATGCTTTTACCATCGCCATTAATCTGGTTGATGGTTTTAATTGCTGCTGGTATTCTTTCAGGTTATGTATCATCGCTGAAAGATCTATTTCCATTACGGTCTGATGTACTTTTTGTTCCAGCCACGCCGATATTCTTTCAAACTCAAATACACGCGCTCCTTTTAATAAAATGTATTCGTCTTTAAATTGCTGCGCACTTGCCTGGTGTAAAAAATCATTTGTTGATTGATAAAATGAAACCGAACCGATCGATTCAAATGCCGGCCGGTGTTTTAACATAGCAGGGCCGATACCGATCAAACGGTTAATTCCGCGAACGGCTATTTGCGCTGCTATGTCACGATACAAAACTTCTTCGTCCTGCCCTGACTGAAAAATATCAGATAATATTAAAGTAGTCCGCTGGTTGCCTGCCTGTTGCTTCAGGTGATCCATCGCAAGATCAAGTGAGGAAAGATCGTTGCTGTAACTATCGTTGAGGAGATAACAGTTATTGATGGCTTTTTTTAGCTGCATCCGCATGTCAACAGGTTCCAGCAATAACATGCGTTCCTGTATAATCGTTTCCTTGTAGTTCATTTGTAACAATACGCACCAGCAGGTAATGGCATTGTCGATCGATATTTTGTCCGTGAAAGGAATGATAATAGAAACCGTATTATTAAAATATTTCGCAGTGATGGCCGTATGCGTATCTTTTCTTTCTTCCGATATTATTTGAAGTGTTGCATCAAACTCACGGCTCCATGAAATGAAAGCGGTATTGTGTTCAAAAAGTATTTTATCTTTTCCATCAGGCGATAAAGAGGGTTGTAATGATTCGCGGCCAAATACAAGTGAATCAACATGGGCAAAGAGTATTGATTTCTCGAGTGCTTTTTGCCTGTCATTTTCAAAACCCTCATTGTGTGCATCTGCGAGGTTTGTGAACACGCCAATAGTTGGTTGTATCACCGTTGCCAATTTTTCCATTTCGCCAACGGTTGAAATACCCGCTTCAAAAATGCCGAGTGTATGTTGTTCATTCATCTGCCATATACTCAATGGCACGCCAACCTGCGAATTATAACTGCGCGGGCTGCGGACGATATTAAAATCTTTCTGCAATAACTGGTACAGCCATTCTTTTACAATGGTCTTGCCATTACTGCCCGTAATACCCATTACAGGAATAGAGAATTTTTTACGGTGCGATGCTGCTAATTCCTGCAAAGCATCCAATACATCCGGCACTTCTAAAAAAACAGCCTGCGGATACATTGAACTGTCAAATCCTTTTCTCACCACAAAATTCCGCACACCTCTTTTATATACTTCGTTAATAAACTGGTGGCCATCACGCCGCGGGCCGCTGATAGCAAAGAACAGGGAGCTTTGCGGGAATACGATCTTGCGGCTGTCTATCAGTAAATGTTCAATAACTGTATCGGATGCTATGGATGCATCTGCTTTGATAATATCGGCAATATTTTGAATAGTGTAGGCCAAGTCAGGATAACATTAGGATTAGCTTTCTGTACGTTTTTTATTTTTCAGCATTGAATAAAGGACCGAACCCGAAATACACACTAGTATCACGGCCAGTGAAAGAAATACCTGTGCCGATTTATCTAACCATTCATTCAGGTAATGCTCACCCAGCATTTTGATACCGATGAATATCAACACAACGGCAATGCCCTGTTGCAGGTATTCAAACCGGTTAACTGCGCCGCGCAGCAAAAAGAATAAAGAACGCAATCCCAGCACAGCAAAGATATTTGAGGTATAGATCACCAGCGGGTCTTTTGAAATGCCCATTACTGCAGGAATGGAATCCAATGCAAATACGAGATCAATTCCTGCAAGCAACATTACTACCACAAATAAGGAAGTATAAAAAGCTTTTCCATTTTCATGCACCCTGTATTTTCCATTACCATCATGATCAACTAGCGGCAAGAATTTTTTCAGGTACTTATATATTGCCGAATCATGCGGGCTGAATTCTTCTTCTTCCGTTGACACAAACATTTTGTAGCCGGTGTACAAAAGAAATACGCCAAACAAATAAAGTATCCATGAAAATCTGGCAACCAGTGCAACACCCACTGTGATAAAAATGATCCTGAACACGATAGCCATGAGAACACCTGCCAGTAAAACCCGAGGGTAATGTTTTTCTTTTACTGAAAATGCAGTGAAGATGAGTATGAACACAAAAATATTATCGATGCTCAAACTCCATTCCATCAGGTACGCACTTAAAAATTCAAAAGCAAGTTGCGGGCCGGTAACAGAAACAGCTGTTGTGTTTTGCGCATTTTCTGCAGCAAGCGATGCACCTTCCATCCACACAAATAGAAAAAATACCAGTGCAAGCCCTATCCAGAAAGCAGTTTGGTAAAGCGCCTGTTTAATGGAAACGGTCTGATTTTTTTTGCTCAGCAAACCCAGGTCGAATATCAAAGCAACCGTTAGTACGATCCCGAAAACAAGGTAAACAACTCCGTGTGTAGACATGCTGAGGGTTTGAGCGGTGAAGATACGGAATAGGGGCTTGAAACGTGAGACGTGAGACGTGAGTCGTGAATAGAAAAAATTTTGCAGTACTAATGTCACTGCCTACTCACGTCTCACGATTCACGATTCACGTCTCACCACTCACCGCCCTGGTACCTGCGCTTTCTCCGCCACTGGAAAAGGCTGCCGAACACGATCACAACAAGAATGGGCAACCCGATATTGAGAAACTGCCACATGGTCTTTTGTTCTTCTACTTTTACTTTATCCAGTAAACGAAGAACAAAATCTTTGTTGCGGCTCTCGAAAAGATTGTTGGTATTTACGAGATAGTCGATTGAGTTGAGAAAAAATTCACGGTTGGCAAAGCGGTAATTTTCCAATGGCAACAAACCCATTGGCAATGGCCCGGTAGTATTACTTACAGAATTGGTTACGATATCTGCATCGCCCACTACAATTTGTTTTCCTTCTTTCACGGCACTGCTGTAAAAAGGTTTCCCGGTTACGCGTTGTACGGAATCCATTACCGCTTTACTAATGCGGTTGCTGTATAACGAATTGAATTTGCCTTCCAGCAAAACAGCAATGGGTATATAACTCCTGTTAAAACTCTGCAGGTCTTCCTCGCCTTTTACACTATTGATCGATACGATGGCTGGCGAACTCATCACACGGCTGTTACTATCAGTGGTTAATAGAATTGTTTTGCGGATGCCGGGCGCTTTTACCGTATCAACACTGGATGGAAAGATGGGTAATACGCGGTCGAGGTTTTTTGAGATCGGGTTATCTCCATGCGCAGAAAGAAACGGATAATACGGCCATGGAACCCTTTGCATTTTTGGCGTGCCATCTGCATTCTTACCGATCACAATGGGGATCTTTGAACAATTCAGATCCTGTACCAGATCGGGATTGATGCGCACACCATATTTAAAAAGTATGTCATCGAGTTCCAGCCCGCGGTCGAATGCGGTATACTCCGCCTGGCTTCGCATGAGGCTGTCCAGTTCGGCATGCAGTTTATCAATGAACCAGATAATGTGCCCGCCATTCATTACATACTGATCCAGTTTTAATTTATCTTCTTCGGTAAAGGGTTGTTTGGGTTTTACGATCATCAATGCATCGATCATTGCTGCATTGGGATAACCTGATTTTAGATCAAATACTGCCAAACGGTATTCATTGCGCAAGCTTTCACCAAGATCATTCACTGTATAATCAACCGGCTCGCCATTTCCTACAACATACGCAACGGTTGGTACATATTTGCGCGTGAGTTTATCGATCGCATCTGCAAATTTGAATTCAAGCAAAGCTTCTGCGGCATTGCGCGTGGCTTCGGCATCTTCCTGCGGGCTGTTATCATTGATCACATTGAACTGCTTGAACACTTTGCGGCTGCTGCGAAGATCGATAGCCACAGGCTTCTGGCCCTTTCTGAAACTTACCAATGCCGACGGAATAATTAACTGGTTGGTTTCTTTTTCTGTTTTAGCTGAAACACTTTCCGCTTTTTCAAATACAACGCCGAGTCTTGCAAGGCTGTCGTACAACATCACTCTTGCCGTATCATTAGTGATGTCTTCACCGGGTTTTTCAAAACTTATTTTTATATGATTGCCTGAAAGCGACCTGAATTCATCCAACAGGTCTTTTGTTGCGATACTTAATTTTTTATAATCAGCCGGCAGCTCGCCCGTGAGAAATACTTTGATGTTGATATCGCTGTCTACATTATTCAATAATGTTTTGGTAGCAGGTGTAAGGCTGTATCTTTTTTCAGCGGTAAGGTCAACCCGGTAAAAAAATAAAGTAGACAGGTAGATAACGGCAATGAACAAAGCCGTTAAACCTGCAATAGCATATTTATGTTGTAAGAGTTTTTGCATGATCAGCGCCTGCTAAGGTTTCTTTGCGTGATGAATAAAAACAGAATGATGATACCGATGAAATAGATCACATCCCTGCTGTCGACCACACCGCGGCTGATGCTGCGGTAATGAAAATTGATGCCGAGCATTTCAATATAATAATCAAGCCCCGATTTGAACACGGGCAATTTGCTGATGGCATCAAACCCGTTATACAATAAAAAGCAGACAAAAGCGCCGGCAATAAATGCAACCACTGTGTTATTGGTAAAACTGCTTGTGCAGATACCGATAGCTGTAAATACTGCGCCGAGGAAGATCAGCCCGATATAACTTCCGATGGTAGCGCCGATATCGATACCGCCTGTAACACTGAGTTGCTGAACAGACACAGCATAAATGATAGTTGGCAGCAATGCAGTTACCACAATGATCAATGCACCATAAAATTTACCCCATACAATTTGTGCAGGTGTGAGCGGCATTGTTTTAAGTAATTCGAATGTGCCGGTTTTATATTCATCAGCCAGGCTGCGCATGGTGATAACGGGAACGAGGAACAATAAGATCCACGGGGCAAGATTAAAAAAACTACCGAGTGAGGCATAGCCGAAATCAAGAATGCTTGTATCGGGGAAAACAAAAAGGAACAAACCATTTAGCAACAAAAAAACCACCAGGGCAATATAGCCGGTAAGGCTGCTGAAAAACTGTTGCCATTCTTTTTTGCAGATCATCCACATGGCTTCAAAACTAAATGTTATTGGCCTAAACCCGTTATTCGTTAACTTGTTTGGGGATAC
>JABDAP010000069.1 GCA_013289065.1 Bacteroidota bacterium | reverse complement strand
AAAAGTATTGCTGATTGTGATCACCAGCGACAGGGGTTTATGCGGCGGTTATAATGCCAACATCATTAAACTGGCTAAATTAACCATCGCTGAAAAATATCCAGCACAGTTACAGAAAAAGAATGTGACCATCTGGAACATCGGCAAAAAAGGCTGGGAAGGCCTTACCAAAGCCGGTTATAAAACCGATGCTGCATTTAAAGATATTTTCCAGCACCTGAGTTTTGAAAATGTACAGGCCGCTGCACAGGCTGCCATGAAAGCATTCGAGAACAAAGAATTTGATGCAGTAGAGATCGTATACAGCGAATTTAAAAATGCAGCAACCCAACGGTTTACTGCGGAACCTTTTTTACCTATTCCAAAAGTTCCGAAAAAAGCGGGTGGCAAAAAGTCTGATTTTATTTTTGAACCTGCCAAAGAAGAACTGGTTGCAGAGCTGATGCCAAAGATCCTGAACACACAATTATACAAAGCCGTACTCGATGGCAATGCCAGTGAACACGGCGCCCGTATGACTGCGATGGATAAGGCAAGCGAGAATGCCAACGAATTATTAAAATCGCTCAAGATCAGTTATAACCGCGCAAGACAGGCTGCCATTACCACTGAACTTACTGAAATCGTTAGTGGGGCTGCGGCGCTACAGGGATAATTAATAATTAGTAATTAATAATTAGTAATTAGAATTGCCGATTATTGATTTCAATTATTAATTGTTAATTATTAATTATTAATTGCAATTGCTCTCATGGAAATCAGTCAAATCATTCCTCATATCGAGGTTCTTATTTTTGCCAGTGAGAAACCATTGTCATCATTGGATATTGTTGAACTGATCAACAACACGTTTGGTTTTCTGGAAGAAAGAATTATGCTCGACCAGGTAGAGAGCGCTCTGGAAGGCATCCGCGAAAAATACGATTCCGAATTTTACCCGTTCGAAGTAAAACAAAGCGGCGGCGGCTGGCAGTTCCTGACCAAAGTATCTTATCACAAGACCATTGCACAGCTGAATGGCGATAAGTTCCTGAAACGTTTATCCAATGCGGCATTGGAAACACTTGCGATCATTGCGTATAAACAACCCATCACCAAAGGCGAGATAGAAGCCATCCGCGGCGTGAACAGCGATTACAGCATCCAGAAATTATTAGAGAAAGAACTCGTACTGATCAGTGGGCGTAATGAAAATATGCCGGGGAAACCATTGGTATATGCAACCTCCAAAAACTTTATGGATTATTTCGGCATCAATTCAGCAGCCGATCTTCCCAAGATCAGGGAAGTGCTGGCTGAACAGATCGTGGAAGGAACCATTATGAACCCGGAAGATTTTACTGATCAGCCTGTAGCTGATATGATCGCTGAAGACGATACTCCTAAAGCAGATGTATCTGATCTTACCGTGAATGAAGAAGGCGAACTCATTATAAAAGATGAAGAAGATTCTGCAGAACCTGGGGCAGAAGGAACACCCGAATAATTTTGAAATTGGGAAATTTTGAAATTGAAAGTATCTTTCACGATTCCAAAATTTCCCAATTCCAAAATTTCCCAATACAAACATGTCTTTAAGCCTTTCCAACCAACAACTCATCTCCATCGCAAACGAATACGGCACACCTGTGTACGTATACCATGCTGAAAAAATAACGGAACAATTCAATAAACTGAAATCGGCATTTGATAAAACGAATGCACGTTTTTTTTATGCGGGCAAGGCATTGACGAATATCAATATCTTAAAACATATCCGTTCGGTCGGCTGTAATATCGACTGTAGTTCTATCAATGAAGTAAAGCTGGCTGTGCATGCGGGGTTTGAAAAACAGAACATCCTCTACACCAGTAATGGCATTGCTTTCAGCGAAATTGAAGAAGCGGTATCGCTGGGTGTTAATGTAAATATCGACAGCTTATCCAATTTGGAAAAGTTTGGAAAAAAATACGGGCACACGTATCCTGTAGGCATCCGTTTGCGGCCGAATATTATGGCGGGTGGAAATTTAAAAATATCCACCGGCCACGAAAAAAGCAAGTTCGGGATCCCGGTTGAACAGCTGGATAAGATACTTGCACTTGTAAAAGAACACGGACTGTTCATCTGCGGTTTGCATATTCATACCGGCAGTGAGATCAAAGATGTTTCGGTGTTTATGAAAGTGGCGGATATTTTCTTTGACCTGGTTCCAAATTTTCCTGAAGTGAGGTTTCTTGATTTAGGCGGTGGTTTTAAAGTTCCCTACAAAGAAGATGAAGAAGGAACCGATGTTGCGTTACTTGGTGAAAAAGTAAACGAGGTGATGCAAAAACTGAAACAAACGTATCACCGCAATTTTGAAGCATGGTTTGAGCCGGGTAAATTTATGGTGAGTGAATGCGGTTATTTTATCACGCAGGTTAATGTAATGAAACAATCCGGCGGAACTATGTTTGCGGGTGTTAACAGCGGCTTCAATCATTTGATCAGGCCCATGTTCTATGAATCCTATCACCGCATAGAAAATATCTGCAACCCCAATGCTGCAAAACATGCATATACCGTTGTGGGAAATATCTGCGAAACGGATACGTTTGCCTGGGACCGCCAGTTAAGTGAAGTAAGAGAAGGCGACCTCCTTGTTTTTTACAATGCCGGCGCTTATGGTTTTGAAATGGCCAGTAATTATAACGCCCGCTTTAAACCGGCACAGGTTTTGGTTATCAAAGGCGCAGCGCATCTGATCGGAAAGCGGGATGTATTTGAAGATCTGTTAAGGAACCAGGTAGAAGTGTTATAATCCTGCCCACACTCCCGAAGAAGAAGATTTATTGGATATATTGCAGTTGAATGATCGAGATAAAGAACATACATAAACAGTTTGGTGACCGCGTAATATTGAATGATATCAGCGCAGTGATGCAAACAGGCAAATGCAACCTGATCATCGGAACAAGCGGCAGCGGTAAAACGGTACTGACGAAATGTATGGTGGGATTATTCCAGGCAGATGGCGGTTCGATCATGTATGATGGCCAGGATATGATGACGATGGAAAATGAACAACGCAAATTATTGAGGCAGCAGATAGGTATGCTTTTTCAGGGAACGGCTTTGTTTGATTCGATGACGGTGGAACAGAATGTATTGTTCCCGCTGGATATGTTTACCAACTGGACGCAGGCAGAAAAAAAGAAACGCGCAAATGAAGTATTGGCAAGGGTAAACCTGGTTGATGCGAATAAAAGATATCCATCAGAGATCAGTGGCGGGATGAAAAAAAGAGTGGGTATCGCCCGGGCGATCGTACTCAATCCCAAATACCTGTTTTGCGATGAACCCAATTCAGGGCTCGACCCGCAAACATCACTGGTGATCGATAAACTGATCAAAGAGATCACGCTGGAATTCAATATCACTACCATTGTGGTAACACATGATATGAACAGTGTAATGGAGATCGGAGATCATATCGTTTACCTGCATCATGGAAACAAACAATGGGAAGGAACCAACAAGGATATTATTTTCAGTAAGGATGATTTATTGAATAATTTCATTTTTGCATCCGAGTTCCTGCAGGATGCCAAGCACATGCGGATGATGGAAGCCAATGGAACGGCGCCTTCACAAAAATGATTGAAACAAATTATTATATGAAAAATCTGATCATTACTTTTTGCCTCGCTTTGTTAAGCTGTTCGGCAGGTGCGCAAACCAAGCCTGAAGATGCTCCTTACAAAAAGGATCCGCATATGCCTGATTTTAATATCCAGCTGGCCGACAGCAGTTTTTTTACAAAGGCGCAGTTACCGAATACTTACGATTATACGATCATCATTTATTTTTCGCCCGACTGCGGGCATTGCCAGCACACAGCCAAAGAGCTCGTAAAAAAAATGGATAGCCTGAAAAATACATTCTTTGTTTTTGTTGCTTATAAAACATTGGATGAAGTAGGTGGCTTTGCTTCTTATTACGGCCTTGATAAATTTGCCAATGTGCGCGTTGGGCGCGACCCGAAATATTTTGTCCCGTCATTTTTCCGTGTTACGCGGACGCCTTTCGTGGTTGTTTATAATAAAAAAGGCCTGCTGGAAAAAGTGTACGATCCCGAAACCGGCGAAGTTCCCGAAGCATCGGATCTGGTTGCGCTGGTGAATAAGAAGTAGAGATGTTAGTTGACAGATGATGGATGACAGAAGAAGATAATTGTACCCCTGCACCGTCATCTAACAACTTACATCTATCAACTATTTGTATACTAATAAACCAATAAACTAATCCACCAATCCCTTTCATCCCCTACCTTTGCCCCGTCAAAAATTCCTCATTCTAAATAGTTTTTTATGAAAGTAACTGTTGTAGGTGCCGGTGCCGTTGGTGCTACCTGTGCCGATAATATTGCCCGTGCTGAACTGGCAGATGAACTGGTGTTATTAGATATCAAAGAAGGTTTTGCAGAAGGTAAAGCGCAGGACATGATGCAGTGCGCTGCATTGCTGGGTTTTGATACCCGCATTACCGGCACTACCAATGATTATTCAAAAACTGCCAAGTCTGATGTGGTGGTGATCACTTCCGGCCTGCCCCGTAAACCCGGTATGACACGTGAAGAACTGATCGGTACCAATGCAGGAATTGTAAAAGGTGTTACAGAAAATATTTTAAAATATTCACCCGATGCGATCATTATCGTGATCAGCAACCCGATGGATACGATGACATATCTCGCATTACAGTCGACAGGTTTACCAAAGAACCGCATTATCGGAATGGGTGGTACGCTTGACAGTGCCCGTTTTAAATATCAGCTAAGCCAGCATCTTGGCTGCAGCGCCGGCGACCTGAATGCAGTAGTAGTAGGTGGGCATGGTGATACAACTATGATACCACTGATCCGTCTCGCAACATGGAACAGCGTTCCGGTAACAAAATTTTTGAGTGAGGATCAACAAAAGCAGATCGTTGCAGATACAATGGTGGGTGGAGCAACATTAACCAAATTGCTTGGAACATCAGCATGGTATGCGCCCGGTGCGGCCGGTGCGGCGTTGGTTGAAACGATTGTGCGTGATGAAAAGAAATTATTTACCTGCTGCGTTAGCCTTGATGGCGAGTACGGACAGAAAGATATCTGCTTAGGCGTTCCTGTAGTGATCGGCCGCAATGGCTGGGAAAAAATTCTTGACTTCGGATTGAATGCGGATGAGCAGGCAATGTTCAATAAGAGTGCAGATGCGGTGAGAAGTATGAATGATGTGTTGAAGACATTGTAATTTGTTTGAATAAAAAACAGAAGCCTCTGAAATAATTCAGGGGCTTTTTTGTTTGTTACTTTTTTTATTTCAGTTTTTTTCAGCCGGAGGCTGGGGGATAGGGGTCACTCGGCAGAGCCGAGCGACTGATGCGTAATCACCACTTATCCTTCCAATCACACTTTCATCCAAATTGAACACGCAGGTTGTAACAATTGAAAGTCCTTTGCGTCTCAAACCACAAAATTAACCATGATGATACGTTTAGGGCTAATAGCAGCAGGGCTTGCAATGATCACAACACAAAGTATTGCGCAAAGCAAAACAACTGTTTCGGGCAGTGTACAGGATAATACCGGAAAGGGGTTACAATCCGTTACCGTTTCATTGTTACTGGCTAAAGACAGCAGCCTGGTAAAAGCAGATGTGACGGATGCAGGCGGACAGTTCCAGATCGTATCAGCAAAGGCCGGAAAATTTTTATTGAGTTACTCGATCATCGGATTTGAGAAAATATTTTCAACAACATTTGATCTTGCCGATAACCAGGATCATCAGGCAGGAATGGTTGCCTTACAGCCTTCAGCAAAAAAATTACAGGATGTTACGGTTACATCGCGCAAGCCTTTGATCGAGATCAAAGCTGATAAAACTGTTTTTAATGTTGAGAACAGTATCAATGCAACCGGCAGTAATGCGCTGGAGCTTTTACAGAAGAGCCCGGGTATACAGGTTGATAATAATGATAACATCAGCATGAAAGGAAAAACAGGTGTGAAAGTGTATGTTGACGGAAGGATGACCCAGCTGAATACAAAGGATCTTGCTGAATACCTTAAAAGTATTAACAGCAACGATGTAGAAGCGATCGAAATGATCAGCAACCCAAGTGCGAAGTATGATGCAAGCGGCAATGCAGGTATCATTAATATCCGTTTGAAGAAAAATAAAAAATTCGGAACCAATGGAACTGTGACCGGTGGTTTTATACAAGGCGTTACGCCAAAAGGCAACGGTTCTGTGAACCTGAATTACCGCGATAAAAGAATTAATCTGTTCGGCAATGTTGGCGGAAGCATCGGCATAAATGAAAATGGATTGAATCTTTACAGGATCCAGAAAGATTCGATCTATGACCAGCACAGTACCAACCTGAATGATAATAAGAGTGAGAATGTAAAAGCAGGCGCAGATTATTTTATCGATAGTAAAAATACGATCGGCGTATTGTTTACAGGCAACTTCACCAACAGTGACTGGACAAGCAACAGCAATACCAATGTGTATTATCAGCCAACGAATCAATATATAAAAAGTTTACAAGCTTTTAATTCTGTTCCGGGCCATCGTACAAACATGAACACGAACCTGAATTACCGTTACACAGATACTTCGGGAAAAGAAATCAATTTTGATGGCGATTACGGAGTATTCAGCGGTGTAGGCAGAAGTTATCAACCCAATTATTATTTAGATAAGAATGGCGTGCAGTTATATTCCGTTATCAACCGCAACTATACACCTACCGATATCAATATTTATACAGCCAAGCTGGATGTAGAAGAAACAAAATGGAAAGGCAAACTTGGTTATGGCGCCAAGTTCTCTTATGTAAAGACCACCAATACTTTTGATTTTTTTAATGATGTAAATGGTGTTCCTGTAAAACAACTGAGCCAGAGTAATAGTTTCACCTACTCAGAAAATGTAAATGCCGCTTATGTGAACTATCAGCGCAAATTCAATGAGAAATGGAGTTTGCAATCGGGTTTACGTGCAGAACAAACGAACAGCGATGGCGTATTGACAAGGGCTGACGGAATTATACAGGCTGATAATACAGTGAAAAGAAGTTATTTCAATCTCTTCCCAAGCGCTGCGTTGACATGGGCCGTGAATAAAAAAAATACATTGAACCTTACTTACAGCCGGAGAATTGACAGGCCCAGTTACCAGGATCTGAATCCTTTTGAAAACAAACTGGATGAACTTACCTATGAAAAAGGAAATGCATTTTTACGCCCGCAATACACAGACAATATTGAATTAACACACACATTCAATTACATGATCAATACAAGTATCGGTTACAGCCATGTAAAAGATTATGCAACACAAACAACCGATACTGCCAACAATGCAACTTTTGTACAACAGAAGAATCTTGCCACACAAGACATCATCAGTTTCAGTATCGGCTCGCCATTACCGATCGCGAAATGGTGGAACGGTTATGCAAATGTGTGGTACAACTATCAGATATTTAATGGCGCTATCGGTGCCAACACTGTGCATACGGAGATTCCTTTGTTCGGCGCTTATATGCAACACACGTTTACACTTGGCAATGATTATACGGCAGAAGTTAGCGGCTGGTTCAATGGCCCATCGATCTGGGGGGCAACCTGGCGCACTAAATCGCAGGGGGGCATGGATGTTGGTATTCAGAAACAACTGATGAAGAAAAAAGCAACCATCAAATTAACTGCAACAGATATTTTTCATACCAGCCCATGGAAAGCCATCAGCGATTTTGGCGGACTGTATATCAATGGCAGCGGTAACTGGGAAAGCCAAACCGTTCGCATGAGTTTCACTTACCGTTTTGGAAGTAACCAGGTTAAAGCAGCGAGACAAAGAAAAACCGGTTCAGAAACTGAGTCGAGCCGTATCAAATAATTTTGTTTTTTGGAGATGGAATAAAAAGCCCCTTGAATAATTTAAGGGGCTTTTTTGTTTGTTACTTTTTTTTATTTCAGCCGGAGGCTGGAGGATAGTGGTCACTCGGCGGAGCCGAGCGACTGAAATTTACTTTAATAATACATTCAAAGTATTAGCAAGTTTTTTTGATGAGGGAAGCGCCGCATTCATTTCAACAAGCCGAAAATCCTGGCCGATCAATATTGTCCGCGGAATGCTGAGCACATTATAAGCTGGCAATTTTGCCCGGTCGATGATCCATTGCAGCCCGTTTGCATTTCGCTTTTTTATATTTGTTTGCCATGCTGTTTTATCATCGTCTATAGATAAAGAAATAAAACTTATCCGTGGATCATCTTTATATGCATTCTTTAATTTTTCAAAAGCAGGCATCTCTTCCATACATGGCCCGCACCAGGTTGCCCAGATATCAACATAAATTAATTTTCCTTTCAGGTCGGAAGCGTGTACGGTTGTATTGCTTTGATCAGCCGCAGTAAAATCAACAGCCATATCGCCGTTTGATAGCGCCAGCGTTTTTGATAAGGTATTATTAAGCGCATTACGATATGTGGCATTGGCAAGTTGATTGATCCGGGATTCAAATGCCATTTTTGTTTCGCGCGCGCTGGCTGCTTTTAGTTTTTCTGCAAGTTCGCGTGCCGCGATCCAGTCTTTCACCTGCTGGATATTTTTGGAAGTGTTTCTTTCCTTGGCGATCAGCTCATCAACCACATCGCGGTAAACAACTAATTTTAAAAAATCAGGGTCGATAAAATCTTTAGCATATTGCTCCATATAAGGAGCGATCATCTTTTCAAAGTTTTGATGAAACAGTTCCGCAGAATCTTTTGAAAGTTTATGCTCGTATGGAAAATAAACATCGATATCATCCAGGCTGTTCAGAATATCAGCTTGTATGCGTGCGGTTTCCAGTTTTACAAATTCTTTGTCCATGCCGGTATGTTCTTCCAAAGATCTTGCGCGGTTCTTTGCTGCTTCTGCAACAGCCATCACCGTTAGATCTACGGTGCTTTTAATTCTTGATCCTGCTTCGAGAAAAGAACCCCCTTTTGGAAAAGGCGTTTCACGCAGGTATTCGTTCTCTTTGCTGTGCGTTCCTGTAAATGTTGCCTGCATCGGGTCTTTATAATCGGCGTATAAAGTAATGTTATCGCCCGGCGAGAGATACAGAATATTTCTTCCGATACGGAAATAGTTGGGCGAGGCCAGCAAAAATGTAATGGTGAAATGCCCTGCAGAATCAGGAACAAAAAAGTGCGTGGGGTCGGGAAGCAATAACTCTCTCATCTCCGACATATCTTCCACTTCCACCTGGTTGTTGAAATTTTTAATCGTGCCACTCAGCATAACATATCTTTTACCTGTTTGTGCAAAGGATATTTGCACAAACCATAAAAGTGAAAGGGTGTAAAAAATGTATTTCATAATGAATATTAAAATGAGCTTACAAATAGGATTGCGCCGTTTGGCTGATCTTTTCCATATCCTGCAACTCCATACATTTAAAATGCCCTTTTGGACATTTGTTATAACCGATCTTACTGCATGGCCGGCAACTAAGATTTTTAATTTCTGCTTTTTCGTTTTTAACTGATCCATCTCCATAATACGGAGCCATCCCGAATTCCGGAACCGTATTTCCCCAAACGCTGATGACCGGCCTTTTGAATGCCGCTGCAATATGCATCAATCCGGTATCGTGTGTGATGATGAGCTTTGCATACTGAACAATATCAGCGCTTTCATTCAGGCTGAATTTTCCGCAGGCATTGTATATTTTGATCGTATCAACAGATGCGATCTCGTTTCCAATTGATCTGTCTTCAGAGCCGCCCAATAAAATGATCGGATACTTAATATTAATACAAAGCTCTTTTAGTTTATGAACAGGCAATTTTTTTGTGTTCAATGCAGCACCGATCACAATGCCAACATAACCGAATAAATGCGACACGGGCAGATCCTTTGTTCTTATTTTTTCTTTCTCCGGAAAAAAATAATCAAGCCCTTTCCCGTCATTCACTACATTAAAATATTTCAGTGTATTCAGGTACCTGTCAACAATATGGATATCCGGCAGCCTGTTGATTTTTAATGCGGTCAATAGCCATTTTTGAATATTGAGTTTATTAAACGAAAAATGTTTGGCAGTAGCCAATGCTTTTTTGATACGCAGCGTCCGCAGGTTATGATGCAGGTCGATGATATAATCATATTGCTCATCCTGCAACTGATGCATCATAAGATCCCAGCTGCCGCCAAGCACGATCACTTTATCGATGTATGGATTATCAGCTACCAGGCCGCGGTATGCCTGTTTTGTTAAGAAGTGGATTTCTGCATCGGGCACCTGCTGTTTCAAACAGCGGATCACAGGAGAAGTGAGAACGATATCGCCGATGGATGAGAAGCGGATGATCAAGAATTTACCCCCGGGGTTAGTATTTTTTTCTTTGTTATTATCCATAATAAAACCGAACACGCTCTATGAAGATACTCAATTACCCCTTCAGGGGCGGGGGCATTAGGGAATCTCAACATAATTCAAATCCTTATGAAATGTTTCTTCCGTAAAATAAAAAGCGATCAATGTAATGGACATCACCACAACGCCTGTGATGATGCCGCTTTTCAGCAGATCCCATCCCCAGGCTTTTTGAAACAGGTCGAGAAACATCATATTGATCAACGGCAATGCACCGCGTACCATATTAGGAATGGTTGTTGCGGCAGTAGCACGAAGGTTGGTTCCAAACTGTTCTGCACCCATCGTAATAAAAATGGCCCAGAAACCGGTGCTGAAACCTAACAGCGAACAGATGGCATACATTCTTGTATCGCTGTTATTATAACTGCTGAAAAATAAGATCAGCGAAGCAATACAAAGAATAAAAAAACAAAGCAATGCTTTTTTACGGCTCTTGAAATACTGGCTTACCAAACCGATCAATATATCTCCCACTGCAATGGCCGCATAAGCATACATAATGGCACGGCCGCTTTCAATATGGTTATCGCCGTATAATTCTTTTGCAAAACGGTTACTGAAATTTACCAATACACCAATCACATACCAAGTTGGCAGGCCGATCAATATAGCCAGAAAATATTTCTTAAATCTTTTGGCATCGGTAAAGAACATAAAGAAATTTCCGCGCTGCACACCAACCTGTTGTTTTACTTCTTTGAACATGCCGCTTTCTGCAACCGAGATCCGTAACAATAACAATACAACACCCAGGCCGGCGCCGATCTTATAACACAGGCGCCAGTCGTTGGTTGCTTTATAAATAAAGTATGCGAATACCGCACCAAACAAACCAATGCCGGCAACCAATGATGTACCAATGCCGCGTTTTTCTTTTGGCAATAATTCACTCACCAATGTGATGCCTGCTCCCAACTCTCCCGCCAAACCTACGCCGGCAACAAATCTTGCCCATGCATATTGGTCAACTGTTTGAACATACGCAGTGAAAAAATTTGCGATCGAATACAAAGCGATCGATCCAAACAACACACTAAGCCTTCCTTTTTTATCACCGATCGTTCCCCAGATAACGCCTCCGATCAATAGACCCACCATTTGCCAGTTAATGATCTTTGTGCTCGCTGTCAATACCTGCGCCTTATCAGTCAATACTACGCCGATGCCCTGCAGGCTTGGCTCACGTACGATCGTAAATAATAACAGATCGTAGATATCTACAAAATACCCCAATGCCGCAACGATCACCGTAAGTGATAATATGGCAACTTTTTTTTCTGTCATAATTTTAATTTTATAAAACTCCATGTTCCCGGCTTACGGATTTTCCGGCTTACGGACTATTCTTCAATAAAATTCATATCGTTCCCAAAACTTTCTTTTGTATGCCATGCCGCTATCACTGCCAGGCTGATGATCACAATGCCTGTCATCCATCCGCCCGTAATATAATCACCCGTAAGGTTACGCAAACCGCGATGTAATAAAATGATCAGCGGCAATATTCCACGCACAACATTCGGAATAGAAATAGCCGTTGATGCACGAAGGTTTGTACCAAACTGTTCTGCCGACATCGTAATATATAATACGGAAAAGCCCGCACCAAAACCCAAACAGGTGCAGATCAAATACATGGTTTGCGTATTGCCTCTCCCATCGCCCTGTAAAAAATATAAAAGAACAAAGAAGGAGAGAATAGAAAAAAAAGTATACAGCGCTTTTTTACGGCTCTTCAAATAATTACTTAATAAACCTGCGCTCAGGTCGCCAAGCCCGATACCGATGTACTGATACATGATAGCTTTGCCGGGATCGATATTTTCGATCCCGAATTCTCTTCCGAACTTATCAGAAAAAGTAACGAGTATCCCGATCGCGTACCAGACGGGCAAACCGATCAACACACCTTTTACATACCGCAGCGCCCTTTCTTTTTTATTGAAGAGCATTAAAAAATTTCCGCGCTGCACGCCGGTTCTTTTTACTTCACCATACATGCCGCTTTCCATGATGTTGGCGCGTAATAATAATAAAAGCAACCCCATTGCCCCGCCAATATAAAAACACATGCGCCAGTCTTTAAAGAACTGGTACACAAAAAATGCAGTGATCGATCCGCACACACCGGTAACGGCAATAATGGTTGCGGCAATGCCTCTTTTTTCTTTGGGCAGCATTTCGCTTACCAGGGTAATGCTTGCACCGAGTTCGCCCGCTAAGCCAACACCGGCAAGGAACCGCATCAATACATATTGCGGAACGGTTTGCACCATTCCGTTTGCAATGTTTGCTACGGAATATAAAATGATGGAACCGAAGAGAACACTCAGCCTTCCTTTTTTATCGCCCATAATACCCCATATAATACCGCCAAGCGTGAGCCCGATCATTTGTACGCTGATGATAAGTTCGCCTTTTGATAAAACCTGTTCGGGCGATAAGTGCAATGATTCCAGGCTTGGTTTGCGGATAATAGAGAACAGGAGCAGGTCATACACATCCACAAAAAATCCGAGCGCACCTACAATAACCGGCAGTGATAGGATGCCGTATTGTTTTTGTGATGTTGTCATACCCCTTAGTGTGTAGTGTTTTTCTTTTTATTGAAAAGCAGCTTAACCATTACCGGGCGATAGTTTACTGTTTGTTGCAGGGATCTACAGCGCCAATATCGCCAATGAAATAGTACCCACAGGAAGCGAATACATTGACCTGCTAGTTTTGCTGATCTTGA
>JABDAP010000068.1 GCA_013289065.1 Bacteroidota bacterium | reverse complement strand
AACCAGTTTTTCCTGCAGTGAAGTAATGCCGTACACACAGAAAGAAGAAGACATACTCGCTGCAAAACGAACCGATGCATTGCTGAACCGTTTATTCATAGAACCCGCACTGGGCCGTGGTTACCCGCAGGAAGAGAATTTTCCGTTGCTTGATAAACTGCATTTCCACAATAAAGCATGGAAATATACCGAGCGCATGAAATTCAATTTTGATTTTATCGGTGTGCAGAATTATTTTCCGCTTACGGTTAAATACAATGCACTTATTCCGTATCTGCATGCATCTGAAGTAAAAGCTGCTGCCCGCAAAGTGCCGCATACGGCAATGGGCTGGGAGATCAATGCAGAAAGTTTTTACCGAATGATCAAACGTTTCTGGCTGTATGGCGGCGTTACCAAGATCATTATCAGCGAAGGCGGCGCGGCATTTAAAGATGAACTGATCAATGGGGTGGTAGATGATACGGAACGTATCGATTATTTTCAGCAATACCTCTCCGCCGTTCTGAAAGCAAAAAAAGAAGGCGTGAATGTGGGCGGTTACCTTGCGTGGACACTTACTGATAATTTTGAATGGTCGGAAGGATATGCCGCAAGATTTGGTTTGATCCACATGGATTTCAAAACGCAGCTGCGTACGATCAAAAACTCGGGGTATTGGTTTCGTGATTTTCTGAAAAGCAAATGATTTTTTTTCACGCAGAGGGGCAAAGCGGCATAAGCGATAATACCTTTGCGCCTTTGCGTGAAAATGATCGGTTTCTTTCACTAAGTTTGATCACCAAAACATCCAGCCATGCTCCGCACTTTCTTATGCATCATTACAGCATTTTTTACGATAACTGTTAATGCGCAAACCATCACGATCCCTGCGTATACCGGCTACGCTGTTCCTGCGGAGAAAGATGAATCATCCATGTTCTCAGAAAAGAACGGCGTACAAAACTGGACAGATACAAAACAACACCTCACTTATTTCTTTTATATCCGCAAAGCGGGAGACCTTACCATCGGCCTGAATACTAAAAATACCACTGCCGGTACAACGCTTAAATTATCTGTTGCCGGGAAAGACCTTTTACTGAATGTTCCATCATCAAAAACAAGTAAGATGATAAAAGCCGGTTCGGTTACTATAAAAGACAGCGGCTTTTACAGCATCACTATTTCCGCAGTTAAAAAAGCAGGCAATACCATCGCAGATATTCAATCCATTCAATTATCCGGAACTGCTACCGCTGATATACATTTCAACCCCAAAGAAAGGCGCAATGCCGCTTCCGTGCACCTGCGTTATCCTTTACCGGATAGTGTAAAAGCCGTTGCATTTTATAATGAGATCACCATTCCTGCCGGTGCAGATATCGTACACAGTTATTATATGGCCTGTGGTTTTGCACGCGGTTATTTTGGGATACAGGTAAATAGTGAAACTGAACGCCGTGTAATTTTTTCTGTATGGGACGCGGGCAATGAAGCAGTTGACAGAAACAAAGTTGCCGATTCAAACAAAGTGCAATTGATGGCAAAAGGCATAGACGTTTTTGCGGATGGATTTGGTAATGAAGGAACAGGCGGGCATAGTCATTGGATATACCCGTGGAAAACCGGCCAGACCTATAAACTGATGGTTACTGCATTGCCCGACAGCGCTACGCAAACCACTACGTACACCGGTTATTTCTTTATACCTGAATTACAGAAATGGAAACTCATTGCCTGTTTCCGCGCACCGCATGATGGGAGCACATTACACAATTTATATTCGTTCAATGAAAATTTTGTTGGTTTGAACGGACAGTTGCAGCGCAAAGCTTTTTTTGGAAATCAATGGGTGCAAAAAGAAAATGGCCAATGGAAAGAATTAACGCAAAGCACTTTCTCATATGATGCAACAGGCAAAGCAGGCGACAGGATCGATTACGGCGGCGGTGTTGCCGATGGAAAATTTTATTTATGGAACGGCGGTTTTCAAAATGCTTCGGCAAAATATGGCGATGTGTTTAACCGCTCGGCAACTACGCAAAGGCCAACGATCGACTGGACAAAAAATGCCGACAGTGCAAAACAGGCAGAGCAGGATCAACAAATGATATTTGCAGCAGTAAAGAATAAACAGATCGATACAACCGGCAGTAAAGACGGCGTATATTATCATATTTTAAAAGAAGGAACAGGCGAATATGTTTCAGTGAATGATACCGTAACGGTTTTTTATAAAGGCACTTTGCTCAAAGACGGAAGTATTTTTGACCAGACAAAGGATAAACCCGCGGTATTCCCGCTCAAGCGGCTGATCAAAGGCTGGCAGATCGCTGTGCCGATGTGTAAAGTGGGTGGCAAGATCAGGATCATCATTCCATCAGGGCTCGGTTACACTATCCGCAGCCGCAGTAAAGCGATACCGCCAAACAGTGTGCTGGTATTTGATATTGAAGTATTGAGTACAAAAAAATAATTATTGCTAACATATCGTGGCTGTTAAAAAACTCCACGCCTCTGCGTCTCTGCGGTTATTTTTTTCACCGCAAAGACGCAGAGGCGCAGCGTTTTTGGAGAGGTTAAACTTGTCGGTAAATCTCCCGTACGTGAATGGGAGTTTCCCCGTATTTTAATTCCCGGGCAACAGCAGTACAATAGTTCCGGTCTATTTGTATTACTTTGTACCCAACCCCTAAGCGAAATGAAAGTTGCCCGCCAATTGTCGATTGCCATCCTGTTCCTGCTTTGCATCAGTTCATTGTATGGCAGTTATCAAATGATCAATGATTCAACAGGCAGTTCATTGGGCCTCCCTTATTATTTATTGAACGGTACAGTTTTCGACAGCTATGCACCTATTGGCTGGATATTATTTTCTGTTGTTGGCGTATTTAGTGGGGTAACCATTATTTGTATCATGAAGAAAACCCGGTTTTATTCTTTTCTTATTATGCTGCAGGGCGTATTACTCTGCATTTTTATTTTTATGCTGATGTTATTGCTGGCAGAAACTTTTCTTGTCCAATACCTCTTCATTGCAGCGGGCATTGCATTGATCGGGCTGGGTGTTTTGCAGAATCAAAGAAGGATAGCAGTAGAAGCAGAAAAAAAATTATATACACCGCAAAAAAGTCATCCACATAAACATCGGAAGGATTAGTAGAATGGGGTTCTCTACGACTTCCCGATTATTTTTTCACCGCTGAGACGCAGAGTAATAACATCAGGATTTATTTTCTGCAAGAAATTTTAAGTACACGCCATTCGTCCAGCCAAACCCATCCTGGTTGGGATATTCGCCGCCACCGGCTTTTGTTTCGGTATCGGTTACATTGTATTTCTCCATCATTTTGCCCGTTGCTGCATAAACTTTTTCATTACTGAGCATCCAGTTCTGTTTGAGGTGATCAGCAAGTGCGTGATGGCTGTAATTCTGTAAACCTTTGTATGCGATCCATTGCAGCGGCGCCCATCCATTGGGCAGATCCCATTGCTGGCCGGTTTTATTCAGTGTGGTAACAACTCCGCCCGAGTTCAGAAATTTCTTTTCTATACATTCTGCCGCACGGATCGATCTTTCAAAGCCGCATATATTCACGAACAATGGATAAACGCCTGCAAGTGTAAACGCATCCGTTTGTTTCTGATCGATGAAATGATAATCAAAATAAAAACCCAGCTCTTCATTCCAGCAATATTGCTGGATGGCATTTTTCCGGTTGTGAGCTTTCTGGCTCATGTCGCGGCTCAGTCCCGGCGCGCGTTTGCCGTAAATGTTTGCAAGCATTTGTTCGAGAAATAATAAAAGGCAATTCAGGTCAACAGGCAGCAGCCGGGTTGTTTGAATTGTTTCCATATTTTTTTCGTCACGAAACCATCGGCTGCTGAAATCCCAGCCGGATTCAGCCGCAGCGCGGATATCGCGGTACACTTCTGAAATATTTCTGCCTGATTGCTGCGCAATATGTTTGTCTTCTGTAAAAGCTTCGGGCCTCGGCGTATCATGATCATCCCAATAACGGTTCAGGATATTTCCGTCCGGCAATAATACAACACGCCGGTGCGCAGGATTTGATTCAGATAAACTTTCTGCGCCATCCATCCAGAATGCATATTCTTTTTCTAACTGCGATTGATAATTCAATAACACATCATTTCCTTTTTCTTCTGCAAGTATTCCCAGCATCAATGAAAAAAATGGCGGTTGTGAACGGCCGAGATAATACGTGCGGTTGCCATTCGGAATAAATCCAACCGTATCGATGAGATAAGCAAAATTGCTCACCATGTTCTCTATAATATCAACACGTTTGGATACCTGTAAGCCAAGCATGGTAAAATAACTGTCCCAATAATATACTTCCCTGAAACGGCCGCCGGGTACTATATATTTATTAGGCAATGATATTAATGTACCGCCTTGATCATCCGGCGTTCTTGTCAGCACATCCCATAGAAGCGAGAGATGTTCTGTCAAAGGTTTATCTGCAGAGCGGTAACTGTTATCGGGTTCAGCGGGCAGGCGGAAATGTGTTTGAACAAATCTTTTCAGGTCAAAGCCTGCGGCCTTTTTTTCTGTTTCATATTGCGATAAGATATCTTGAACAGAAGAGAGCGGTACGCAATCCACAAAATATTTTGAATCGGAAAAGACCTCGCTCATCTGTACATCTTCATACAATGGCGACAATTGTTCGATCATAAAAAAAGAAGTGCGAACCATATTCCTGTTTTTGCTTAGCTGGTTTTTGGTTTCCCCTGTAATCTTTTAAAAGCAAAAAGACAAATGAGCAATACAGACATCGGGATGAGTGAAAAATAAAATGCTTTATCACCGCCAATATTTTTAAATAAATAACCAACCAGCCTTGAACCCAATGTTCCGCCAACAGCGGAGAAAAATACCAGCAGCGATGCCATGGGGCTGTGAAATATTTTTTCGGTATTGCTTAATACATATGAATTGACCAACGGGTAAATGGGCGCGAGAAAAAAACCGATCAGCGGAAATACATAAGCGATCACAGGCACGTCTCTTAACGATTGAATTTCTTTTGACGGAAGCTGCTGTGTTTGCGGCAATACAAACAAAACCATCAGTGCCGCGCCGATCAGGCAACCTGTTAAAATGTAGAACCATGATATCCGCTTAATGAGCAACGAACAGATATATCTCCCCAACGCGATCGAAAGCATTAGTATAACGGCCATGTAAACGCTGGTCTTTTCAGGAAGGTGCAGAATTTTTTGATTGAATGTGGGCAGCCAGCTCATGATGCCTTGTTCGGTCATTACATACATAAAAGCCGCAACAGCAAAAACCAATACCAGCGGGCGTTTTAGCAGGGACAGCATTTCAATAAAATCATCTTTTAAGTTGACGCCAGGTACCTGATAATTCAATGTGAAATCGGAAAAAAATAAGATAAGGAACGAGACCGCCACAACGCCCGCAAGCACGAGATAGATCCGCAACCAGGCATCAGGGTCTGTGTCGCTGTAAAAAAGCGGGAAAATAATAAAGCCGGACGCGATCCCGATCATAAAAAAGCTTTCAATAGAACTTAATAAACTTTTATGCTCTTTATCATTATTGGTAACTAACCCAACAAGGGAATACACAGATACTTTTATTACGGCAAATGAAATACCTACACACGCAAATAATATCCTTACTGAAGTAAATGAGTTGCCCCAATACATTCCCAAACAACCCAAAAAAACAAGTGCAAGCGCGATCAGCATTCCTTTTTTATATCCAAGCCTGGGAAGAAAAGAGCCGACGATAAAAGATACAAATGCAATGGACAGATCCTTAAAAGCTTCGAGGGAACTGGCTTTCAGCTCATCGATATGATATGTGTTGATCGATTTCTGAATGAGGATGCCAACACTGTTCAGCAGAATGGCAAACACAAAATAGTTGATGAACAGTGAGGCTTTGATCTTCCAGTGTTGCATGGCTTTGGTTTAATGATTCTGTGATTTTATTTCTTCAGCATCTGTAAACAAACCGGGCTGGGCACTTCAATATGTTGCAATGTTGACTGCAGCAGGCCGGTTGTTTTATCTCTTTTGAACACCACGATATTGTTTGTTTTTTGATTAGCCACCAATAAATAATTTCCTGTCGGATCGATCATAAAATTTCTTGGCTGCGCGCCATTAACAGGCTGGTAGGCTATGGCCGTTAATTTTCCGCTGGCTTCATCAACAGAAAAGATCGCGATATTATTTTCTTCGCCGCGGTTGGAGGCATACAAAAATTTTCCATCCGGTGAAACATGAATATCGGCGCTGCCGGGTTGGCCTTTAAAATCCAAAGGATGTGTAGCTGCTGTTTGTATGAGTTTGCATTTGCCGTCTTTATAAGTATAAGCAGATACGGTTCCACTCAACTCTGCTATCATGTATAAAAATTTTCCGTTCGGAGAAAAATCCAGATGACGCGGACCGCTTCCCGGCATAGCTTCTATAAAAGGAACCGGCGCCGGCTTCAGCGGCTGCTTATCTGTTTTGGTGAATTTAAAAATACTCACCTGGTCAAGCCCGAGATCGGGGCTCAACAAATATTTTTCATCGGGCGAAAAAAATACAGAATGTACATGCGGTTTTTCCTGGCGCTGCGGATTAAAGCCTTTGCCGGTATGGATGATGTGTTGTGTGAAGGGTTTCAGCGAACCATCTGCATTTATGGGAAAGGCAGCCAGGCTGCCGCCGCTGTAATTGGCCACAGCCAGCCATTTGCCGTCTTTGGTCAATGAAAGATGACAGGGATTTTCGCTGCCGCTGGATTGCGAATTGAGATAAGTTAATTTGCCGGTTGCCGCATCAAAATCATAAGACACAACCAGGCCGGCCTTATCGCGGCTGATCTCATTAACCGCGTACAAATGTTTGCCATCGGCTGCAATACGCACAAAGGAAGGGTTGGAGCTGCTGTCCGTATTACTCACCCATTCAACCTCGCCGTTACGCGAATTGAATTTATATACATAGATGCCTTTGCTTTTGCCGGCAGTGTATGTGCCAACAAATAAATAATAATCCTGGGCGGAAACGGAAATGATACAGAAGCTGATACAGGCAGCAAGCAGCAAACGCATGGCAGTGGTTTTAGGAACCGTAAGATAAAGATTGCGGAGCGTTTCGCATATACATTATAGAAGAAATGCAAACTTTTATTAGCGGGCTCCCTAAATTGTGAAACAATGAAGCTCATCACCTGGAACTGCAATATGGCTTTCCGCAAAAAAGCGGCGGCAATACTTGCCCATAAACCGGATATATTGGTTGTACAGGAATGCGAACACCCGGATAAACTTCTGTTTCCCGATAATACCCCCAAACCAACCCATGTGCTTTGGTTTGGAGAGAACACCAATAAAGGGCTGGGAATTTTTTCTTACGGAGCATTCCGGCTTAAAAAGATCCGGATCCATGATCCATCTATTAAATTGATTGTTCCCATTTCTGTTACCGGCGGCAGTTTTGATTTTACCCTGTTTGCCATCTGGGCCAATAACCCGGAGGATCCTGATGGAACATACGTAGCACAGATCTGGAAAGCTATTCATCAATACCAAAAAAAGATCAAACGTACCCAAACAGTATTGGCAGGCGATTTTAACAGCAATACGATCTTTGATAAAAAATACCGCACCGGCAATCATTCGCATGTGGTGGATAAACTCGCCAAAGAAAATATTCACTCTGTTTATCATCTGCATCATGCACAGGTACATGGCAAAGAAGCGCATCCTACCTGGTATCTTTACAGGCACGCTGATAAACCTTTTCACCTTGATTATTGTTTTGTATCAAAAGACCTTTCTGATAAAATAATTTCTGTTGAGATAGGCGCCCATAATCAGTGGTCGCAGTATAGTGACCATGTTCCGGTGATGGTGGATTTTGATTTGTGAGTGATTAAAAAGGTCAAGAAAGGTTAAACTGGTTAAAAAGGTTAAAGAAGTAAATAACGTGTTGTATTAGAAGGCTACGCGAAATATCAGCCATTCTTTGTGCCCTCCGCGCGCATTACTTTGCGTTTCTCTGCGGTTAATAGCCTCAATTTATAACCGCGGAGGGCGCAAAGTTTTGCGCAAAGACTCGCAAAGAATTCATTTTTTTGCAAATTCAATAGCGCAATGTATAAGTAAATAATAATTTTTTTAATTGGCTTAACCTTTCTCGACAATTATAACCCAGTTTAACCCTTTTAACCTTTTCAACTAATCCTATCTTCACAACATGTTCAAACAAACTGTCAGCATAATTTGTATTGTATTTTGCATTGTATCCTGTAAAAATAATTTGTCTATGAACAACACACATGCGTTTCGTTTAAAACCCGGGCAGGATCTGAAAAAATCCATCGACAGTTTTGTGAAAGAAAAAAAGATAACAGCAGGCTGGATCAATACCTGTGTGGGCAGCCTTGCTGAATACAATATCCGTTTTGCCAACCAGGAAAAAGGATACAGCGATAAAGGCCATTTTGAAATAGTTAGCCTGGTGGGAACGCTTTCTGTAAACGGCTCGCATATTCATTTATCCATTTCAGATAGTACGGGTAAAACCATTGGGGGACATTTATTAGATGGCTGCAAAATATACACCACCGCAGAGATCGTTATTACAGAATCGAATGAACTTGTTTTTATACGCGAGAAAGACGGGTCAACTCCATGGGAAGAATTGCAGGTGAAAAAAAAGAATGACGAATAACTGGCTTGTGTTTGGTAATATCGCACCGCATTTATCCGTAAATTTGCTTTCCCGTAGCATAAGAATATATTTATTGCAAAGCTCCCCCTCCGGATCGTCAATAATGAAACAAAGAAATGATTTTCGTACAAACTGCCGTTGAGCGGTTTTAAAGAAAGATATTATGACTATGAAAAGAATAATAACAGCAACAGTTTTATCAATGATGATCCTGACAGCGGATGCACAAACGGGCTTGCAACAGGGAGCCTGGCGCGGCCAATTAAAACGCGAGGACGGCAGGATCATTCCATTTCATTTTGATATCAAAACAGAAAATAATAAAACGGTTATATATCTCGTGAACGCCAGCGAACGTTTGCGTGTGGATAAGGTACGGTACACCAAAGATTCAGTGTTTATAGAAATGCCCGTGTTTGAATCGAGCTTTAAAATAAAAAGAATATCCGCACAACGCTGGGAAGGAACCTGGACAAAAGGGGGATCGGTAAAATGGCAGGTAATGCCTTTTACTGCAGAAACACAACGCAGCATGCCTGCAGAAAAACTGCACACGGCTGTAACGGATATTACCGGCAGGTGGGCAATAACTTTTACCAAAGCAGATAATGTTTCCAGGCCGGCGATAGGCGAGTGGCAGCAAAAAGGAAATACACTTCATGGAACGATATTAACGCCAACCGGCGATTACCGTTATTTATCAGGTGTTGTAAATGGCGATAGCATGCAACTCACAACTTTCGATGGCGCACATGCTTTTTTAATTGTTGCAAAGATCAGCAGCGATAAAAAAATAACGGGCGGTACTTTTTATTCAGGCGCTACCAGCGCAGAACCATGGATCGCCGAAAAAAATGCGAACGCAACGTTGCCTGATGTGGCTGCCATGTTTGTAAAGAACGGGCAGGATAAACTGAATTTCCGTTTTATGGATCTCAACAAAAAGCCGGTATCGATCAATGATGCGAAGTTTAAAAACAAAGTTGTCATTATCCAGATCATGGGCTCGTGGTGCCCGAATTGTATGGATGAAACGGCGTTCCTCAGCGATTATTATAATCATAACAAACAACGCGGCATCGAGATCATCGGCCTTGCATACGAATACACGACCGATTTTAACCGCTCGGTGAACAGTATAAAAAAATTTAAAAACAGATTCAACGTTCAATACACTTTATTGAATACAGGCGTTACCGTTTCAGATAGTTTGCGCACGGAAAAAACATTGCCGCAATTAACCACGATCAAATCTTTTCCATCTACTATTTTTCTTGATAAGTCCGGCAGGGTAGCTAAAATATATGCCGGCTTTGAAGGGCCCGGAACCGGCGTACATTATGAGGAAATGAAGAAAGAGTTTTATGCTACGGTTGATGGATTGCTGAGGAAATAGTTAATAGTCAATAGTTAGTCTGTAAACTTTTAACTATCGACTATTAACTTTTAACTTTCCGACCCTGCTTCAGTCAACGCAAATTCAACCGCCGCCATCGCATGAATAAAAGCCGTATCAAATATGGGCACGGAAACATCGGTGGGTTTGATGAGCATGGGGATCTCGGTGCATCCTAAAATAATTCCCTGTGCGCCGGCTGCGATCAGTTTATGAATGATCGCGAGATAATGCTGTTTGTTTTCTTGCGTAAAAATACTCTTCGCCAGTTCGGTTGAAATATTTGTGTCGATGTATTTTCTGTCCGCTTCATCAGGTATGATCGTTTCAATTCCGCGGGCTTTTAATTTGTCTTTGATAAAATCCAGCTCCATCGTAAACTTTGTCCCGAGCAGGGCAACTTTTGTCAAACCCTTTTTTGCAACGGCTTCTGCTGTAGCTGTACCGATATGAATGACAGGTATGCCGATCTTTTCCTGTAAAGGTTCGGCTATGCGGTGCAAAGTATTCGCGCAGATCACAATAGCCGCGGCGCCGCTGTTTTCCAAGTGTTGCGATGCATCGATATACATTTGTAAAGTGCCGGCCCAGTCATTTGCCTCATGATTTCTCTGTATGTCTGCAAAATTTAACGAGTAGATGATACACTTTGCAAATTGTAGCCCGCCCAGCTTTTCATTGATGCCCTGGTTGAGATAGCGGTAATAGTCGATAGTAGATACCCAGCTTGTGCCGCCAATAAGGCCGATCGTTTTCATACAATAAGATTAAGTTGTAAAGCTGCTGTTTTTTCTTTTATCAACACATCATAATTGTTCGGAAGGTTGTATACAGTTATAAGCCGCAGATCAGATGCAACGATCTGCGAATCTGCGGCTTATTTTTTTCTCCTGAACAAAGCATTCTCGCACAAAAAAAGGCCAGGGGAAGAATCCCCCGGCATACGCCTTAAAATCAGAATGAGAACTTGTATGAACAGAGTTATTGTTGATATATTATTCAGGCATGACCTGATATGGTTTTATCGGCATAACTGAAAACGGATGCAGTATTTCTGCCAGTTTTAATCTGGCCCTCATACCCAATCCGGGTTCATCAGGCACGTTTAAAAGGATCATGCCTGCCCTTACCTGTTTGGCATAATTAAGCATCAAAGCTGTTTTCCCGTTTCCTGATAATATTTTGTAATGCGGTGTGTATCCATATTCACAAAGCATTTTATAGGTAAAATAAAATGCATCCACCTGTTGTTTCATCTCTGTTTTATTATCATTCAGCACAGTTACGATATGGATCTGGGCCCCCAGTTTTCTCGCTATACTCAACGTTGCCTGTATCTTTTTTTCAGGAACCGCACCTGATACCGGAAGCAGGATGGATCTTAATAAGATCGATTTAGTGATGTGCCTGTCGCTATCATTGAATACGGCCAATACAGGTATATCCATTTGTTCAGACAGGTTGCCATAAATATCCTGTTTGGAAAGATGGCTGTTGGCTGTTGTATCGTTACCGGCAAGGATCAGCAGGTGTATGTTCTTATCTGTAAAATATTTTTGTAAATTCTTTTTAGCATTTTTTACGATCAGTACGTTACAAACGATCCTGTGAAAGCCTGTGTGGGTAAGCATCTTTTTTTTCAGTGCGCTCAATTCCTTTTTTTCAGCTAACCTTCTTTTCCGTACAGGCACATTTTTTCTTCCGCTGAATTTTGCTGAAAGTTTTGTGAACAGGGATTCTTTCTGTAAAACCTTTACCAGATAAATAGTTGTTTCAGCTGTTTCACATAACTCTGATGCTTTTTCGGCAGCGATCAGCGAAGTGCCGATATCTTCCGCGAGGATCATGATGTTTGTAAAATCAGCCATTCCCTTTGTTTTAACAAACTTAGGGTGCTGCTATTAACAGCGAATTAGACAGGTATTAGAATGTGATTAGAATAGTTAATGCAGGATATTTTTTAACAAACAAACTCTGCGCCTCCGCGCCTCTGCAGTGAAAAAAAATAACCGCGGAGACGCAGAGGCGCTGAGTTTTCAGAACAGGGCATTAATTAAATATTATGAAACATCCTCGCAACAGAGAGGTGAATGGAAAAAACAGTGCCTTCGGTATCAGTGGAACTCAGCTCTATCTTTCCTTTGTGTAATTTGATAATGCGTGATGCGAGCGATAATCCCAGCCCAAAACCATTGGTATCAACAGATGTTGCGCCTCGATAGAATGGCTGAAAGATAAACTGCCTGTCTTCTTCTGCGATCACCGGCCCTGTATTTTTTACGATCACCAGTAAATGATCCGCTAAAAAATTAAGCGAGATGTTTGCCGTATGGTCATCCGCAAACTTGCAGGCATTAAGTACGATATTTTTTATAGCGCTGTATAAAAGATCAGCGTTGCCGAATACGAGCAGCTTGTCCTCGCTATCCGGAAAGGTTTCAAAATGCATATTAACGGTATACGCCATATCGATCTTTCTAAGTTCAGCGGGCAGGCGCATTAACAATTCATCTATCCGAACCAGTGTTAACTCAACCCCATCCGATGTTCCGCTGGCTTTGGCTATTTCGAGGAGGCTTCGTGTGAGTTGGTTCAGGTTCCGTACATCTTCATATACGGAAGAAATAACCGATCTGTATTCATCCGCATTTCTTTCATTCTGTAATGTGATCTCCAACTGGCTCGATATAGAAGTTAGCGGCGTTGATAATTCATGCGATGCATTGGCAATAAACCTCCGTTGAATTTCAAATGATTCCTGCAGCCGCGTAAGCAGGTCGTTAAAAGTGGCCGACAATTCATCCAGTTCATCTTTGGGTTCGTTTACCTGTATCCTGCGTGATAAATTCTGCGATGAAATTTCTTTTACCTCACTGCTAACCTTTTTGATGGGCGATACAACACCTGAAGAAAAGATCAGCCCCGTAATAAATGTGATCAGCGTACCGGAGAAAAAACTGATCAACAGAATAGACAACAGCTGCGAAAGTTTTTCCAGCCCGTCTTTATCATATGCTGCAGCTACAACGGTATAATGTTTTTGTTTGGCGGGATAGTCAAGCACTACTGCTTCCCTTTCGTTATCTTTTATATAAAGTTCACCTGCTCTTCTTGCTTTGTCCAGTACAGAACTGTTTACCGTGAATGGTGTGATGCCGGTATCTTCATAAGAATATACTTCCTGCTCACGGTCATTATACACAACAACGCTTTTGTTTTTTATCGTGATCACACTTGTCTCGTCTATCCTGCGGAGCATATTGCTGTCTATGCCTTCTACCTTTACCAGCAGGCCCACAGTGGTGAGTGCGCGGTTGTGTAATCTTTTCCTGAAATCTTTCTGGCGGTTGAGCCCCGAAAAATAATAAATGGAAGAACAAACGATCAGCAGTATCGAAGTTACCACAACAGTGAACAGGAGTGTTATTCTTGATCTGATCTTCATATCAGGATTCTTTTAAAATATAACCCATACCAACCTGTGTATGGATCAGTTTTATGCTGAACTGTTTGTCAACTTTGTTGCGCAGATAGTTTACATATACATCGATCACATTTGTTTTGGTATCAAAATCGATATCCCACACACTTACGGCAATATCCGCTCTTGAAACTACCCTGTTCCTGTTCCGCATCAAATATTCCAGCAATTGAAATTCTTTGGCAGTGAGTGATATTTTCCGGTTATCCCGTTTTACTTCTTTGCTGTCGAGGTTCATTTCCAGATCGCCTACTTTCAGAATATTTCCTGTGGGTAATTGCTGGTTCATCGATCTTTTCAGTAATGCCCTGATGCGGACAAGCAGTTCTTTAAATTCAAATGGCTTGATCAGATAATCATCGGTGCCCGAATCAAAACCTTCCACTTTATCATCCGTCGTATTCATCGCAGTCAGCATGATCACAGGCACATGCTGGTTATGTTCACGGATGATCCTGCAAAGCTCGTAGCCATTGAGCCCGGGCAGGTTGATGTCAAGTATAACGAGGTCGTAATCATTCGCGAAAAATAATCTTTTGCCGATCAGCCCGT
>JABDAP010000067.1:14112-14533 GCA_013289065.1 Bacteroidota bacterium | reverse complement strand
CTGCCTGTCGGGATAGAATTCTTTAAAAATGCAAAGCGCTATTGCCGGTTTTTCTGAATCGGGGAACCAGTCGCTTAGTTCAGGATTATTGATATGCCATAAATAATCCGCTCCGAATTTGATACCTGTATATTCTTCAACCGTTGGATATGCTTTCAATATATAACCCGCCGTGGCCGAAATAGGAACCGGCTTTTCAGCAATGATCATCCCGCCGGATAAAACCTCCACCTGCAAAGAAGGATGGCTATCAACGAGCTTCTTTATCACGGGGCTGAAGCCGTAGCACCAGCCGCAATAGGCATCGTAACAGTAGAAGAGAACAGGATTCATGGGGCAAAGATAAGTCTGGAGACTGGAGTTCTTTTCTTAAAAAAGAATCCTAACAACAACTCCAGTCTCCTAACTCCAGTCTCCAGAC
>JABDAP010000067.1:0-14102 GCA_013289065.1 Bacteroidota bacterium | reverse complement strand
GAAGAGAACAGGATTCATGGGGCAAAGATAAGTCTGGAGACTGGAGTTAGGAGACTGGAGTTGTTGTTAGGATTCTTTTTTAAGAAAAGAACTCCAGTCTCCAGACTTCTAACTCCAGACTCTGCTAAAGTTGCAAATGATTCTTTCATATCTTCGCTTTTAGAAATTTTTTTAATTTTTAATTCTTGTCCCATGCCCGGTTACGAATTATTCGGCGAAGAAGAAAAAAAAGAAATAAACGATGTTCTCGAAACAGGCATCCTGATGCGCTATGGTTTTGATGGCCCGCGTAAAGGGATCTGGAAAGCAAAAGAATTAGAACAGGCCATTATCAAAAGATTCGGGTGTAAATATGCGCAGCTTACTTCGAGCGGCACTTCTGCATTAACTACGGCGATGGCCGCATTGGGTATTGGTTTTGGCGATGAAGTAATTATGCCGACTTTCACTTTTGTGGCAAGTTTTGAAGCAGTATTGAGTGTTGGCGCCATACCGGTTTTAGTGGATATTGATGAAACGCTCACACTCGATCCCGCAGCGGTTCGCACAGCGATCACACCCAAAACAAAATGTATCATGCCGGTTCATATGTGCGGAAGCATGGCTGACCTTGATGCGTTAAAACAGATCTGCACAGAACACAAACTGATCCTGCTGGAAGATGCCTGTCAGAGTATCGGCGCATCGTATAAAGGAAGATCATTGGGAACGATCGGCGATGCCGGAACTTTTTCTTTTGATTTTGTAAAGACGATCACTTGCGCGGAAGGTGGTGTTGTAATGACAAACACGGAAGATACTTATACCAAAGCGGATGCATACACCGATCATGGCCACGACCACAAAGGTGTTGACCGCGGAGCAGACCTTCATCCGTTCATCGGTTACAATTATCGCATCAGTGAATTACATGCTGCTGTTGGATTGGCGCAGATCAGAAAGGTTGATACGTTCCTCGACATGCAGAAAAAAAATTATGATGCATTACGCGCTCATCTCGAAAAAATACCTGAAGTAAGTTTTCGCGAGGTGCCTGAAGGCGGTGTTGACAGTTGCAGTTTTGTGAGCTGGTTCCTTCCAACAGAAGAACTAACCAAAGCATTCGTGGCTGAAATGAAAGAGCAGGGAATTTTACCGGGAAATTTTTACTGGTATGTAAATAACTGGCATTACCTGAGTAAATGGGATCACCTGAAACAGGCGGCCACACTGCATAATATCAGCTCCGATCAAAGATCGGCATTGCTGAAACTGAATGAAACAAAATTCACGGCAAGCGATGCGATCATGAGCCGTTGTATCTCCACTGCCATCAGTTTGTTGTGGAGCGAAGAACAGATCAAAGAAAAAGGAGAGAGGATGGCAGCAGCCATTAATAAAGTATTGAAGGCACAAATGCAGCATGCATAAATACAATGGCATTAGTAGGAATGTTTTCTTCCATTTGCGTAGGAAATTAATCAACAGCCTTTAAAAGCTGATAGCCATAGCCGAAAATCAGCCTCCTTAGTTTTTTGGTGACGGGGCCGGCGGTTGCTTACTATTTTTTCCTTCCAGTTTATCTACATAATCCAGGCTTCCCAATCTGAAACGGAAAGGCACTTTGGTAAGCTTCTCTACCTGCAATTCTTTCTTACAAAAAAAAACCGAGGTTATTACTGTAATAATCCGGTGGCACTAGCCTGATAGGGATATTTTTCAAACTGTCGATCCGTTTCTGTTTGTCGGCCAATTGCGGCGGGGCAGCCTGGGCATGGCCCGCAGCGGTTATTAGCAATAAATTCACAAACAAACAAATTCGTTTCACGGCCGGGTTGCTTTCTTTTGTGTGTAAATTTACGGCAATTATTATAGGTACGATCTACGAAGTATGAAGTACGAAGTTTTTTCTTTGTATTTCGTACCTCGTACTTCTAAGTTCTAACTTAACTATGTCACTTAGTCAATCATTTCAGCAGAAGTTATTACAAAAACTGTCTCCCCAGCAGATCCAGTTAATGAAACTGTTGCAGGTACCTACGGCCAACCTGGAAGAACGGATCAAAGAAGAACTGGAGGAAAACCCTGCGCTTGAAATGGATGAAGAAGGGCATGAGGATGAATACGGCGATGATATCCAGGATGAGTTTGATAATGCCTCAGATAATGATGCCGACCTGGATGGCAGCGAAGAAGATTATGGCAATGTTGACATCAGTGAATATGTTACAGACGATGATGGTGAGATCGCCGATTATAAAATGAAGGATGATAATTATCCTGAAATGGATGATCAGAAAGTGATCCCGATAAAAGTGGAAACCAGTTTTCATGAGATGCTGCTTAACCAACTCGGCATGCTCGAACTGGATGAACGCAATTATAAGATCGCCGAACAGATCGTAGGAAGTTTGGATGATGATGGATATTTGAGAAGAGAACTGTCGTCTATTGCAGATGACCTTGCATTCAGACAAGGGCTTGTAGTGGATGAAAAAGAAATTGAAACGCTGGTTAACCAGATACAGCAGTTTGATCCGCCGGGTATTTGTGCGCGCGACCTGCGTGAATGTTTGCTGCTGCAATTGAAAAGAAAACTGAACGAAGGAAAAAGTGTAGCGATCGCCGTACAGATTTTGACCAAATATTTTGATGAGTTTACCAAGAAACATTACGAGAAGATCCAGCGCAGTTTAAACCTTACTGATGAGCAGATCAAAGAAGTGATGAACCAGATCATCAGGCTCAACCCCAAACCGGGTGGTAATATCGGCGAGGTAAATAAGGCGGAGAATTATATCGTTCCGGATTTTTTTGTGATCAACAACAATGGAAAACTCGAACTCACACTCAATGCAAAGAATGCACCCGATCTCCGCATCAGCGAAGGATATAAGGACATGCTGAAAGATTATGATAAAGGTAGCAAAAAAGATAAACGGCAGAAAGAAGCGGTACTGTTCATCAAACAAAAAATAGATTCGGCGAAATGGTTCATTGATATGATCAAACAAAGACAGGATACACTTGTTGGAACCATGAGCGCGATCATGAAGCACCAGCAGGAATTTTTTCTTACCGGCGATGAAACCACGATGAGGCCGATGATCTTAAAAGATATTGCAGAATTAACCGGCCTCGATATTTCTACAGTAAGCCGTGTGGCCAACAGTAAATTTGTGCAAACAGAATTCGGAACCTACCGGTTGAAATTCTTTTTCAGTGAATCGTTAAGTACAGATAGCGGCGAAGAGGTAAGCACCCGTGAAGTAAAAAAGATATTGAGCGATATGATCGAGGCAGAAGATAAACGCAAACCTTTAAGCGACGAACTGCTTACAGATATGCTCCAGGAAAAAGGATATAATATTGCACGCAGAACCGTTGCCAAATACCGCGAACAATTGAACGTGCCGGTGGCGCGTCTAAGAAAAGAACTATAAACCGCGCTTCCGCGCCTTTGCGTGCAAATTTTTTTCACGCAAAGGCGCAGGGGCGCAGAAAAAAATAAGATGGAACAAACAACAGAACCGGTAAATACAAAACCTTCTTTTATTGTAACGATGCTCGCTAAAATTGTATCGTATGTTTTCCATCCTTTGTTCATTCCAACCTATGTGTTCATATTCCTTGTATACCAGGTGCCGTATGAGTTTGCGGGTATCACAGACTACCAGCTGAAACTCCGCATGTTCAGTATATTCTGGCTCACTGCTTTTTTCCCGGCGTTTGCGGTATTTCTTTTATGGCGGTTGAAATTCAGCGAAAGCATTTTTTTAAGGACACAAAAAGAACGTATCGCACCATACATCATCACCATGTTCTTTTATTGGTGGATGTATTATCTCAGCCGCAACTTTACCGATCAGCCGGCTGTGTTGAAATTCTTTTACATGGGCATATTCGTTGCCACTGTTTTTGGATTGATACTGAATAATTATTTTAAGATCAGCCTGCATGCAATGGGTGTGGGTGGTGCATTGGCAGCAATTATTTTATTTGCGATGTATTATCAAATGCCGCTCGGGGTATCTATGAGCGTAGCTGCATTGATCGCCGGCGCCGTATGTACCAGCCGCTTTTTAGTAAGCGATCATACGAATACAGAAATTTATACGGGGCTTTTTGTCGGGATCGGCTGCCAGTTATTGGCGTATTGGTTTGTGATGTGAGGTAGTGGATAGTCCATAGTCAATAGACCATGGTGCATGGACTATGATCTATTCACTCTTCTCCTTTGAAAACTCATTCAGATAAATTCTGATCAGTAAAATAAATAGCGAGATCAATATCGGCCCGAATATCAATCCGATAAAACCAAACAGGCTAACGCCAACGATCACGCCAAATGTGGTGATCAATGGATGTGTATTACCAATTCTTTTCTGAATAGAAATTCTGAAAACACTGTCAAGCACATTCATTACGGCCGCGCCATATACCAGCATCAATATTCCTTTGGTGGTATGCCCCTGTGCAAAAAATAATATCGCAATAGAGATATATGCCAAAGCCGAACCGATCATCGGAACCATGGCTGTTACGCAGGTAACCACGAACCAGAAAGGAAGATCCGTTACGCCTAAAAAATAATATCCAACTACGCCGATAATGCCCTGCAGTATGGCTGTAACGGGAATACCCAATGCATTTGCAAAGACCAGCTTGCTAATTTCTCCGCCAACAAGTTTTACATTTTCATTTTTTAGCGGCACATGCCTGTACAGCCATGCTTCCATTTCGCGGATATTGACCAGTAAAAAATATAAAATAAAATACATGATAATAATAACGATCAGCGAATTGAAAGTAGCGCCAAGTATCTTCGGCAGCATTTGCGCAATAGCCGATCCTGCATTTTCAATATTGGCATTGCTGAGTAGTGTAATATTATAATCGTGCTCGATCTTTTCAACAAACACTTTTAATCCCGCCACCACTTCATTTGAATGCAGGATGGCAAAATCTATTTTAGCATACAGGATATTGATGAACAGCATTACGGGCAGCAATACAACAACAAAAGAGGCAAGCATTAAGAAAGTTGCGGCCAGCCCTTTGTTCCAGCGTTTTTTAGTGATGAGCCAGATCATCGGTTTTTCCATCAGGATATACAACGTAACAGCGCCTAGCAGTGAAGGTAAAAACGATGACAGCTGCATGAACAGCAGCACGCCAAGCGATATCAATATCACATAAAAACTAAGTTGCCTGATTGTGCCTGAACTGATCTGTTGCATGATAATAAGTTAGAACTGAAATGTACAACAAATCGGTTTCACGCAAAAAAGCAAAGAATGTATAAGTGAGATTGCCTGATTTTTTCACGCAAAGGCGCCAGGGAGCGAAGGCGCAAAGGGTAAAACTGCGGATTGAAAAATTAAAACCGCACACACCGGATCCTGTCAAGTGTTGAGTTACGGATCTTTAAAAACCCTTTATATGCAAGTGTAAGCTCGAGACCGCCGCGCCAGTTTGATACGGTTCTCAGTTTCGAAATATTTACATCATAACTCACACCGAGGCTCATGTGATTGAAATCTAATTTCACAACCGGTATCACCGCATCGTTCCAGCGCATGAATGTGCCGAGATAAAATGCGGCGGATCCTTCTTCGGGGTCGTATTCACTCACATCCAATCCGAATAACATACCGCCAAGCAACTGGTGATTTCCATTCTGCGAATAATAATCAACAAACGAAATAAAATGCCCTTTATCTCCGATAGGTGCATTGGCGCCAACATTCAGGCTCAGCTTCGGCGCAAGAAATTCTGCAGTGGTAGTAGTTAACGAACGGATAGTTGGTTTGGTAAAATGAGCAAGCCCTGCTGCTATATAAAATTTTGTATTGTTTTCGAATACTGTGCTGAAACAAAGCCCTGTACTCAGATCCCAGTAAGAATAACTGCTGTTGGTGATCGGCTGCGATGTACTGTTGCCCGGATCATAACTGCCACCAACAAACTGGTCGCCAAGCTTTAATTGCGATGCATCAAACTGGCTTGATACCGGGCCACCCATGAATGCAAGCGACAGATACGTATCGCGTTCTTCATTGAGTGATTTATGAAAATTGACGGCGGGTAAAAACTGTGTACGCTTCAAACGGATATCGCCTGCAGCATCCATACTCATCTGCGAACCGATAGTAACAACATCATGGCTATCGCCAATCGGTATCTTATGTTCAATACTCAATGAAGTGGTGCGGAACGGAACGGTAACGCTTCCCCACTGATCGCGGTATGCCATCGATACACGCAGGTCGCCCGTGAAAAGCCCAGCCAGTGCAGGGTTGCGAAGCAACGGCTGTTCATAGAACTGAGAGAAAGTAAAATCCTGTGCAAACAAATCTGCACAAACACAAAACGTGATCAATACGAATAGTAGTAACTTTTTCTGCATAATTTTTTATTTTATGATCGCTACATTTCCTTTAAACATTGCGGGTATCCCCCTCTCGCAAACAACTTCACACATATAAACAAATACATCGGGTGTTGCCAGTTTGCCGCGCACCCTTCCATCCCATCCGCTTGATTTGTCGCCTGGCGAAAAATTTGTTTTCTCAAAAACCAGTTCACCCCAGCGGCTGAATATGCGGAAGCTTTTAACGAGCTTAATTCCTTTTCCCTGTACAAATAATATATCGTTGATGCCATCGCCATCCGGAGAAAAAGCATTCGGAATAAATACTTCCGACCCCGAACAGAAAGTGGTAATGCAAACAGTATCGGTACTCACACATCCATACACATTGGTAGCGGTGCAGCTCAAACATTCATCCATAATTATTTTGGCTGTTGGCGATGGGCAGCTGAGGCAGGAGAAGGTCGCATTACCCCGCCATTGCCATTTAATGATATTCTGCATCGAAGAAACGGCCTGTAGCTGCACCGGCTCGCCGGATATAACAGTGGTGTCTTTTCCAACAGAAAAAGGTGTTGGTATACCTACGGTTATTTTTATGGCAGCGGTATCAGCGAAACAATTGTAACTGTCTTTGCCAATTACATGATAGGTTGTGGTGGTAACGGGCGATGCATATGGTGATGCAATATTGTAATTGCTGAGGCCCGCATCCGGCAGCCATTGATATATTGAGGCGCCGCTAGCGGTTAACAGTTTACTGCTGCCCACACAAATACTGTCGGATGTTTTTAGTGAAAGTTTGAAAGGCTGTATCAAACGAACATTGGTGGCAGCGGTTTCACTGCATCCATATTCTGAATAGCCGATCACTTTGTATTGCATATTGCTTTGCGGTAAAATTTTTGCAGTGATGCAATTGTTACAGATGATATTATTATCCTGGTCCTTCCAGATATAATTGCTTGCCCCGCCGGCCACGAGCGTGAGTGAATCGCCTTTGCAAACCGTTTGGCTGGATGCAATGCTGAGCTTTGGTACGGGATGAATATTGATCTCTTTGATCACAGAATCATAACAACTGTTAATAGTGCCAACAGTTAGTTTAACGATATATTTTCCGTCGCTGAAATACGAAACCTGTACCACAGAATCGGTGGCGATGCTGCCATTGCCTAAATTCCAGAGACGTGCCTTGAGTGAATCAGCAGAATTAACAACAGATTTTAGTTCCAGCAAACTATTCATGCATGCCAAACCAATTGCATCAATGTCGGCCTGCGGATAAGTATAAACCTGCACAGTAAATTTTGCATCGAGCGAATTGCTGCAGCCATAGATATCGCGGATCAATAAACCTGTTTGATGATCACCCGGAGTAGTGTATGATTGCTGCACATCTTTTCCGCCATCCTGCGTATTTTGATTGATGGTCCATATTCTTTTATCAACCGGAAAATATGACTCGCTCGTATCTGTGAAATGGAAAATAGTTTGCCCGCAGTTGTAAATGGTCGATAATTTAAAACCTGTTTTTATATCACTGATGCGGATGGTATCGGCCAGCATCACAGGAAATACACAACCGGTATTTTTATTGATGAGCTGAAGCGTTGGTAAATAAGTTCCTGCGTTTGTATATATGTGAGAGATCTTTTGCGTGGTTGCTGTTACAATGGTTCCATCTCCAAAATTCCAGCGGATAGAATCTGCATTTGCCACAGAAGGCATAAAATCAATATTGCTGTTCAATGCACAATACACACCTCCCTTATACTGTACACTAACAGAAGCAGAAGAACCGACATACACAGTAACCACATTGCTCGTAGCCGAAAGCGGGCCATCACATAAAACAGTTGTTGCTATGCGGCGGAATAAAGTAGTTTGTGCCATCGGTGCACTAACTGTTAAAGAGGTGCCGGTTGCATTGTTTACAATATTCCAGGTTGCGCCGCTGTCGATACTTTGCTCCCACCGGTAAAAATAATTTCCGTCCCCACCGATAGGGTGGCTGCCAATAATATCTTTCATCAACGACCCGCTGCAGATAGTCTGGTTGCCTGTAATGATATTGTTTGTTAACGCCTGTTGCACTTTGATAAAAGAGACCCCGCTTACAGATGTACACGGCAATGAAATAACCTGTCTCCGCACAAAAACATTTGTATCAGCTATAAAAGAATAATTCATGCCCGTAGCGCCGCTGATAGTTGTCCAAGAAACACGGTCATAACTTTTTTCCCATAGGTATTGATAAATGCCCCCTGCAGCCAATTGCGCGTTTACCAAAACGGTTTGGCCTTTACAAACTGTTTGCTGAACGGTATCGGTTATATTGCTGATGGGGGGATTAACAATGACAGAAACCGTATCTCTTGAATCAGGACAAACATTATTTGAAATACGCCAGCTGAATTGATAAGTACCGGCCCGCAATCCATTAATAGTTATATTATTGGCTGCATTATTTGTAAATGAAGCCGGCGGCCCCGATAACAAAGACCATACGCCATTTCCTTCCGATGGAATATTTGCTGATAATAAAACTGTATTGGCATTACAAAGAATTTGATCGGGCCCTGCATTGGCGGTTGTTACAGCATTCTTTACAGAAACAGTAACGGGGTTTGAATAAAGAGAACTACAAACTCCGTTTTGTAAGAGAACTTTGTAAACAGTGTTTACGGAAAGATCGTGATACGGATATTGAGCGACTGTAAGTAACATGGATGTCCATGAAACACCATTATCGGTCGAAGATTCCCAATGAATAATATTCCCTGTATTTCCAGCCAGAGAAATATTTCCGCTGTTGGATGCTGCACAAACAGTGGCATTGCCGGAAAGTGTTCCGGCAGAAGTTTGTTGATCAACATTGATCGTAACCATATTCGAATACTGCGCCACACAAACACCGCTCTGCACTAATACACGGAACAAAGTGGTTGATGAGATATTATTATAAGTGTGCGATGCAATTGTTCCCGGGATGATCGTCCATGAAACGCCATTATCAGTTGATGATTCCCATTGAATAATATTCCCCGTATTTCCTGCAAGAGAAATATTTCCGCTGTTGGATGTTGCACAAACAGTTGCATTGCCGGAAAGTGTTCCGGCAGCTGTTTGCAGATCAACATTGATCGTAACCATATTCGAATACTGCGCAACACAAATACCGCTCTGTACTAATACGCGGAACAAAGTGGTTGATGAAACATTGTTGTAAGTATAAACTGCATTAGTTGTCGGAATGATCGACCATGAAACACCATTATCAGTTGATGATTCCCATTGAATAATGTTTCCCGTATTTCCAGCTAAAGAAATATTTCCGCTGTTGGATGCTGCACAAACAGTGGCATTGCCGGAAAGCAAACCAGGAACAGTTGCTTGGTCAACATTGATCGTAACAATATTAGAATACTGCGCAACACAAACACCGCTCTGAACCAATACACGGAACAAAGTGGTTGATGAGATATTGTTATAAGTGTGCGATACACTTGTTCCCGGAATGATTGACCATGAAACGCCATTATCAGTTGATGATTCCCACTGAATAATGTTCCCCGTATTTCCAACCAGAGAAATATTTCCGCTGTTGGATGCTGCACAAACAGTTGCATTACCGGAAAGTGTACCGGCAGCTGTTTGCAGATCAACATTGATCGTAACCATATTCGAATACTGCGCAACACAAATACCACTCTGCACTAATACACGAAATAAAGTGGTTGATGAAACATTGTTGTAAGTATAAACTGCATTAGTTGTAGTAATGATCGTCCATGAAACACCATTATCAGTTGATGATTCCCATTGAATAATATTCCCTGTATTTCCAGCAAGAGAAATATTCCCGCTGTTGGATGCTGCACAAACAGTTGCATTACCGGAAAGTGTACCGGCAGCTGTTTGCAGATCAACATTGATCGTAACCATATTCGAATACTGCGCAACACAAACACCACTTTGAACCAATACACGGAAAAAAGTAGTTGATGAGATATTGTTATAAGTATAAACTGCATTAGTTGTCGGAATGATTGTCCACGAAGTGCCATTATCGGTCGAAGATTCCCAGTGGATAATATTCCCCGTATTTCCTGCCAGCGAAATATTTCCGCTGTTGGCTGATGCACAAACACTGGCATTGCCGGAAAGTGTACCGGCAGCTGTTTGCAGATCAACATTGATAGTAACCATATTCGAATACTGCGCAACACAAATACCACTCTGCACTAATACACGAAATAAAGTGGTTGATGAAACATTGTTGTAAGTATAAACTGCATTAGTTGTAGTAATGATCGTCCATGAAACACCATTATCAGTTGATGATTCCCATTGAATAATATTCCCTGTATTTCCAGCAAGAGAAATATTCCCGCTGTTGGATGCTGCACAAACAGTTGCATTACCGGAAAGTGTACCGGCAGCTGTTTGCAGATCAACATTGATCGTAACCATATTCGAATACTGCGCAACACAAACACCGCTCTGAACCAATACACGGAACAAAGTGGTTGATGAAACATTGTTGTAAGCATAGACTGCATTAGTTGTCGGAATGATCGACCATGAAACACCATTATCAGTTGATGATTCCCATTGAATAATGTTTCCCGTATTTCCAGCTAAAGAAATATTTCCGCTGTTGGATGCTGCACAAACAGTTGCATTGCCGGAAAGCAAACCAGGAACGGTTGTCTGATCAATATTGATCGTAATAATATTAGAATACTGCGCCACACAAACACCGCTCTGAACCAATACACGGAACAAAGTAGTTGATGAGATATTGTTATAAGTGTATGATGTACTTGTTCCCGGAATGATCGCCCATGAAACACCATTATCAGTCGATGATTCCCATTGAATAATGTTTCCTGTATTTCCAGCCAGAGAAATATTTCCGCTGTTGGATGCTGCACAAACAGTTGCATTGCCGGAAAGTGTACCGGCAGCTGTTTGCAGATCAACATTGATCGTAACCATATTCGAATACTGCGCAACACAAACACCACTCTGAACCAATACACGGAACAAAGTGGTTGATGAGATATTGTTATAAGTGTACGATACACTTGTTCCGGGAATGATCGTCCACGAAGTGCCGTTATCAGTTGATGATTCCCATTGAATAATATTCCCCGTATTTCCTGCAAGAGAAATATTTCCGCTGTTGGATGTTGCACAAACAGTGGCATTGCCTGTAAGTGTACCGGCAGCTGTAACAGGATCTACATTGATCAAAACATTATCCAAAGAACTCGCACACGTACTGTTTGAGATGGTCCACACAAATTGATAACTGCCCGCAACCAACCCGCTCACCGAAGTATTATTCTGTAAAGCATTGGTAAAAACAGCCGTTGACGGCCCGCTTGATTGTGTCCATGCCCCCGAACCGATAACAGCCGCATTGGCATTCAGCGTTACACTATTACTTGTGGAACAGATCGTTTGATCAGCCCCCGCATTTGCTGTATTTGGCGGAATAGCCATGGCAACACTTGTTGATGAAAAAGCGCTGCAGCCATTTGCATCAGTAACCGTAAGGGTATATGAACCCGAATTTCCTATAAGCGTTGCATTTGGTATGGATGGATTGGATTGCGTTGATGTGAACGATGATGGGCCGCTCCAGCTGTAACTATACGGCGAGGATCCTCCTGATGCATTGCCAGCAAGGTTGATAGTACTGCCGATGCAAACAGGACTGTTGCTCCCGATCGCAACTGATGGCAATGCATTCACCGTTAGCGTTATGGTATTGGATGCAGAAACACAGGTATTGCTTGAAAGGCTCGACACATCCGGGCCAACCAATACCCTGTATTGCGCGCCATCAGAAACACTCACATTATTTAAAGAAAATGCAGTGGCACTTGTTCCGGGCGTTCCCACATTGTTCCAGGTAGTTCCGCCATCCGTACTTTTTTGCCATTGATAGGCGGGTGATGTAAACGGACTGTTCATAAGCGATGAACTGATCGTGGTATTCGAACCCGCACAAATAGTGCTCGCTGTATTGATCGTGATACTCGCCTGCGGTGTACATGCAGAGAACATGATATCGTCGATCGCCAGGTCGTTTCCGCATTGCGGAAGGCCGCCATAAAAATCTGCCATCTCCAGCACAAGCGAAGTAGTTCCCGCAGGTAATGTAAATTGAAAACCATACTGGAGCCAGTTCGGCGGCACAGTCCTGTCGGCAGTGTACGGAAGATTGCCCGTATTGAATGATTGAAGAACGGTGCCAAAAATATCCTTGATATAAAAAGTTACATTCGGATAAACATACCCCGAACCACAGATCGGTTGTGTAACCGTAAGCGTGTTTACATTAGCGAGCCACGCAGAAAAACTATAGGTAGAACCGGGGCAAAGATTATCTACCTGCTGCCTGAAAAAAAGAGAAGCCCCCGTTCCGGCATTTACCAGGAACATGTTTCCATTTACATCACCGGTATGATCACCCCCGATTGCCCAATCGTTTTTTTGCGAATTCTGCACCAGCGGCGTTACCATATATTGTCCATCCGCCAATGATGAAGAACCGTTGAAAGCATAGTTGGTAATAAATCCTGTGGGAACGGTTGTTTTTGTGGTGGAAGAAGGGCTTGTTCCAAAAGTCTGTTTAAATACAGGCGCTAAAGCACTGCTTGCGCAAACACCCTGAGCAATAACTGAAACACAGGGGCACACGCACATAAGCAGTAACAGATATGTATACCTGTTCGTTTTCATAGGAGGGGAACCACTCTACAAAAACATATTTTACCTGCTTTTGGATAGTGGACAATTAAAAATAAGCGTAAAAAGAAACGTTTTATTCTTCCGCAATAAAACTCGGTGTTAATACTGTGAAGCCGCGTTTAATCACGCGTATTTTATTGTCGCGATTTTATTGCTTTCTTTGTAGTAATTAATCTATCAGACAATAACGTAATACATGTGGTATAAAGCAGGCAGATTCATTTTACAGAACAGGTTAATATTATTGATCATATTATTTGCTGCCACCGCTTTTATGGGATGGAAGGCTTCAAAGGTTCAGCTCAGTTATGATTTTACAAGAGCGCTTCCTACAGATAATATTAAGTACAGCGATTACCAGGCATTCCTCAAAAAATTTGGTGCGGATAATAATACCATGGTGATCGGTATGGCAACAGATAAATTTTATACGCCTTCTTTTTTTAATGAAGTGGGCGAACTCGGCAAACAGTTAAAAAAAGTTTCCGGTGTTACTGAAATATGGAGTATTCCTGAAGCGCTTAACTTAAAAAATGACAGTGTTAATCACCGCCTCGTTCCAGAACGCATTTTTCATTATCCTTTTACATCACAAAATTCATTGGATAGTGAGCGCACTGTTTTTGAGAACCTTCCTTTCTATCGCAGATTTTTATATAACCCGGAATCACATGGTTACCTTCTTTTGGTAAGCGTGAACAAAGACACGATCAACAGTAAGAACCGCACAGGAATGATCAATGCGATCGTTGAACAGATACATGTGTTTGAAAAGAAAACGAATGCAACGGTTTATACAAGCGGCTTGCCTTTTATCAGAACAACCATCAGCAACCGCATCAAAGATGAAATGAATATTTTTTTAACAGGCTCATTGATATTGCTTGTTGTGATCATGTTCCTTTTCTTCCGTTCATTCAGTACCACACTGATGAGTTTGCTCGTAATGGGAATGGGTGTTGTATGGAGCCTGGGAACGATC
>JABDAP010000066.1:13725-15096 GCA_013289065.1 Bacteroidota bacterium | reverse complement strand
TAAGTGCAGGCATCTTCCTGTATTTTTTCGGTAACCTCCTCACAGTCGAAAACTTTGCTTTGTTCAATCGGCTATCGAGTATCAGTGAATCCAGTGACCCTTCCGACGCAAGCAGGGCCAACCAACTTCAGTCCGCCTGGTCACAATTCCTTAGTTCACCTATTATTGGCGACAGATTCGTGGAACGGGTAAGTGATTTTTATCCGCACAATATCATACTTGAAGTATTAATGGCAACAGGCATCATAGGATTTTCCGTTTTTATTGTATTTGCATTCCGTTCTGTATATAAATCTTTTGCGAACCTGCGTGACAAGCGAGATAATTACCAGTTAAAACTGTCTGTGATCAACCTGTTTTTTTTGCTTATTTGCCTTACTTCCGGTTGTCTTTGGAACAGCGTGGAGTTTTGGATATTTTCGCTGCTTGTGATCATCCAGAAACCACTGGTATCCGGTGCCCGTCACGCCATCGGAATACCCGCTGGAAATAGCAGCATGCAACCAATTTAAATTATTACGCTATGGCAAGAATCATTGATCTTAAAACATTTTCAGATAACAGAGGCAACCTGACGATCATCGAAAAAATACTTCCTTTCGAGATCAAACGCATATTTTTTATATACGGTGTTGATAGTAGCGAACGTGGCGGCCATCGTCACAAAAAAACGATACAGGGAGCCGTATGCATACAGGGTAGTTGCCAGATCTGGAACAGTAATTCAGATGGCTCGCCATTGGAAGCATTTATTCTTGACAACCCGTCAAAATGTATGTTACTGGAGCCGCAGGACTGGCATAAAATGACCAATTTTACGAGCGACGCCATATTGATGGTATTTGCTTCCGAATATTTTGATTCAAATGATTATATATATGAGCCCTACCAATAGTTACCAGATTAAGTATGAAGACTTATCAAGATTGAATGAGTCTTTTAATAAACAGTTCATTGCGGATTTTGAAGAAGTACTGGAATCCGGCTGGTTCATTCTGGGCAAGAAAGTAAGATCCTTTGAGGAAGATTTTGCCAGATATTGCGGATCGCGCCATTGTATCGGAGTGGCGTCGGGCCTGGATGCAATTACTTTGTCACTACATGCCATGGATCTGCCCAAAGGGTCGGAAGTAATTGTGCCTTCCAATACCTACATCGCTACCATTCTTTCTGTGGTGCAGTTAGGATTTAAGCCCATCCTGGTAGAACCGGATCCTGCCACCTATAACCTGGAGGCAACAAAGATCGCAGAAAAAATAAATGTCAATACGAGTGCCATCATTCTTGTACACTTGTATGGAAAATGCTGCAACATGGAGGGCATTGTTGAATTAGCGGCAACACATGGTATTAAAATCATCGAAGACTGTG
>JABDAP010000066.1:13286-13715 GCA_013289065.1 Bacteroidota bacterium | reverse complement strand
GACTGTGCGCAGGCACACGGCGCCAGATATAAAGGAAAACTTGCCGGAACATTTGGCGATACAGGCGCATTTAGTTTTTATCCCACCAAAAACCTGGGAGCGCTTGGCGATGCGGGCGCTATTACAACCGATAGTGATGCACTTAACGACTCACTTCGCACGCTGCGCAACTATGGAAGTAACCGTAAGTACTACAATGAAATTGTTGGCTATAATTCAAGATTGGATGAGGTGCAGGCTGCATTCCTTTCAACCAAACTACGTTCACTCGATAAGATTAATGAACACAAGAGAAAACTTGCATCCGTTTATCATACGTTACTTGATGATACATTTATTAAGCCGGTAGTAGATCCTGATTTTTATGATGTATACCATATCTACAATATCCGCCTTGAAAGAAGGGATGAATTAAAAGAATTTCTTTTA
>JABDAP010000066.1:0-13276 GCA_013289065.1 Bacteroidota bacterium | reverse complement strand
CCATTCATGCAACCACCCTCAGTTTACCTATATCTTATTTTCACACCGAAAAAGATATTGAATACGTTTGTAAGATCATGAATTCCTTTTAACCTGCTATTGATTTCTGCGTTCCCGATCAATCCTTCCCTCTCTCAAGCCACTCAAAAAGGTATTTATGAGGCGTTACTTTTGCACTTATTTTGATATCAACTTCAGTCCGCGTGGGATGGCACTCTACGAGTCTATTACTGCGCACTGCAGCAGCTTTACTTTTATCGTACTTGCCCTGGATACAGAAGTGGAAAAGCAATTGGCTGATTACCCGAATATTCAGGTAATCTCATTGCAGGATTATATGCACCGCTATGATGTTGACGAAACAAAATATGCTACCAAAAAAGAATTGTATTTTTCGTTAACAGCAGGATTTTGTATGTATGTTCTCGAAAAATATCCGGCAATCGATATTTTATTTTACCTCGATGCCGATATTTATTTCTTCGGCCCCGTAGAAGACCTGTATACCGAAATGGGCAGCTCGTCCATTTTTATCACACCGCATAAGGTTACACCACTGCTTGAGATGATCATGGGGTATTACGGATCATTCAATGTAGGCATCAATGGATTCAGAAACGATTGTGACGGGCTTGCCTGTTTACAAAAATGGAAACAAGATTGCGATGCATGGAGTAAGGAGCCCGTTGAAACAAGATCTGCCTTCTTTAACGACCAGCTATACCTTGATGAGTGGCCACGATTATTCAATCAGGTAGGTATATCGGCTAATCCTGGTATCAACCTTGCACCCTGGTCGCTTGGCCAGTACCATTTATCAGTAAAGGGAAATGATTTTTATGTTGGCAAAAAGCAGGTTGTGGCTTTTCATTTCTCCGACCTTAAGCGTATCGCTCCAAATACCTGGGAAACCAATTCGGGGCCGCATCTTTTCTATATGGGCTTCAACAAAAAAAAGCTGTATGTTGCCTACCTTCAAAACGTGGAAAAATATTATGGCCGTACCGGAATAAAAAATTATGTATCGCTTAATCACCGGCGCGGCTCGCTTAAAATGCGTATCAGGTCTTTATTGAACCGGCTAACGCAGTCCATTGTGTATATACAAACCGATGCCTGATCGTAAATTATTATGAAAATCTCTATCATTACGGTCGTATTTAATAACGAGGCCACTATCAGATGCGCCATTGATTCTGTAAACAGCCAGCAATATGCAGATATTGAACATATCATTATTGATGGCGCATCAACAGATGCGACACTTGCTCTGATAAAAGCCAATCCCGGTAGGACTGGCATCATCGTATCAGAAAAAGACAAGGGCATTTACGATGCGATGAATAAAGGAATACAAATGGCGACAGGCGATGTGATAGGAATACTTAATTCCGATGATCTTTATTACGATGACAGGGTGTTGGCGGATGTGATGAAAGAATTCGGGGAAGACAATGAACTTGATATACTCTATGGCGATCTGCTGTACGTTAAGAGCAGTGATACAGACAGGATCGTACGCAATTGGGTATCACGGCCATACTATCAACGGTTTTTTGAAAATGGTAATGTTCCGCCGCATCCTGCCTTGTTTCTTCGCAGAAGAGTATATGATGAGGCGGGCCTGTTTGAACTGAAATTCAAACTTACAAGCGATTATGAATTCATGCTGCGCATTTTTAAAAAATACAATTTCAAATCGAAATACATCAATAGGATCATGGTGAAGATGCGGCTGGGCGGAGCCACTAACAAAAGCATTGCCAATATTGTAAAAGGAAATATCGAGATACTGAAAGCATGGAAGAAAAACGAACTGCATCCACCCTTTTATCTTATGCTGGTAAGAGTGGTCAAAAGGTTGATCCAGTTTGTAGTGAAACCCGCAGAATAAACTGCCGGCTAATTATTTGAAATCAATGAACTGTTTACTTACAGGAGCCAGCGGTTTTTTAGGAAAGTATATTTTTCAAAAACTTTCTTCCGGCGGATATACCGTTTACACTATCGGGAGAAATAAGGATAACAGCCACCGGCATACTTTTGCCGACCTGGCAGTTACCATACCTGAGATACAAGATGTACTGTATGAAAAAGTGATACACGTAGCCGGCAAAGCACATGTTTTTCCTAAAACAAAAAAACAAAAAGAAGAACAATATAATGCTAACTATCTTATGACCTATCACCTGGTATCTGCTTTGGAAAAACTAAGCATTCTGCCGGCACAGGTCATTTTTATCAGTTCTGTAGCAGTGTATGGGTTAGACAGCGGTGTTATGATAAACGAAGACTTTCCCGCAACCCCGGCTACGCCATACGGGAAAGCAAAACTGGATTCAGAAAAACTTCTCAGTAACTGGTGTAAGCAAAAAGGAATTGCACTGCTCATTCTGCGGCTGCCGCTGATTGCCGGCTTTGATCCGCCTGGTAACCTGGGAGAAATGAAAACAGCAATTGCCAGATCCAGGTATTTGCGGATAAAGAACAACTTTGCAAAAAAAAGTATTGTGCTGGCGCAGGATGTGGCCGACCTGGTTTGTTTTATAGATAGCAGGAAAGAAGGTACCTATCATCTTACCGACAGATACCATCCGTCCTTCTCAGAAATCGAATCTGCATTTGAAGAAAGAACAGGCAAGAAAATTAAATTTTCAATTTCTTATTCCGTTATACGTTTCTTTGCGGGAATTGGAAATGTGTTTGAGCGTTTGCTGAAAAAAGATATGCCGGTCAATTCACTGCGGCTCGACAAACTAACAAGTGAATTAACATTTGATGATAACAAAGCAGTAAAAGATTTGAACTGGCAACCCGGTCAGGCACTTGCCTTTATAAAAAAAATGATATAAAAATGCAGAATGTTGCTTATTCGGTAAATCCCTTTACAGGTAAAAGATCAATGCTACCTGAAGTACTTGATGATAAAGAAAGAATAGACAGTTTTCTTGAAATGAATGCCGGCAAAAAAGTTGTTGTGGTGCAGGGGCTGGGTTTTGTAGGGTCCGTAATGGCTTTGGTTTGCGCCAACGCGCTTACTGAAGAATATGCTGTGATAGGTGTTGAACTTGCTTCGCCGGGTTCTTACTGGAAGATACAAAGTATCAATGAGGGTGTATTTCCTGTTATCTCTTCTGATCCCAAGATTGATCTGTTCTTTAAAAAAACAAAAGAGAAAAAAAATTTTATTGCAACTTTTGATCCATACTGTTACAGTAAAGCAGATGTTATCATTGTAGATATTAATCTCGATGTAGACAAAAAATCAAATTTCGAAATGGATCTGGAAGGTTATGATGTAAGCCTGAAGAATTTTAAAAAAGCCATCGAAACCATCGGCAACCATTGCCGGGAGGATGTATCCATTGTTGTGGAAACAACCGTGCCGCCGGGAACCTGTCAAAAAATTGTAAAACCGATCCTCGAAGAATGTTTAGCAAAGCGCGGCCTCACAACAGGCACATACACACTAGGACATTCCTATGAAAGGGTAATGCCAGGGCCGGATTATATAGATTCAATACAGAATTTTTACAGGGTTTATTCAGGAATAGATGACAGAAGTGCCATTGCAACAGAAACTTTTTTGCGCACCATCATCAGTACAGAAAAATACCCGCTTACCAGATTGGGAAGTACCAACGCCACGGAAATGGCAAAAGTGCTGGAGAATTCTTATCGCGCTATGAACATTGGATTTATGGTTGAATGGTCAAGGTTTGCAGAAGAAGCAGGCGTAAATCTTTATGAAGTGGTTGATTCTATAAGAATGCGCCCGACACATAATAATCTGATGTATCCAGGTATCGGTGTTGGCGGATATTGTTTAACGAAAGATCCGCTGCTGGCATCATGGGCCAGACAAAATATATTTGAAAGCAATGAACGCCTTGCCCAAAGCGAAACGGGCGTTACTATCAATGATAAAATGCCGCTGTATGCTTTTGAATTTCTGAAAAAAGAATTCAACGGTACACTCAGGGATAAGAAAATACTTATGCTTGGCGTGTCTTACCGGAGCAATGTTGGTGATACAAGGTATTCTCCTGTTGAGTATCTTTATAATTATATCAACAGGGAAACAACTGCTATTACAATGCATGATCCTTACGTTAGTTATTGGGAAGAAAAGCAAATGAACATAGAACAGGACTTGAATGCTTTTTTTCCGGGAAAATGGGATGTGGTTATCATTTCAACAGGGCATGTTGAATATAAGAAGAATCAAAAATTAATGAATCAATTACTTGAACTGGACGCAGCTTTTATATTGGATACGATAGGCCTTTTAACAAAAGAAGAAATTTATTTGCTGTCAGGAAAACACAGAGTCCGTGTGGTAGGAAGGGGAGATATTAAATAAAAAATATGGAAAAAAAGAAAGTGTTACTGCTCGGTGGAGCAGGATTTATCGGGCTTAACATTACAAAATTCCTTTCGGAGAACAGAGATTATACGATTACTGTAGCTGATAATTTCTCAAGAGGCAAAAAAGATGAATACCTCATCAAACTGCTGGAAAATCCCGCCATTTCAATGATTGAGGGAGATTTTACTGTCCCCGCTACCTACGATCAACTGGAGAAAGATTACGATTATGTATACATGCTTGCCTCCGTAGTTGGCGTAAACAATACATTAGAAATTCCACATGAGATCATCCGTATCAACACGGCGCTTATTTATAATACGCTGGAATGGTTAAAAGCATCTTTTGTAAAAAAGGTATTGTTTACTTCCACAAGTGAGTGCTATGCAGGAACCATTGATGCTTTCGGGTATAAAGTACCTACTCCGGAAACAATACCGTTAACTATAGAAGATATCGGACACCCAAGATTTACATATGCTGTAACCAAAATGCTTGGCGAATCAGGGTTTCTGAACTATTCGCGCAAATGTGGTTTTGAATGTACAATAGTAAGATACCACAATGTATTTGGGCCACGGATGGGCTTTAAACACGTGATACCGCATCTCGCCCAGCGTTTCCTTGCCAACGAAACTCCTTTTTTAGTATACGGTCATGACCAAACAAGGTCTTTCTGTTATATAACGGATGCAGTGGAAGGAACTGTATTGGCAATGGAAAATGAAAGATCGAATGGAGAAATATTTCACATAGGTACAATGGATGAGATCACTATCGAAGAGCTGATCAGGGAAGCAGGAAATTTTTTCGGGTATAAAGGCGAATATGAAAATGCCCCAACTTATCCCGGTTCTGTAGCCAGGCGATGCCCGGATATTACCAAAGCAAAAAACATGTTACAGTTCGAACCCAAAATAAACTGGAAAGATGGATTGAAACTGACCCTGGGATGGTACAAAGCTTTTTTTGAATCAGGAAAAGAATCTTTTGAGAAAGCTTTCGAAAAACCTAAGGCAAATGTATAGATTGATCAAAAGGATCTTTGACGTTGTGGTTGCTTTGGTAGCATTGATCATTTGCATGCCGGTTTTCATACCGATCATGATCATTCTTAAATTAACCGGAGAAGGAGAGATATTTTATTTGCAGAACAGGGTAGGATTGAACAACCAACTCTTCCCGATCTGGAAATTCGCAACCATGCTTAAGAACAGCCCCAGCCTGGGAACAGGTGATGTAACGATCAAGAATGATTCACGGGTTTTACCAATGGGAAAATTCCTGCGTAAATCAAAGATCAATGAATTGCCACAGATCATCAATGTGCTTAACGGAACAATGAGTATCGTAGGAGCACGCCCATTAATGCCACAAAGTTTCAACCAATATTCAGATGAAGTAAAAGCAGTTATCTATCATACACCTCCCGGTATTACCGGCATTGGCTCACTCGTATTTCGTGATGAAGAAACCATTATAGATAAGTCGGGAATGGAACCGAGATTCTTTTATGAGAATTTTATTCTTCCTTATAAAGGCGAGCTTGAGATATGGTACCAGAAAAACAGAAGCTTTCTCCTTGACCTTAAAATTATTTTTCTTACCGCATGGCTGGTTGTCTTCTCTTCATCAAGGATGGTTGAAACAACATTTAAAGGCCTTCCTAAACGTACTTTCTAGGAGCAAAACATTTCTCCATCGGCGTGGCTTAACAGAAATGTACCGGTAAAGCAGTACAGTAGTGATAGTTCCTCAATTACTTCCCGTTACTTCCTTGTTTTTTTCCAGGTTGAGGCCATTTTCCTGTATAGGCAAAACATCTGCCTGCTTCTTTTCCTTTCTCGATAGGTTCCAAAAGAAAAAATTGATCATGATAGCAAGGAATATAAGAAAACTGATCAGTTGGGCATTTCCGATTCCCTGGAGTAATAAAGCTGCCGCAATAAATAATCCGCTTGTCCCCAGCAGTATCAAAGTCGTTTGCATATGCGTAAAGCCCATATTGATAAAACGGTGATGCAAATGGTTACTGTCTGCAACAAATGGAGAACGGCCTCTTATAATGCGGAACATAAATACACGTACCGTATCAACGACAGGAATGATAATAATAGATAAAGCAATAGCAGGTGCAGCCTTAAATAAACTCGTACTTAACCTGTTTTGTTCTACAAAACGAACACAAAAGATTGATAACATAAAGCCGATAAATAAAGAACCCGTATCTCCCATGAATGTTTTTGCCGGCGAGATATTATAGTATAAGAAGCCGATCAAAGTGCCGGAAAAAGCTATCGCTAACATGCAATCACCCCAATTGCCCGTCAGGTAAAAACAAACAGCATACGTCATGCTTGCCAGTAATCCCAGGCATCCGGCCAGGCCATCGATCCCATCTATCAGGTTAAGCGCGTTGTAAATAAAAATATTTATCAATACTGTTATCAGGATACTTAATGGATAGCTGATCTCTCCTACTCCGAAAAGCCCATGAAAACTGGTAAACCGTATATCTCCTAAAAAAGCGATGATACCGGCAGCAGCGATTTGTGCCAGAAATTTTTTTGTCGGGCCTAAGCCAACCAGGTCATCTTTTAAGCCGATGGCAAAGATGATCAAACTCGCAGCAACAAAACTGTTGAAATATGGAACCAGGTTGGTTGGAATTACAAGGGCTGCAGCAAAAAGAAAAGCACAATACATGCCCACACCTCCAAGGTTAGGTGTTTTGTAAATATGAATTTTTCGCTCCTCAGATGGTTCATCAAAAAGGTGTTTTTCGCGGGCGACCGCAATTACCGACCTTATACAAATCATAGTTCCCAATAAAGAGATAACGAATACTATTACAGCAATGACCAGCATAAATAATGGAATTACTTTTTTTCGTTACATCACAGTTTTTGGGATAGCCTAATGAGTTCCAAATGTATTAAAAAAAAGTTAACATGGGTTAATAATCAGCCATTCTTTCTAAATAAGCCTCTTTTAGTGATAATATAAATCAGTTTATAAAAGCTTTGAATTCGCTGCAATATAAAGGGAAACCCATTAAACCGAATTCAATTCAGGTTAATAAAATAATATAATCCATCTGATTTAAGTAATTTTTAATAAGTGGTTATTTGCAGAGAAAAAGCTCTATTTTTAACCGGTAAAAATCTTTTAGTTGATAACCTGCCTTCGCAAATTTTTTTTCGCAAAAAAAATTCTTTTCGGATCTTTTTTATTGATTTTTCATCTGGTATCTACGGCCCAGACCATACCGGTTGGCTCTTTATTAGACGAAGCCATGCGATCAATTCAGTTAACAGGGAAACTCGACTCTTTAGTTTCCTTTACTGTCAGGCCACTTGCTAGCAGCGCAAAAATACCGGGCCGATCCATCTATTCATTTATTGATAGTGCCGAGCTGGGTGATCAGCCATCATCTTATGTTTGGGGGAAGTATGGACAGTTAACTGTATTACCTGTCACTTTAATCCAACAATATAATACCCACCATCCATACGGTTGGAATGATGGAGCAATGATTGCCGCGAAAGGTTACCAAACTCTTGTAAGTGCAGGATTATACGCTTCTATTGGCCCATTGGAATTGCAATTGCAACCTGAACTTGTCTATGCTGCAAACCCTTCTTATGAAACCACCAATGAATACGGCACCAATCCAATAGGATCATACAGTAAGGTCTTCCTGGGCCAATCAAGCATCAGATTAACAGTTGGCGCTGTTTCAGCGGGATTATCAACAGAGAATCTTTGGTGGGGGCCGGGAATACATAGCTCACTGCTGATGAGCAATAACGCACCTGGTTTTTTACATGGTTTTTTCAGCAGCAAAAAACCGGTCAAATCAGGCATTGGTAGTTTTGAATGGCAGCTCATTGGTGCAAAACTGACATCCAATAACACTGAGCCATATGAAAACTACAACCTTAAAACTGCTTTTTTAACCGGAGGTTCACGTTATTTAAGTGCCTTTGTAGTTACTTATCATCCGAAATGGGTTCCTGGCCTTTTTTTGGGAATGACAAGGGCTTTGCAGAGATACAAACAGGATATTATTCTTTCCGGAAGCTCCCTACTTAGTCAGTATATACCTGTTCTGGTAAAGCCCTTTCAAAAACAAAATGCCCAGTCTGATGATACTATGCATACAGATCAGCTGGCTTCTTTTTTTCTCCGTTGGGTGTTGCCTAAAACACAAATGGAGTTCTATATCGAATACGGTTATAATGATTATGGCCAAAATATACGCGACTACGTGATGTCGCCAACACATTCTGCTGCCTATATAATTGGCTTCAAAAAAATACTCGAATTAAAACAAAATGATCATCTCGATCTGGGATTTGAGATGACTCAGATGAGTCAAAGTCCTGATTACCTTGTACGGGATGCGGGGAACTGGTATGTACATAGTCAGTTAAAACAGGGATATACAAGCGAAAATCAAATCCTTGGCGCAGGTGCGGGTCTTGGTTGCAATGTTCAAACTGCTACCGCTACCTGGGTAAAAGGATGGAAACAATTAGGCGTTTTATTTGAACGTGTTGAGCGTGATCCACTGTACCATCCATATAAATGGATCGATCTGAGTATTGGAATTTTACCTCAATACAAGTATAAGAACATGGTTCTTTCAGGCCTGTTCCAGTTTATCAACAGCAGCCAGTATGCATGGCAACAGGGTGTTAACCGTTTTAACCTGCATAGCAGGTTAAGTATTCAATATTTTTTATAGAGAGATGAATCAGATCAAAAAAAAATCATCGCGGTTTAACAGAGTACTGATCATTATTGTTCTGTTTTTTTTATGTGCGGATAATTATGCGCAAAGCACTTCTTTTCTGGCCGATGGAATTGATGACTATATAAGAAGAAGCCAGTTATTAGGTAAACTCTCTATTCAATCCTCTTTAACGAACCGCTCCTTTATTGAAAACTATCAGCTGACAGATTCTGTTTTGCATTGGAATGATCAAAAAAAATCCGGAGCAGGATCCCTTTTACAGATCCAATATTCGCCATTGACCATTACGCAGCAATACAACAGCCATCATCCATATGGCTGGAACGATGATGGGATGATACCCGCAAGAGGCCTGCAAACATTGGTTTCCGGCGGCATATATGCATCAGTTGGCCACTTTTCTTTTCAGGTAAAACCGGAATTTGTGTATGCACAGAACACTGCATTTGAAACTTTTCCGCATGAACATTATGATATTATCTGGGAGCATTATTATCAATGGCTAAACAAATCTGATATTCCTGAAATGTTCGGTACCAAACCATACACGCATTTTTTTCCTGGGCAGTCCAGTATCCGTTACAACACCGGCGCTGTTTCCGTTGGCGTATCCACGGAAAATTTATGGTGGGGGCCCGGAACAAGAAATGCATTGGTGATGAGTAATAATGCGCCGGGCTTTATTCATTTCACCGTAAATACGGTAAAACCCATTCAAACAAATATTGGTTCTTTCGAAGGACAGATCATTGGCGGCTCATTGTCATCTTCGGGAATATTGCCACCTGACAGGAACCGGTATGATAGCACTAATCAATTAATTTATATTCCCAAAAAAGAAGCGTCGCGATATATTGCCGGAATGGTTCTCAGCTGGCAACCCAAATGGATAAAGGGATTGTTCCTTGGTTTTACCAAAGCAGCTTATCTCTACACATCTGATATTTCCGGCATCGCTGATATTTTTCCACTGGAGGGAATCATTAAATCAAGCGCAGAAAAAAATAATAAAAAAGCCGCATTGGGGTCCCTGTTTATCCGCTATGCAATGCCGGGAGAAAAAGCAGAATTGTATATCGAGTATGGCAGGAGCGATAAATCTCCCACATTGATCAACCTTGCAAATGAAACAGGTTACCCGAGAGCCTATGTGGCAGGATTCCGGAAATTATTTCCAACAAAAAGAAATGCCTATATCGAGTTTGCCTCTGAATTTACACAGATGCAATTACCTACTGCCGATCTGATACAATCTGCCAGCAGCTGGTACACGCATACGTATGTTCGGCAAGGTTACACGAATAACGGGCAGGTAATCGGCGCGGGCATCGGGCCCGGCAGTAACAGCCAGATGGCCAATATCAGCTGGGTTAAAAATTTTATCAAAGTGGGATTGCTGTTTGAAAGGGTTGTGCACAATAATGATTTTTATTATAACACGTTTGTTGCATCTGCAGCAGCCAATGATTTTACAAGGCATTGGATTGATCTTTCTACGACTGCACATGTTGACTGGCAGTTTAAAAAATTCCTGCTCTCATCACAAATGTCTTTGATCCGTTCATTGAATTATGAATGGTATATTTTCCCCGACCTGGGCTATTTCAGGAATGGCTATGATGTGCTGAATTTTAATGCAAAGATTTCTCTTGCCTATCGCCTTTAAGAGAATTATTTTCTTCGCCGCGATGCAAAGAACAGCGTGGTTAACACGATACCGGTTATGGCTCCGATCAAAGCAGCAAAATACCAGTGAAGCTGATTTTCTTTTAACGGCAATTCAGGATAATCTACTATCTGAACTGTGGGCGTTTCCTGTACAAGCGCGGTTTTGCTGGCTTCCAGGTTTTTAATGATCTCGGAATAAACAACACCTTCAATATATTTATTCCTGGTGCTGATCTCCGCATTTACTGTTGGCCCTGAATAAGCGGGGTTAGCGTCTAATAAAAGCTGGTTCGTTTCTGCAGCGGAATAAGTTCTCTTATCTAATAATATTCCCAGGCTGTCGGCCCTTCTCTGCAAACGCGCAACATTGTTGCTGAGCCGCCTTGTTTTGGTATCTACATAAAAATCAGTAGCAATTTTTAATAAACGCTCACACATCAGATCGCTTAATCTTTCATCGCGGGTAGTTAACTGTAATTCAAAAAAACCAAGTTTCTTATCGGGCTTTGCAATTGACAATTCAACTTCTACAATCCTGGTTGTGATCACCTGCAGCAAGCTGTCTTCCAGCCTTGAAAACGTTTTTTGATCAACAGGAAAATTTACCTGCTTACCTATCTTGCTGTCGCCGGCCCATTTCTGTTTCCATTTATATTTTTCTGCATACACATCAGCCAGGGATTCGGAACCTGAATCTTTATAAGCAGTAAGCAATGTTTTTTTAATAAGCGAATGGCTCTTTAAAAGTTCCAGTACATTATCGCCGGCAAGAATGCCGTTGGTACCCGACAGGCTGCTTAAATCAAAACCAAACTGGCCGGCCAATGCCGATGCCATAGATGCACCTCCGCCCGGTTTAGATTCTTCCACAACAAAAGTTAACCTGGCTGTGTATGCAGAAAAATATAAATGGAAACAGAAATGGGCCGGCGACAGCAAGATAGGTATCCATGATGCTGCCAGCCCGAGCGATGCGCCGATAATGCCTGCAAGGATGATCAAACGCCAGAACCGAAAGGCATAAAGAGTATTATCAACCCATATCCCGGCCAGTTTCCGGAAAGTAAAAACTTCTTCTTCAGTATGCGGGTTTGTGTTGGTCAAATCTGTATCTGGTTGCATGAAATAATTAACTCCTGTTTTGTTTCGATAAGAATGTTTTGAATTGATCGGGCCGTGGTATTAATTTTTAAGGATACTGATCAGGCCAACCAACGCAGACAACGATCCTGTAAGCGTAGCCAGCTCAATAATTGAAATTCCTTTTCTTCCCTCACCTGATCTTTCCGGAACAATGATCTTACTGCCTGGCAACACTTTCGGGTAGATCCTGAAAAATAAAAAATGATGTATTTTAGAACTGATCCCGTTGCTATAAACGATATATGCTTTTCTTAAATTACCGCTATCCTTTGTACCACCCACTTTTGAAATATACGACAGGAAACTTCCCGGCTCATAACTCAATATCTGCGGATTGAATACAGCGCCTTTTACTTCTACAAAGGGTTCGTTTCTCGGAATGTAAATACTGTCATCGGGCTGCAATAAAAATCTTTCCTGCTCTGCTGTGCCATCTGCCAAAAGTGTGGTGCCTACGCGTAACCCTTTCCTGAATACCTGCACATCATTCATCGATGCAAAAGGAGAGATGCCGCCTGAACGTTTGATCACTTCCTGTACGGTTTCATTTCTTTTTTCCAAAGCGTAATCTCCTGCATATAATACCTCGCCCCTGATCTTTACAGTGCCAAGGTTCCGGTAATTCAATAACCTGGGTACAAATACATAATCAAGCGGCTGTAAAAGTGTTTTACTGCTTTGGTTGAGCAGGCTCGAATCAACATCCGATGTAATAAGGTCGATCAGTTTGTTGGCAAGCGTATCCGCTTTGTTTCTTTCCAGCCTTGATATTTCTACTTTATGATTGGCTGCATCATTGGTAAAACCACCGGCCATCAGGATCACATCTTCCAGCGACATACCCTGCCTGAACTGGAAAGTATTCGGCATCCGTACATTTCCTGCAACGGTTACGGTTGGTATATCCAGCAGGTTATCTTTTGAATAAACGATCACAGAATCTTCTTTCAGCAACACGATATCTGGCTGCTTGCCGGATATTACTTCGCCTAAATTGAATGAGATCTGCTCTCTTGTATAATCTGTTCTTCTTCTTGTGATAATTCCTCTGTTTAAAAAAGCATCTTCTTTTAAGCCATCCGCTTTTTTGATCAGTGATGATAAGGTAAGATGATCCGTTAATTCATAATTGCCCGGCCTGTAAACCGCACCGGTGAGTACCACGCGATTGGAAAAGCGTGGTAATATTTTTTCAAAAAAAACAGAATCGCCATTGCGTGGAATAAAATAATTGAAATCGGCTGCCGCTACATCGCGTACATTCATTTCTTTGTCTCCCATCTGAACAACTTTCGCCACATCTTTAATGGCATCATCATCAAGCCCTCCTCCATATT
>JABDAP010000065.1 GCA_013289065.1 Bacteroidota bacterium | reverse complement strand
TAAAACTGACGAAAGAAAAAGATATTTATGCGCGGCTTGACATGATACACACAAAAGTTTGCGATCTGATCAAACTATACCAGCCATCAACATTTGCCATTGAAGCGCCGTTCTTTGGAAAGAATGTACAAAGTATGCTCAAACTCGGCCGTGCGCAAGGCGTTGCGATCGCAGCCGCTATGCAGGCAAAAATTCTGGTAACAGAGTATTCACCAAAAAAAGTTAAACAATCCATCACCGGAAACGGCAATGCAGACAAGGATCAGGTTTGGAAAATGCTCCAGCGTGTTCTGAGCATTGAAGAAAAGCCGCAATATTTTGATGCAACGGATGCCTTGGCTGTTGCACTCTGCCATCACTATCAAACAACATCAATCATCGGAAAAGTTTCGAAAGGATTAAAAGGGTGGGATGAGTTTGTTTCTAAAAATCCGGGAAGAATAAAAAAATAGTCTGGAGTTAGAAGTCTGGAGACTGGAGTAATTCAAACTCCAGTCTTCAGACTTCAGTCTTCTAACTCAACCAATATTTTCTCCTGCACTTCCTTCAATTCTTCCGCAGATAACTTCAATTTCGGGCGGTTAAAATTCAGGTCATCCGCACTATTAATCGGGATCAAATGAAGATGTGCATGCGGCACTTCTAACCCTACAACGCTTACACCGCAACGATTACAGGGGAATGACCTTTCGATGGCATGTGCAATAGGTTTGGCAAATACAAGCAGTTCGCTCAGATAATTGTCCGGTACATCAAAGAATTTATCCGTTTCAATTTTAGGCACTACCAGCACATGCCCTTTCACTAATGGAAAAATATCCAGGAACGCAAAGAACTTTTCATTCTCTGCAATTTTATAAGAAGGAATTTCGCCGGCGATGATTCTGGAAAAGATGGTCATGGGGATTGGGAAATTTGGAATCGGGAAATTGGGGAATTTTAAGCTAACCGCAAAAAAGAAAGCGTCAACATAGTTGACGCTCAAATCAATTTCAAAATTTCCCAATTCCAAAATTCCAAAATTCTTACACCGTTATCTCATCCACTCTAAATTTCATCACCCCATTCGGCGCCTGTATCTCGGCAACTTCACCCTTGGTTTTGCCCATCAATCCTTTGCCGATGGGTGAGCCGGCTGATATTTTTCCCAGTTTCAGATCCGCTTCTTTTTCTCCAACGATCTGGTAAGTAACGGTCTTTTTTGTGGCCATATTGGTGATGGTCACCTTGGTTAAAATAGTAACCTTGCTTGTATCGATCGAGTTGGTATCAACGATCTTGGCGTTGGCGATAGCACCTTCCAGTTGTTTGATCTTTGCCTCAAGCATTCCCTGCGCTTCTTTGGCGGCATCGTATTCTGCATTTTCTTTCAGGTCGCCTTTTTCGCGCGCTTCCGCAATGGCCCTTGAAGAAGCGGGCCTGTCGATGGCTTTCATCTTATGTAATTCGTCGCGCAGCCTGTCAAATGTCTCTTTTGTAACATACATAGTAGCGTCACTCATAGTCTTCCGGTTTAAAAGAGTCAAAAAAAATACAACGCCACATTTGATTGCAGCGTTGCAGGGCGTCAAAAATAAAAAATCTTTCTTATCTGTACACATATATAAAGGCGAAGTATGAAAATAATTTGCCGGAACGGGATGGAAGTATATATTTGCAGTGTACTATCACACTAATACACTTGTTTATGATCCAGTTTATTGATGTTGACTTTGGCTACAAGCGAAATAAACTTTTATACAAAAACCTGCGGCTTCAGGTTGAGAGGGGGCATATATATGGTTTGCTGGGAAAGAACGGTGCGGGCAAATCCACTTTCCTGAAATTAATAGCCGGCCTTGTTTTTCCGCGCTCCGGCAAAGTAGAAGTAATGGGGCATGTGCCTGGAAAACGCCAGCCATCTTTTCTTGAAAAGATCTTTTTGATACCTGAAGAAATTGAAACACCCGATATCGATGTGATCGCATTTGCTGATGATTATGCGCCATTCTATCCCAACTTCAGCAAACAACAGTTTCTCACATTGCTGAAAGATTTTGATGTACCGCTTACCAACCTGAAACAAATGAGTTACGGTCAAAAGAAAAAAACATGGATCGCTTTGGGGATCGCTGCCAATACCGCCCTGCTGATATTAGATGAACCAACCAATGGGCTTGACATTCCTTCGAAAAGGCAATTCAGGAAAATGATGGCTGCAACGATCAGTGAGGAACGTTGTGTGATCATCAGCACACACCAGGTTCGCGACCTGGATGCTTTGATCGATAATATTCTGATCGTAGAAAACGGTGAGCTGATCGTGAATGCGGGTATCGATACCATACTGCAGAAGATCTGTTTCAGACAGTTCAACAATGAAGCGGATGCTGCAGAAAGTATTTATTCGGAAAATAACCTGCTGGGCACTTCCGCTGTATTGATCAATGAGAACCCGGAAAATTACGGGCGGATGGATACAGAATTATTTTTTAATGCGGCCATTGGAAACAAACCGATCATGCAATCATTATTCACTTCCAATCAAAACTGATATGAACGACTTTTTCAGCTTTAAAAGATTTGGATTACTGGTAAAAAAATTTACCAAAGAACACTTACATACTTATTTATTGTTGGGAGCTTCGCTGTTTGGAATATTATTGGTTACCTGTGGCATTACTGTTCTAAATATGTTACACTGGGAGTACCAGCCGGATGCGATCCTGACTATTTTTATCGGGAGCCTGATGTTGAGTATCTGCATTTTTAATGCTGCTTTCTATGGCTTTTTTCAGCATAAGGCAAAAGGGATCCAGTTCCTGCATATTCCTGCTTCGCAGGCGGAAAAACTCGCTTTGGGGTTTTTATTTACACAAATAATTTTTCTAGTCACATTTCTTGTTCTGTTTTCCGTAACGGATAATATCATGTGTTACTGGTATAATCACTTTCATAAATTTCCTGAACATGTATTGCCGGAAGAATTGCCGGAATATGTAGCGCATCCCGTTAATTTTTTCAGTGAAACAGCCAAAGGCACCATCATCTTTTCGCTGATGCTAGCTGCCGTTTCGCATTTCGGCTCACTTTGTTTTGAGAAAAATGCTTTTGTAAAAACCACGATCTGTATTTTATTGATCGGTGGTGCAATTTTCTACTATAATTTTTATTCGATGCAGGCAATGATCCCCGAAAAAAATATGCCTGGCGGTAAATTTTTTAACCAGGGAATCAGGTTAGATGCAGGTAATGATTTACCTGGATTTGTTTCATTGCCATCAAGCTGGTACTACTTTATGTATTGGTTCATTCCGGGTTTTGCCTATGTATCATTCTGGATGGCCAGTTATTATAAGCTGAAAGAAAAACAGGTTTAAACAATCAATACAAGCAGGATGGATTTTAACGACCAACAGGCAATATACTTACAGATAGCAGAACTGATTTGTGAACAGATCCTGCTGAAACGCTTCAAAGAAGATGAACGGATCCCTTCTGTGCGGGAAATGGCCGTTCAGCTGGAAGTGAACCCCAATACGGTTATGCGCACTTATGAATTTTTACAGGCCAAAAATATCATCAACAATAAAAGAGGCGTTGGCTTTTTTGTAGCAACAGATGGAATAGAAAAAGCAACGGATTTCAGAAAGAAAGAATTTCTTGAAAATGAACTTCCGAAAATTTTTAAAACAGCGCATTTACTCAATATCAGTTTTGATGATCTGAAAGAACAATTCAGATCGTCTGAAAATCATCCGCCCAAAGCATAAAAACATTTTATGAAAAAAAGTTTTCTTTTTGCAGCACTTGCTATTCTTGTGACCATATGCACACTTACAGCAGGCAATCTGAAATTAAAAAATGAATACAGTTCCGGCCATATACACAGCCCGTTTACTACCACGAATCTTCCGGCCTTTTCGTATGTAAAAGAAACGCTTTCAACTGCTGGACCAACTTATAAAAGTTTCCACATTTATGTTAAGCCAGGGCAGGCTTCCAGCGTTTCAATTTATTTTGACCGTCCGGATGTTTATCGTTATCATGTTATAAATGATACATTATTTATTGATAACGATGCCGCACAGGAAAGGGATTACGATAATTTACCAATATATCTTACATGCAGTGAGCTGAAAAAGATAATTGTTGCAACCGGAAGTTTTTCCATCCGTGAGTCAGCTGCTGATAGCCTATCCATTATTGCAACTTCCGGCTCACGCGTTGATATCGTGGGTGATCATTTAAAAAATATTTTTGTTGAGGCTTCGGGCAAATCTGCAATCAGTTTTTCCGGAATAGATACGGTTCTGCATGCATCTTTGTCGTTTAAAGATTCAAGCAACCTTCATATATCCGATGTAGTTATTAAAGAAAAATCGCTTCACATGGACAAGCTAACTTCATTGCTTTTAAGCGGCCGCAGTGTTGAAAATTTTGGCGTGAAAAAGAATTGACATGCCAAAGCCACAAAAGCAAAAACCATTACTCAGCATTGCCACCATTGCATTGCTGGTATTTCTTCCACATTACTGGCCGCTTCCTTTTTTTAGTTATGCCCCGGTTTTAGTTGTGTTGATGATCTGGGTTTTGCGCCGTCAAAATGAAACCCTTGCCGATATCGGTTTTCGCTTCAGTGATTTTTCGTGGAAGATAATTCCGGTTGGATTGGCCATAGCTGTTTGCTGGAGCGCCGTATATCATTTTCTCATCCAGCCTTTTCTTACCCATATTTTGAAAATACAGGATGCAGATATTTCTGCTTTCGATTTTATCAAACACCACATCTTCAACTATGTTTTTATATTGATGATGGCATGGATCATCGGCGGCTGGTATGAAGAGATCGTGTTTCGTGGATTTCTTCAGCAAAAGATTGGAAATCTTTTCGGCAGAAACAAACACAGTTTTTTAATTTCCGCATCGATCACCAGCGCTATATTTGGTTTATATCATATCCAACAGGGGTTTGCGGGTATCATTCATGCAACATTATTTGCTGTTATTACCAGTATACTGTTATATAAATTCAAAGGGAACATGTGGTATGGCATTATCTTCCATGCATGTTACGATACGATCGGTTTAACGTTGATCTACCTCAGTTAAGGTTTAATACCGAGCTTGTCAAGCAACACTTTTGCCATTAAATAAAATGCTTCCTGGCTGTAACCGGCAATATGCGGGGTGATGATCACATTCGGCTGTGCAAGTAACCAGTTAAGGTCGTCCTGTTCGTCAGCAGAATAGGTAGTTAGTTTCTCATTTTCCAGAACATCCAGGCCTGCTGCTTTTATCTTTCCGTTTTTCAATGCGCGGATCAACGCTTTGGTGTCTGTAACTTTTCCGCGGCAGGTATTCAGGAAATAGGGTTTTCGTTCCACTGAATTAAAAAAATCATCACCGGCAAAATGATGCGTTTCATTAGTTAGCGGCAAATGCATACTCACTACATCAGCATACCGTACTATTTGATCTAACGCCGCTTCTCTTATATATCCTTTCGCAAACCCGGCTTTATAAACATCATTTGCCAAAACAGTCACATCAAAAGATGAAAGTATTTTAGCAAATGCAGAACCCGTATTTCCATAACCGATGATGCCAACTGTTTTACCGGTGAGTTCATCTGCACGGTTATCATCGCGTATCCATTTGCCTTCTTTTATTTCGAGATTACTGCTGCTGATCCTGTTCATCAAATTCAACAGCAGGCCAAGCGCATGTTCCGCTACTGCATTGCGGTTCCCTTCAGGGCTGCTTACACATTGTATGTTTTTTGATTCGGCATAAACCGTATCGATCAGTTCCATACCACTTCCCAAACGCCCTATCCATTTAAGTTGTGCAGCTTTATCGATCAGGTTTTTATCAACCGTCAACCGTGTTGTTACCACTAATCCTGTAACATCACTGATCAGCCTGCTCAGTTCATCGTATGTAATAGCCGGGTTCCATATCACTTCATAGCCTTTTGCTTCAAGGGTTTGCAGAAGATATGAGTGTGTATTGGATGTTATGACAACCTTTGGTTTCATTTTATTTTTTAACGTGTTTTTGCTATTAAAACATTTACTAAATGACCTTGAAATGATAAAGACTTTTGATCGCAAAACCGGGTCGCTCAAGGCCGCTGGGCCTCGTCCTTGTTACCGGACTACTTTGGCTTCTGCGAAGATGTGCTACGCATCATCTTCACTGACTTCGCTTCGCTTGTCACCGAACCCAAAGAGGTCCGTCCACAAGGACTGAATAGAATTATTTCAACAGTCACTCTGATTATTGCAGAATTTTATTGTATACACGCAAATCTGTTTCACTTTAAACATTTCATTTTTAATGCCGTTCATTTCATTTTAAAAGTGAGCTCTCCGAATTGGTGAATAGTTAATTGTTCGGCTCTTTTGTTGAACAGTTCATCCTTCAAAACTGTTTCATCAAAGATACCCCTTACTGCATTGCGTAACATTTTGCGGCGCTGGTTAAAGGCTGCTTTTACCAGGATAGACAAATGTTTTTCGCTTTGCACCGGCAAAGGTTCTGTTTTTCTTTTTAAACGGATCACCCCACTCATCACTTTGGGCGGCGGATCAAAACTTTCCGGTGGTACATCAAACAAATATTCCACTTCATAAAATGCCTGCACCAGCACACTTATGATACCATACACTTTACTGCCCGGTTGTGAAACGATGCGTTGCGCCACTTCTTTCTGGAACATCCCGATCATTACCGGCACCTGTTCTTTCCAGTCGAGTACTTTAAATAATATCTGCGATGAAATATTATAAGGAAAATTACCCACTACGGTAAATGATCCGTCAAACGGCGCATCAATATCCAATATGCTTTTGTGAATGATCTTTCCTTTGATAGCGGGATATGTTTTTTCGAGATACACTACTTTTTCATCATCGAGTTCAACGGCTTTAAAGTCGATATTCTTCAGTGGCAATAAATATTTGGTTAACGCGCCGCCGCCCGGGCCTACTTCTACCAGCTTATCCAAGGGATCTTCCTGCAATGCTGCAACGATCATTTTACAGATCGATTCATCTTTCAGAAAATGTTGTCCGAGCGATTTTTTCAGCGTGTATTGCATCGGCGCAAAAATAGGTCATTAGCGGGTTGTTGACGTTTCCTGCTTCAATCTTCTTATTTTTACCACTCAAACAATTGAAATGAGTAACGAAACGCAAAAACCTATCATCGGATTTACCTGTGGCGACCTGAATGGTATCGGTATAGAACTGATCATAAAAACATTATCCGATCACCGCCTGCTGGATATCTGTACGCCGGTTGTTTTTGCGAGTAATAAAAGCCTGAATTTTTACCGGAAGGGCCTGGCTGATTTCAATCTCAATTATGCCAATACACGTGAGCTTAACCGTTTAAATCCTAAACAGGTGAACTTAGTGAATTGCTGGGAAGAAGAAGTTGCGATCACACCCGGGCAGTTAACAGATATTGGCGGCAAATATGCATTGATCTCTCTGCAACAGGCCACACAAGCGCTGAAAGACGGGCACATACAGGGTTTGGTAACAGCGCCGATACATAAAAAAAACATACAGTCTGCTGAATTTAATTATAGCGGCCACACACCTTATTTCAAAGCAATGTTCAATGTGCAGGATGTTGTGATGCTGATGATAGCAGAGAACATGCGTGTTGGCCTGGTTACCGAACACGTGCCTGTTTCTGAAATAACAAAACACATTACCCGTGAAAATATCCTTGGTAAACTAAAGATCATATACAACAGTTTGCAAAAAGATTTTGGTATTGATAAACCAAAGATCGCCGTGCTGGGCCTGAACCCGCATGCCGGCGATGAAGGATTGATCGGCACGGAAGAAGAAACGATCATTAAAACAGCTATCAAAGAAGCCAAACATACAATGATGGTATTTGGCCCTTACAGCGCCGATGCATTTTTTGCACGCGGGCAGTTTGAAAGGTTTGATGCCGTGCTTGCCATGTACCACGACCAGGGGCTGATCCCTTTTAAATCACTGGCGCTTGGCGAAGGAACGAATTATACTGCCGGTTTGCCGGTCGTGAGAACCAGCCCCGATCATGGAACTGCTTTTGATATTGCCGGCAAGAACAAAGCCGATAACAGTTCTTTTGTTGCATCTGTTTTTGAATGTATTGAAATTATCCGCAAACGTTTTGGTTATGCAGAGATGCGGCAGAACCCGCTGAAGAAAATGAGTGCACGAATGATCGCGAATGCAGTGGATGAGCGGATTGAAGAGAATGAAGGATAGAAAAATTATTTGAAAACTGCATCAGGAACTCCTTTATTGATCACGTAATTGGTATAGGTGATCTCTACTTTTCCTTTTCTGTTTTTTATTTTTTCTGCGTCAGTTTGTTTTTTTTCATTATCATCAAACTCGAGGGTGATGCCTTTTGGCAGTTTGTAATCTTTGGTGTTGAAACTAAATACCACTTTATCTGGCAGGCCGTATTGTGCAAACTGTCCGTAACTCATGTCAATTTCATATGTCCCGTTCTCTTTGGTTGTTGTAACCGATTTTCTGATCAGCAGGTTTGTTTCATCGATATAAACAGTTGAGAGAACGATCTCGCTGTTCTCGTTGGTGGGTAAGAGTTTTACGATCTTTGTTTTTATTCCGTCAACAACCGCTTCGCCTGCTGCGAGCGCAACAAAATCTGATGTGGCAAATACGGAATTGAGGTTAACCGAAACGCCGCCTTTAGGCAACAAAGAAATTCCGCCATCCTTTTTCAGCCTGAATTTATTTGGCTTTTTAAAATACACTTTTACTTTTCCGACCGGCGCCTTGATAAAAGATACATCTGTTTTCATTTTACCATCGGCTTCATAATCATTTACCTGATCGAGTTTGGTTTTTACTTTCATTACCAGCGCGGTCATATCCTGCGCATGCGTTACATAAGTTAAAAGTGAAAAGTTAATAGTTAACAGTAATGATATAATTCTTCTTCGCATATAAAATCATTTTCTTTTGGATAACTAACTTTTAACTATTCACTTTTAACTTTTAACTCAACACATCTTTCTTCTTAAAGATCCATATTGACGCCCCGACAAATCCCACAATATGCAAAAGCAATACCAATGCAGAGTTGATGATCTTCTGCGGGTTTTGAATACTGCCGATGATGGCTTCATTGTTACTGTTTACTTTGATATCAAAAAATTCTTTCCAGCCGATCATATGCGTAGTGAAAAGAAATGGTTTGATCTTATTAAAGACCGGAATATTCAACGTACTCAGGATCGTAAAGAAAATGATCACGCTCATAGTTGCCACGATCGGGCCGATCGAGTTTTCTGCAAACAATGAAAACAAAAAACCAAGCGATGCAACCGTGATCATGGCAAGTGCGGCAAAACCAAATGCCCATACATACCGCCAGAAAATATCATCCTTCTTTAATAAAACAACGTATTCTGATTTTAGTAAGAAAAGGTCATCGGTGCCAAACAGGATCATGTTTACAAACAAGGCAAGTATGGCGAGCCATACGAGCAGCATCAGTGTATATGCAACCGTTGCCGTAAATTTTGCAAGTAAAAATTTTGTGCGGCTGATAGGCTTGGTAAGCATGATACGGAGCGTGCCCATATTGGCTTCCCCGGAGATCATATCGGCTGCCACTAATGCGATCAGCAACGGAACATGTACCAGCAAAACCTGTAAACAGATATAACAGACCTGATACCCGTTCAATACTTTTCCTTCAACCGTAATGGAAGATGTGATATCGCGCATCATGAATTCAACATACGAATCACCATCCAGTTTCAAACCAAATTGAATGATGCCGATCAAACCTGTTATCGCTGCAAAAGCAATATAGGTTCTTGGCCTGCGGAAGATCTTGAATAACTCAATTTGTATAAGTGTCCACATGTTGGTTGCCCGAGGTTACTTGTAAAAAATAATCTTCCAGTGAATGACGTGGTTGTAAGGAAAGTACCTGTATATCCATATCAACCAGGTCGCGATGTAATTTGGGGATCAACTGCCGGTCAAGTTTTATCAATACAGCCGTATCTCTCCGCGTTTGTAAATGATTCGCCCATCCGCTTAATTGCAGTTGCTGCAGGGCATATGCATTATCAAATGTCTGCAGTTCAACAATGGTTTGGGCGGGATCAAACAGATCAGCGGCATTCCCTTCAATGATCTTTTTTCCTTTATCGATGATCAGCATCCTGGTAGCCACCTGTTCTATTTCGCTCAACAGATGTGAAGAAACGATCACCGTTTTTTTCAGATCCCTGCTTAAATGAAGGATCAGGTTCCTGATATCTGCAATGCCCTGCGGATCGAGTCCGTTCGTTGGTTCATCCAGAATGATCAATCGTGGATCATGCACCAATGCTATGGCAATACCCAACCGTTGTTTCATTCCCTGCGAAAATGTTTTTACCGTATCTTTTGCACGATGCGCCAGGCCTACTTTATCTAACTGCTCCATCAGTTTCTGTTCAGTAACTTTTACATTACTCAACCTGGCAAACAGTTTTAAATTTTCGTAAGCGGATAAATATTTATAAACATCCGGCTTTTCAATCACTGCGCCTATTTCGGATAGAATTTCATTCCGGTGCGCATGTAATTCTTTGCCGAATATTTCAATGCTGCCGTTTGTAGGTTCGATCAGTGTCAGCAACATCCGTATCGTGGTGCTTTTCCCTGCGCCGTTTTGCCCGAGAAACCCATATACGTCTCCTTCATTTACAGAAAATGAAAGATCCTGAACGGCAGTGATGTTTTTGAATTGTTTGGTAAGGCCGGTTACCGTAACGATGGGTTGCATGGATGTAAAGGTAAGCAATGATTCAGTCTGGAGTCAGAAGTCCAGAGACTGAAGTAAAGTTAAAATTTCAGTCTCCAGACTTCTGACTCCAGACTAAACTCAACCTTGCCCTGCCTGCAGGTATTGCTGCAATGCTTTTACGTACGCTTCAAATGCTTCAATGCCCTGTGCTGTGATCTTACAGGTAGTTTGCGGGTAGTTATCTTTGAATTGTTTGGTTACTTCTATATATCCTGCCTCTTTCAGTTTCTGAACCTGTACACTCAGGTTACCCGCGGTGGCATTGGTTTTCTCGCGGATATACGTAAACTCTGCTTCCTTAACCGCAATGAGCAAACTCATTACTGCCAGGCGCAACTGTGAATGCAATATGGGGTCCAGTTCTTTAAACATGTTTCATTTTCAGGTAGCGTCTGCGTAAAATAATTCCCGGTATCAGCCATGCTGCCACAGCAGATAATGCCATCAGCAGCATACCGTTTGCAAATGAAACATAATAACTCGCAATACTGCAGATCCAGCAAACAAGCCCGCCAAGTATCATTGGTTTAAAATTCCGTATGCCGCCGGTAATAAAAGTTGGTATGCCAAATACCATCATATACAATGCAATGCTGTTGGATGTTTCTGTTTTGCTGTTATAAAACGAAAGCATAAATACACAGACCGTAAATGTGCCCCATACATAATTCATCATGGTTTCATCATGCGCTATAAAGACCTTTTCTTTTTTTGCGCGCCATGTAAAAAAGATCTGCGGCAATAATGCGATGAGTGACAGTATCCAGATATCAAATCCCAATTTGAAATGAAAATTTGATTCAGCAAAAGTTATCAGGCTGCATATGGTGATCATTACACCCCAGAATAAAGGGCCTATACCGGAATCGATACAGGAATTTTTTACTTTGTTGATCATAGATGCGATCAATGCAAGGCTTTCTTTCTCGGTTAATTGCTTTTCTTCCAGCATGATATTAGTTTTTTTGTTTTTGATGTTTCATGCGCAACAGGTGGCCCGGAATAATATAGCTGATCAAGATGGCCACACTGCCGATCAGTAACTGGTTGTCGTAATTTAACCTGATGGAAATGATCGCCAATGCAAAATTGATCAGCCCGCCAATGATCAATGGCTTAAAACGGATCAGGCTGCCGGTCATAAATGTTCCGATCGCATACAGGAGGATATAATAAGTGAATGCCGTTTGCCAGTTCTGCCCGTTAATGATATTAATAACAACCAATGTAATAAATGATAAACCGATCGCCATCCAGAGAAACCCTAATGCTTCATCTACAAATGAGGTTACTTTTTTCTGTTTTGATTGACGCGCTCCATATACTGCCGAAGCAATTCCCGCAGCCGGCATTGTCCACCATACAACATAATGATATGGATATTGATAATATACTTTCAATATAAACTCTGCAATGCAACACACAAAAACCAGCCAGCCCCATAATAAAAAATAAAAGCTGTCATCCGCAACAGAATCTTTTGTTTTGTTGATCATTGTCTTTATTAAAGCAAGGCTTTCCTGTGGCGAAAGTTCTTTATCATCTGTTTCCATGTGGTAAAAGTTAAGTATACAAAAATAGCAGTGGTGTTTCCGCCACTGCTGTATGCGATGCACATATTACTGACATTGTGCCAATAATTTTTCTGTTTCTTCTTTGCCCCAGTTCGGAGAAAAAGGAGTAGCCGGTGTAAATGTTTTATATAACTCAAGCGATTTTTCAAATAAAGCTTTCGCAACTTTTTTACCGCCGCCATATGCTTCCGGTGTATTCATCAGGTTTTGTCCTTTCAGGTAATACGGGCGCGGATTTGTGGGATCGGCTTTGATCGCCTTCTCCACTGCATTGCTTGCTTCAACACCATAGGTAGCGTAACGTGCCATTACATCAACCATCATCTGTTGTGTTGCTACCATCTGCCGTAAACAAAACAGTTCAGAATTGTTTGGTTCGATCACTTCTGCTTTACTGATCAGATCCTTGCTTTTTTCCGATACTTTATCTTTATCCGCTTTCGGGTTGATCCAGCCGGTAAGATAATTAGTATACGCTGCATAATAATAAGGCAGCCATTTATCTTTTTCCGCATCGCCGATCCTCTCAAAAAAAGCAGAAGCGGCTAAAAAATCTTCTGTTGTTTTTGCATCTTTGAATTGCTGCAGGCCTTTGGCCATACCGGATTCGTATTTTGTCTGTGCCAATGCTGTACCGGCGATGAACATGCTGATAACTATCAATAAGTGTTTCATGATTTTTTTGTTTAAAGGGTTTATTGTTGATTTTTTAATTTTTCATATTCGTGCTGGATAGCGCTCTTGTTGTGGCATATATATGCATTGGCATAACTGTATGCGAGGCCGATGCCCCACCAGAACATGATCCACAACGGCCATGGAAAAAATCCATTGTCATAAGATTCACGTCCCGATGCAAACCATACGATCCAGAAAAATGTGATCACTGCTAGATAGCTGAACAAATGTTTTTTAAAACCGGCCCTTTTCTTTGCGATGGACCAGAGTATTTCGTTGGTAGGTTCCATAAAGTATTTTTAGTGTTTGATTGAATATTATTTCTGCTGATCCCTTTTCAATTTTTCATATTCGTTTTGTGTGCTGCTGAATTTATTTCCATGAAACGCATGAAAATACTGGAAAGCAATTCCGATACCCCAGCCCATCATCGGCCAGATAGGCCAGAAATAATAGTATGGCCCGGAAGTAAAGAACCATACACATACTAAAAATGCATTCACCACAAAATAGCTTGCGAAGCTCCACCTGAAAGCCACTCTTGCCTTGGCCATTTGCCAGAGCTGGTCATCTTTTTGTTGTTCGTTGTTCATGGTAATCAGTTTAATTGTTTATTAGTTTATTGGTTTATTTTATCGAATCTTCCTCCCCCTTCAGGGGCAGCGGCAAAAAAGAAGTTTACAAATTATTATTGATCGCATCCTGTCTCCTATCCACACCCCAGCTCAAAAACAATCCGATAAAAATAAATCTTGGCGCCGCTGTGGTGATGGATTCTTTACGCGTTCCGTCATGCGAATAATTATAACCGAATACCTGGTTACTGTTCAACACATTTGTCATGGATGCAACCACTACCGCATATGCTTTGCCTAATGATGCCAGGTAATTCATACTAAAGCCAAGTGAATTATAATCGATGGTTTTACCCTGATCGGCAATTTTATACTGGATGCCGTTTTGTACAAGGTTATAATACGGCCTACCCGTTGCATATGAATAAGTGAAATTGAAACCGGTATTGATGCTTGTTACGAATCTTTTCACCACCAGCGATGCAGTATGATCCGCTGCAAAATTCGGCTGCATCTGTTGCGGGTAATTCAGGTAATCACGTTTGGTATCCAAGTAAGAATAACTGATCCAGTAATCAAGGTTCTGGATCGTCTTCTTATCTCTCCAGTATAACTCAATACCTTTTGCATAACCGCTGCCGTCATTATTATAATATGGAAACGTTTTTACGAGGTCATCATATTTTTTATAGAACGCTTCGATACGGAAAGTCTGCAAAGGCGTTGTTTTAATATAGTTGATGATATAATGCGTTGCTTTTGTATAACCGAAGTTTGTGGTCACATATAAATAAGTATTCTCCGGTTTCTGATAAAATTCTCCATAGGCGATGCTCATTTGCCCGCTGCCTATTTTATAAGCAAATGAGATCCGCGGTGCAAAGTTGGCTTTGTTGATCAATGATGATTGTTCGAACCTCGCACCGATCTTTGCAGCAAGATCATTCGTGATATACAGATCTGCTTCACTGAACAATGCTTTGAAGTTATCGGTAAGCAAAGGGTGATAAGTGTTGTAAACACTCCTGTTATAACTATACATATATTCTCCGCCAAAACGGATCACACTGATACCACTCAGTCTTTTATCAAACACCGCTTTGATCTGGCTCAGCTCCGATCGGGAAGTAGCATTGAAATTTGTGCTGTCTATCCATAGTAATCCGGTTGTTACAGGTGTGTTACTTTGGTTCTGTATCTGTTGCGAAAGTATATTATGATCCGTGCTGTAACTCAATCCCAGGTTCATTTTCCAGCCATTGCCGATATTTTCCCTGTAGCTGAAGTTGTTGTACCAGTTCGTGTTTTTCAGTGCAAATGCATTCTTTAAAGTAGGATCATCAATGTTCGGCCTGCGTAAACCCAGTTCATTGTGAGCAAACGTTGTATAATATTTTATGATGCCGCCTTTTTTTGTTTTGAAACGAAAGTTCCCGTCAGCCGCATGGTATTCC
>JABDAP010000064.1 GCA_013289065.1 Bacteroidota bacterium | reverse complement strand
AGCGCAGCTAAAACCTTTTTTTATGAAATCTTTTGAAAGAAGAAAATTTTTACAGTCGATGCTCACAGTATCTGCTGCTGCAGGTTTGGGAAATATTTCTTTGGCGGATGCGAGAGAAATAAAAAACCAAACCAATCAATCAGACAATCGTTTTAAAATAAGCCTGAATGCTTATTCGTTCAATGCACTATTAACAAAGGGCGCCACTAATTTGGATGCCGTGATGGATTTTTGTGCGAGGGAAAATTTTGATGCGATCGATCTTACCGGTTATTATTTCCCCGGATACCCGGAGGTTCCTTCCGATGAATATATTTTTCATTTAAAAAAGAAAGCGCATCAACTTGGGTTAGCGATCAGTGGCACAGGAATACGCAATGAATTTGCCGAACCTGATAAAACCAAACGCGTTGCTGAAATTGTTTTTGTAAAAAAATGGATAGAGGTTGCCGCCAAGCTCGGCGCGCCGGTGATCAGGATCTTTACCGGCAAAGCGATCCCTGCAAACCATACCTGGGAACAAACAGCAGAATGGATCGTTGAAGATATTAAGACCTGCGTGGAACATGGCAAACAACATGGTGTAATCGTTGCCGTTCAAAACCACAATGATTTTATCAAGACTGCCGATCAGATGATCGATGTAATTAAAAAAATAAACAGCGAATGGTTTGGTTTGATATTAGATACCGGGAGTTTTGTTACGAATGAACCTTACAGCGAGATCAGGAAAACCGCCGAGTATGCAGTGAACTGGCAGGTAAAAGAAAAACTGAATTATAACGGGCAGTCGCAGAATATGGATCTTGAAAAATTATTCAGCATTGTAAAAGCATCTTCTTACCGTGGTTATTTGCCGATTGAAACATTAACACCGGGAGATCCTTTTCTTATCGTTCCGCCATTTTTAAAACAGGTAAGAACTGCGTTGGAAAATGTGATGAACAAAAGTTGATGTTTAGTTCTTAAAACACTTTGCGCAATTTTTGCGCGTACTCCTTTGCGTCACTCTGCGGTTAATAACTACAAGAATTTAACCGCAGAGTGACGCAAAGAAAATGCGCGCAAAGTGCACGAAGGGTGACTGAGATTCATGCAGAGAAATAAAACTCAATAACACGACACGTTAAAAATTTACAGGTTATTTACCTGCCAATAAATTAATCAACGCATCAGTCTTCTTACCAACAGTATCTTTTGATCCTTCGATTTTCTTTTCGATCGCTTTTGTAACGCCATCGGTATTGATATCGCTCATTTTTGACAAAGCGGTTTTATACCAATCGCTCCATACCTGTAAAATATGTTGTTCTTTTTCTAAGGTTGATCCGTTTTGCAACGCAGTTTTGCTTAATGCATATTCAGTTTCCAGGCGATCTGTTGCGTTTTTGGTGATCTCGTCTATCAGCGCCAGGCTGGCGCTTTCATCTGCAGCGCAAAGTGTGTAAGCGGCCGCTAATGCGCTCACACCAACGTTCTTCATCTCCTGTGGTGAAACCATGTTGAGCCTGTCTGCATCGGTATGATAGAATACATCTGTAAAATGCCACATTAATAACCCGGGAATTTTTGCCTGCAAAAAAGGCGTATGGTCGCTGCCGCCCTCGAATGGATTTGCATTTACGACCCAGTTATTTTCTTTTGCCTGTTGCCTGCAACGATCCAGTAAAAAATCATTGAAATAATGCGGGAACATATCCGATTCTTTCAAAACACGCCCGCCCCATTCAGTGTGATGATCGTTTCCTCTTGTCCAGATGGCAGATGGGTCGGGCATTTTTTCAATTAAAAAACTACCGGTGGTTTTTGAAACATCTTCACCAACCATATCGAGGCTCAGCCCCCATTTGATCCCTTTGGCTCTTACAGAATCATCTTTGATATATCTGTCGGTAGAAACAATTTCATCGCCCCATAAAAAAGTGATGGTGCGTTTGGGTGTTATTTTTTTTTCCTTGATCAATGTTGCTGTTACTCTCGCCATTTCTGCCAGCGTGCCTACGCCTGTTGCATTATCATTTGCACCGGGTTCCTGTACATGTGCGCTGAAAACAAAACGTTCATCGGGTTTTATTGTGCCGCGTGCATTGGCAACAATGGTCAGTTCTTCGGAAGGATAGATTTTAGAGACGACTTTTACATTTACACGTACCGGCCCTTTTGCAAGTGCGGCTTTCAATTTTTCTTTTGCATCATACGACAAAACAATACCCCATTTCAGATTTGCGGTATCAAGGCTGATACTGGTGAATTGGATGGAGTGAATATTTTTTTCAGGCTGGGTATATTTCGGCATAGAATAACCCAACACGCCGACAGCTCCTTTACGCATGGCATTTGCATATAAAGCCCCAACACCATTCTCTGCAAAAACGATCTTGCCCTTTACATCATTTGCATCCCAATCAGCCTTTGTTGCTTTTCCTAAATACACCACTTCAGCCGTTTCGCCATCAGTTGGTGTGCTGGATGAATTGATGGCGATCATGTTCCGGTTAGTAACAGATTCCAATAAAGGTTTTGTTTCTCCAATGATCGTTAAGGATGATGAAACGGGTTCCCATGTGGGGCGGCGCATCTTTCTTTTTTCGATCCGGTATGTGAGCGGGCCATCCGCTTCGCCATTCACTTCTTTTACAAAACCGGCGGATTGTAAAATTTTCTCTACATGATAAATGCTTTCATCAAAACCTGTATTGCCTGCAATACGCCAGTATTTTTCTACAAAGCCAACTGTGTTGTACGCATTATTTTCATTGAATACATTACGTATCACCGGGTAATAACCATCGATGGTTTTGGTTGATGGTTTTTGCGCAGCGGCAAATAATGTACAGATCAGCAAGGCAGGTAACAGAGAAATTTTTTTCATTGTATGGTTTTAAATAAGCGTGTTCAAATATCATGAATAATTCGGGATGATAATTTGATAAAATGGATCGTGAAAATAAGTTTTCAAGAAATTATGCAACCGATTACAATTTTGGCCAAAAAATGAATAGTTTTAGTAAAATACTTCGATACCATGCGCTTTCACAACCGGTTTGTCATTATTATGCTTGCCTGCTTTTTCTCTTCTACACATGTTTCAGCACAGGTAAAACTTCCTGCATTAGTGAGGGACAGTATGGTGTTACAAAGAGAAACACCACTCACCATCTGGGGCTGGGCAGCGAAAGATGAAAATATAACAATCGCATTCAACAACAAAACATTCAATACAAAAGCGAATGACGCAGGTAAATGGTTTGTTGTATTACCTGCGATGAAAGCCGGCGGCCCTTACACAATGGATATCACTGCCAGCAACCATTTGCACTTACAGGATATTTTGATCGGCGATGTATGGCTCTGTTCCGGGCAATCGAATATGGTGTTGAATATGGAAAGGGTAAAAGAAAAATATCCCGATGAAGTGGCGAATGCGGATTACCCCGAGATCAGGAATTTTTTTATACCAACTGTTGCAGATGCCACAAAATTGCATGATGATCTTCCACCGGGCAATTGGGAAACAGCTACTGCGAAAAGCATTCTCAACATTGGTGCAGCTTCGTATTTTTTTGCGAAATGGATCTATCAAAAATATCATGTGCCGATCGGCCTGATCAATTCAAGTGTTGGCGGAACGCCTATCGAAGCATGGATCAGTGAAGAAGGGTTGAAAGATTTTCCGGGTTACTTAAAAACCGCTGCGCGTTTTAAAGACACTGTTTTTATCAACAGTATGAACCGCAGGAACCCGGCAGCCAATACATTCACAAGGCCCATGAGGCCCATGGATAAAGGATTGGGCGATATCAAATGGTACGATACTTCCTATGTTCCGAACGCATGGCACACGATGATGGTGCCTGGCTACTGGGCCGACCAGGGTATCAAAGGATTGAATGGCGCAGTATGGTTCCGCAAAGAAATTATGGTGCCGGCTTCCATGACAGGAATACCTGCAAAATTATTTGTGGGGCGGATCGTTGATGCCGATCAGACTTATGTGAATGGAAAATTTGTGGGCGGGATCACTTACCAATATCCGCCAAGAAGGTATGAACTGCCGGCAGGTTTATTAAAGCCCGGAAAAAATATTATCGTTGTAAGAATAACCAACACCGCGGGTAAAGGTGGTTTTGTTCCTGATAAACCCTATTACTTAACGGCCAATAATGAACGGATCGACCTGCGTGGCGACTGGCAATATAAAGTTGGAGAAGCGTATGCTCCGCCAGAACGCGGCTTTGGTGGCGGAGGTGGTGGAAATAATATTTCGATGCAAAATCAGCCCACTGCATTATACAATGCCATGATCGCACCGTTTATTAATTATTCCATCAAAGGAATATTGTGGTACCAGGGCGAAGCGAATACGGGGAAGCCGGAAGAATACCAATATCTATTGCCGGCGTTGATCGCCGACTGGAGAAATAAATGGAACAATACTTCCATACCATTTATTTATGCACAGCTTCCCAATTTTATGGAAGTGCAGTATCTGCCTTCCGAAAGCCAGTGGGCAACTTTACGCGATGGGCAGTTAAAAACATTATCCGTAAATAATACCGGGATGGCCGTAGCCATTGATGCCGGCGAATGGAACGATATACATCCCCTGAATAAAAAAGATGTAGGTGAACGCCTCGCTTTTGCTGCGGAAAAGTTAGCGTATGGAAATAATACGATCGTTTATTCAGGGCCCATTTATCAATCAGCAAAAGTGGAAGGCAATAAGATCATTGTACATTTTTCCAATACCGGTAGCGGTTTGACAGCAAAAGGCGACAATGAATTATATTATTTTTCGATTGCAGGCGCCGATAAAAAGTTTGTGTGGGCCAAAGCATCCATTGAAGGCAATACAGTAGTTGTTTGGAACGATGATATCAAATCGCCGATGTATGTACGTTATGCATGGGCCGATAACCCGGAAGGTGCGAACCTCTATAATAAAGAAGGATTGCCGGCATCTCCATTCAGAACCGATCAATAATATCATCATGAAAAAGATCATTTTATTATTCTTTGTTTTTTTATCCATCACTGTCACTTATGCACAAAACAGTTCTGTATGGAACGGGAAACAATGTGCCGTTGCCTTAACGTATGATGATGCCATAGATGTTGATCTTGACCATGCGATCCCTGCACTGGATTCTGTTGGATTGAAAGGGACGTTTTACCTGATCGGGTCTTCGCCATCGTTAAGCAAAAGGGTAAGCGAATGGCGCATTGCTGCTTCACATGGGCATGAACTCGGCAACCACACATCTTTTCATCCATGCAACGGGCAATTGCCGGGAAGAAGTTTTGTAAAACCGGATAATGACCTTAGCCGTTATACGATCAGCCGCATGACAGCAGAAACAAAAATGACCAATACTTTATTGAATGCCATCGATGGAAAAACAGAACGCACATTTGCATTTCCCTGCGGTGATACAAAGATCGGCGATACATCTTACTATGATTATATTCAAAAAGATTTTATCGCGGCAAGAGGCGTGCGTTCAGCCATGCAGCCGATCGATAAAGTTACTCTCACAAACATCGATTGCTATGCGATCAACGGACAAACAGCCGAGTACATGATCGGGCTTGTGAAAAAAGCAATGGAAACACATTCATTATTAGTGTTTCTTTTTCATGGTGTGGGTGGCGGGCATAATTTGAATGTTGCATCAAATGAACATACTACTCTGCTTCGTTATTTAAAAGATCATGAAAAAGAGATCTGGATCGCACCCATGATCGATCTTGCGAAACATGTTACAGCATATCAGAACATGAATAAATAACACAAAAAAAGAAGCTCTCTGAGCTTCTTTTAAAATTCGTAATGGCCCTATTCCGTAAGCCTTATCTCTCCTACTTCTGTGGTAACACCTTCCGTAATCGGGATATTATCTTTATAGTAAGGATGGTATGGCGACAATACTTCAATCATCAAACTATAAGAAGCTGTTCTGAGACTGCTGATCGTAAACCTGTTGCCTACAATGGTTGCAGGAAAACTGTCTTTGCCCGTAACTGCATATATGCGTGATACGGCTGTTAACGGCACAACTGATCCTGTGATGCTGCCACCAGCAGTAAAGGATCTATTAAATGCAAAAAGGCCTATTGTGACAAGCACAACGAACCAAAAAAATATTTTCTTCTTTTTCATAACCGTCATTTTTATAATTAAGAATTGAGCATAACTACTGCTCTTTCTCAATTATATCCATGCAATTTCCATACTCGGAATATTAGCCATTCAAAATCAATCTGATCAAAAACGGGGAAAATATTTGAGTAAAATAAACCCCATCCTGGCCTGTTTCTTACGAAGAAATTATTGACTGTATTCCCTGTTTTGCAGTTCCATCACATTTATCGCCGGTTTCATCACATTTCATCATACAGGCTTACGGGATGCATTAATCTTGGTGAAATATTTCATATGCGTATAAGATGGAGAGAACATGGGCTTATACTGATCACTGTTCTTGTAGCATTTACTGTGATCGGCGATATACTTGATATGTATCATTTAACAGCCGGGCCAACAACACTTGCTTATGAAATGATCAAGTCGAGATTTATCGGCAGTTTTAATTATTCTACCAATATTCTTTTGCCGCAAATTGGCGCATTGCTGTCTGTGTATCTCTGTTATCTTTGGATCAACAGGCTGCTGGTTCCGTTTGCGCGTAAAATATCTTCCCGGTTATCTGCTACTGCGATCATTGTAAGAATAGCATGGATCATATTCCAGCTTTTATTGGCCGGTTATTTCTTTGCACTCAGTATCAATGTTGCTTCGCTCTATGCACATCCGCATTATTACAATTATGCAGGGTTCCAGTTATTTGCACTATTGGGTTTTAATGATCATCCGTTAACAAATGCATGGACAGGTTTTGGCAATGCCATGTTGCTGGTTCTTGTATATTCCATATACATATCGATCCGCGAAACGGTCATCTATCTTATTGAAAAAAATACGACAGGAAGATCATACCGGATCCTGATCATCAACAGGATTACTGCATGCCTTGTTTTCTATATTACCGTTCCGTTTTTTATAACTATCCTTTACAGCCTGTTTGGTAAAAATAATTCGCCCCTGGTCACCAGCTTTTCGGCAGTTATTTATTTTGGAGTGGTTCCTTCTGCATTTTTTGTATACCTGAGCAATACATACTGGTTATTTCCTTTTAAAGGGAGCCGTACTTTTTTTGATACACAGGTAATACTGCGTTTACTGTTGTCAACTTTTGCCATAACGTTCCCGTTTATTTTTCTGTTGGCGTTTCTGCAAAAACAGGGCCTTGAGAATTTTTTTATTTATTGGGCAGTACAGTTATTGATAGTAACACCTGTTTCGTGGGTACTGTATGAATCGCAGAAAGACAAGATCCTGGCGTTAAGAGGCACACAAAATGAACTGGCAAGATCAAAAGCAGATCTTGATCTGTTACGTTCTCAGATCAATCCGCATTTTTTATTCAATGCACTAAATACTTTATATGGCGTTGCATTACAGGAAGGCAGTGAACGAAGTGCAGCCGGTATTCAAAAGCTGGGTGATATGATGCGTTTTATGCTACACGACAATACCCTCGAACTGATACCGATGAGCAGGGAAATAAATTATCTCGAAAATTATATCGCCTTACAAAAATTGCGCACGCAAACATCGCCTGATATTATTATTGAGGACAATATAAACGGGCAAAACTGTGATCACCAGGTAGCCCCGATGCTTTTGATACCATTGGTAGAGAATGCCTTTAAACATGGAATAAGCCTTGCAAAAAGGTCATGGATAAAAATTGAACTTACCTGCGACGATACTTATATACATTTTGAAGTGAGCAACAGCATGCACATCGATCTTGATAGCGATCCGGAAAAAGAACAATCCGGCATTGGTTTGGAAAATGTGAAAGAAAGGCTGGCATTGCTATACCCGGGCAGATACAAATTCAGTGCAAAAGGCGATGGAAAAGAATTTATAGCCGCATTGAATATTCAGCCATAAATCCAACAATACATTAAACAACTTAAACAGGTAATTATGAAATTAATATTCTGGACATTATTTTTTATCAGTGCCGCTGTAAGTGCACAAACACACAATACCATAACCATAGGGAATTTAGACAGTGTATACTCAACCGTGTTGCATGAAAACAGGAAGATCTGGATATCATTACCCGATACAAGCTCGCCTGACGGTATCTTTTATCCCGAACGTTTTCCTGTTGTTTATTTACTGGATGGTGATGAAAATACATTTGCTTCCGTTGCTGTTATGCTGAAACAAATGGGTAGTGGTGGCGGCAATACTTCGTTTCCTAAAATGATCTTGGTGGGCGTGCCCAATACCAACCGTTCACGCGATCTTACGCCTACACGCGCAAAGTTTATACCGGCACAGGTTGGTATACCTGCATCACAGTCGGGCGGCGGAGAAAATTTCATTTCTTTTATAGAAAAAGAATTGATGCCACATATTGATTCAGTTTATCCAACTGCTCCTTACAGGTTATTGATGGGCCATTCTTTCAGTGCGTTAATTGCTATGCATATCCTTATCAACTACCCGGCTTTGTTTAATGCCTATCTCGCCATCGATCCAAGTATGTGGTGGGATGAGCAACACTTATTGAAACAGGCAGAAGAAGTTTTGCAGAAAAAAATGTTTACGGGCCGTTCTTTATTTCTCGCTGTGGCCAATACCATGGAAAAAGGTATGGATACGATACAGGTAAAGCACGACACTGATTTCTCAAGTCTTCATATCCGTTCTCTTCTTCAACTCGGGCATTATCTTAGTTCCAGTAAAAAAAATGAACTGGCTTTTAACTGGAAATATTATCCCGATTATGGCCATGGCCCCGTTACACTTATTGCGCAATATGATGGGCTGCGCTCTATTTTTGATTTTTACAATTTTACCATCCCCTTTGGTGAACTGTTCGATCCATCATATAAAAAAGATGGCGAGATAGCTGAACATTATAGAGAAATAAGCAGGCAAATGGGTTATACAGTTTCACCACCCGAACAATTGATAAGCGTGATATCGCATGGGTTAACAGCGCAAAAACAGTTTACCAGGGCTTTATATTTTCTTACTATGAATATTGATAATTATCCAAAAAGTTTTCATGCGTATGGTGACCTGGGCGACATATATATTGCAATGGGCGATAAACAAAAAGCGATTGATAATTACTCAAAGGCCTTGTCGTTGTACAATTTCCCGGGAATAAAAACCAAACTGGATAAATTGTTGCTGGCAAAATGAATACTTTTAGGGGCAATACCATTTTTTACTGATACATGTTAAAAGCAATCGCAATAGATGATGAGCCAATCGCACTGGAAGTGATCCGGAGCCTGGCTGAAAAAATCAATTTTATTGAGATCGCCGCTTATTTTACCAATGCACTTGAAGCGGTCGGTTTTCTACAGGCAAATAAAATAGACCTGCTATTCATTGATATAAAAATGCCAGATATTTCCGGAATTGATTTTGTAAGTTCCTTACCGGTACCACCGATGGTGATATTTACAACCGCGTACAGTGAGCATGCCGTTGAGAGTTTTGAACTGGATGCAATAGATTATTTATTAAAGCCATTTTCATTTGCTCGTTTTTTAAAAGCATGTAACAAAGCTTTTGAACAGTATGAATTGAAAAAAAATACTGTGTTTGTTCAACAGCAGTCAACTCCTGTTTTTATTAAAACCGGTTATGAACAGGTAAAGGTTGATCTGGATGATATTTTATATGTTGAAAGCAATGGCAATTATGTTGGGTTTGTTTTAGAGAATAAAAAAATACTATCCAGGCTAACCATGAGTGAGGCTGAAGCATTATTATTGCCTGCATCTGCATTTATGCGGATACACCGGTCTTATATAGTAGCAAAAAAACAGATCAGCAAAACGGATAAAAAAACTGTCTGGATAAAGGATACCGAACTTCCTGTTGGTGCGGCTTACATACAGGAGATCAATAAGTTTATTGAATAGAACACTTACTTCTCAAATACAACAGAATCGGGTTTTGCACCCAGTTCTGTTAAACTCTGCGTGATATCTTTGATCATTTTATCCGGCCCGCACACATAAAATGGTTTGGAAAAATCTTTTATTTCTTTAGCAAGAAATGCCTTGTCAATAAATGTTTTTTGAAAACCTGTTCCTTCTTCATCGGTAACAATATAGTGTGCCTGGTTGCCTAATATATTATCCAGTTCTTCGTGAAGAATAATATCGGCGCTGGTTTTATTACTGAAATAAAGATGGTTGCTGCCAACTTTTCCATCTTTCTTCAACTGTCGTAAAATAGCAATGAATGGTGTAATGCCTGCGCCGCCTGCAATAAAATATCCTTCGCCTTTATAAGCGATCGCTCCCCACACATCGCGGATGATCAGTTCATCACCGGGTACCAATGAATTGAGTTCGTTGGTCACACCTTTATGATCGCTGTATATTTTTATCGTAAACTCAAGCCAGGGCCAGTCATTCAAAGCCGTAAAAGTAAACGGGCGTTTTTCCTCTTTCCATTTTTCTTGATTGATGGAAACTTCCGTGGCCTGTCCGGGTTCAAAACGGTAACCATCGGGTTTTGTGATGCGGAACGATTTCACATTATGCGTAACCGGTGTTATTGATAATATTTTTACTGTTTGTTCCATCTTATAAAGATGTATAAAAGTTGTGCCATGAAATTTATTATTTTTTTTATCTTTAAAGCAACACTAAAACTGCTTATATGAAACAACTTTCATTGAAAACTGTATGCATATTCTTTGCAGCAGTATTCACCTGCGCATATTCTTTTGCACAACCGAATGTTGAACAGTTCAAACAGGTTTTTGACAAACAGTTACAGCAGTTAAAACCCGATGGCACGTCAAAACGCACCGTTAAGTTTGTAAGTGTGGTTGCCGGAAAAAGCAATGGTGGTTATTACCGCTTCAATGTAACGGCTTATATACATGATTATGGCGCGGGTTATCCTGCCAACAGGTATTACGGGCAAACCTGTGTTGGCAAAATGGATAACTGGCCGTTTGATATGGTAATGATCGAAGGTGCCTGGAAAATACAGGGCCGCTTCACCGTTTCATCGCCCGACCGTACCTGTAAAGACAATCCCGGTGCGGGTGTTGAAGCCACCCCGCTGGCAAGTGTTCCCGGAGCAGCTTATGAAGCCGGAAAAAATATCGCACCGGCTGCAGTTGACCCGAAAGCCGTGTCAGGCCTTTATCTTGGCCAATATGCCAGTTACGGAACCGGCGGAACATTCTTGGGCGGCATGGGTTTCACATTGCTTGCCAATAAAACATATTACGACCTTGACAAAAAAAGAGGCGGCACGTATGTTTACGATCCGCAAAAAGCAACTATCAGTTTTAAAGGCGGTTTTCTAAGCGGGCAAACGGGAACCAATGTAAAGAATACAGGTTTTCAATTATCATCTACGATCCATTGCGAACCGTGGAGATAATGGAACAATCCATTCACCGTCTTACACGCTGTAGTTACCTATTTATTCTTTTCTCTTTATTTTTTTGATGGAAATGAGCGAACTTTCCATCATGCGTATATTATTTTTTTTTCATAAGTTTAGCAAACAACTCATAAGCGGTTGCTGCATTTTACTGGTGATGTTTTTTTTCTCGTCACCTGTGCCGGCACAAAAACAACCGAAATATTTTACAGCCATTGATACGGTTCCTTTCCAGAGCAGCGCACATCATTGGTATGATATCTTCGATAATACAAACATCGTTGATGCAGTTCCCAACCAGCCGCGTTATGCGCCAACAGCCATGACGGAGATTGCCGATAATATTTTGCTCTATCAAAAAACAAACGGCGGCTGGCCGAAAAATTATGATATGCAGGCAATTCTTACTGATGAACAGAAGAATAAACTCCTCAAAGAAAAGAAAGCGGTCAACACCACATTTGATAACAGCACCACTTATACGCAGGTTGAATGTTTAGCAAGGGTATATACAGTTACAAAAATTGAAAAATATAAAACGGCCTGTTTAAAAGGGATCGATTTTATGCTCGACGCACAATATGATAACGGCGGCTGGCCGCAATATTTTCCGATAGAACAAAAAGGTTACAGCAAATACATTACCTATAACGATGATGCCATGACAGGTGTGCTGGAAGTTTTAAAAGATATCGTTGACCATGATCCCGCCTACTCTTTTGTGGATGATAAGGAATATAAAAAAGTAAATACGGCTTATACAAAAGGGCTGAACTGTATCATCACCACACAGATAAAAGATAAAGGCGTACTGAACGGATGGTGCCAGCAATACGATGATGTTACGCTGCAACCCGCATGGGCAAGGGCTTTTGAGCCGCCAAGTATCTGTAACAATGAAAGTGCGGGGATCGTTCTTTTTTTAATGAGTATCGATCATCCGAGTGACGCAGTCATCAATTCAGTGCAACATGCAGTAAAATGGTTTGAAGATTCTAAGATCATGGGCATACGTGTTAAAACGATCAGCGCCCCGGAGATAAAATATAAATTCCGCCTTTCTAAAACAGATCGCGTGGTAGTGGAAGATGCTTCTGCGCCACCTATCTGGACCCGTTATTATGAACTTGTTACACACAGGCCGTTATTCTGCAACCGCGATAGTAAAGTTGTTTACTCACTGGCAGAAGTAGACAGGGAACGCCGCGATGGCTATGGCTGGTATACTTATGAGCCGCAAAAAGTTTTGCGTGCATATCCTGAATGGCAGAAGAAATGGGTGAAATAAATGAGCCGTGAGCTATCAGCCATCAGCTTTCAGCCGTGAGCTTTTAGCAAATATTTTATGCATAGTTGATTACTGATGGCTGATAGCTCATGGCTGATAGCTGACAGCTTCTTACCTGGTATTTAAAAACAGGTCGCCATTTCTGTTGTCTCTTGTTGGCATATAATTTCTGTCAGTATCGCCGTTGATAGTACCTAACAGGTCTTTCATAAACATACCGTTGCTGTTGCTGTCGAAATAAAAAGAATGGCTGTAAAAAGGATCTGTAGAATTATTTTTTATGGATTGATAATATTCTCCGCAATTCACATCTACATATTTACCCGGCGCATTAGGTGGCAAGCCTACACGCCCAACACGGTTTTCGGTACCAACGCGTTTTAAATTGCTCATGGCAAGAACACAATCATAAGGGTTGAAATAATTAGTAAGGCGGATAACATGGTCATATATAGCATTGCAATCGCCGGGCACATTTAAAGAACTGCTGCTGATATCGCCTTCAATGAACATCATTTGTGTAACCATCCAGTGATCGATCACGGCTTTTGTATGTATAGCATCATCAAAAGCTTCGCGCACAACAAACGCGCCCGTGCTGTGTGCGAGTAAATGAACATTGATCTCACATTTATTATTTTGCCTTTGCGACAGTAAAACAATTCCACCTTTTACCAATTCGATCGCTGTTAGTTTGGCCTGGTGCCGGTCTGGCAGGTACATCAAAGCATTGTTGCCACAAGGCCAGTCAAAACTAATTACCTGCCCTTTAAAATTTAAGTCCATAAGCCCTTTTTTAATAGACTTATGCGCTTTTACAACGTCAAGCGAATTGTTATTATAGCCATGTACATAAATAAGAATATCTTCTTTAGACTGGTTAATGATCTGATCTAACCACTCATTCGGATCGGCTATCTTATCATCAAAATTAAGGTCATCTGCGTCTTCCGGTACAGACAGGTAAGTAGTTGTACCAATATCGCTGCTGAAGTTGCCGTTGTCATTCGGTTTGCGAACGGTAAAAAAATAATTAGGCATAGTTTTGGGTTTGATCGTTGACTTATATGTTGCAGTAAAAAATATACGCTCAAAATCATTTTATTGAACCCGCATCATCTCCAGTTATCATCAGCAAATTTTACATACTGTTGCCAATCGTATAAAGTAACATCATGTTTTCCCGAGCGGATATGATAGCGGATCGTTTCACCAACGGGTTGATGAAGGCCCGGCATTTCTGTTGACGCATCAATTCCGTTCTTACCAAACAATGCATACACTCTTCCTGCTTCTTTCGCACTTAAAAATTCTCCTTTGGGGTCAGACCATGTATCGCCTTCTGCACTCGCAACATATAATGGGCGCGGCGCTATCATAGACAATAACATGTGGCCATCGATCGGTAAAGCAGTTACACTATCGCCATATGCTTTATAACGCGGCAGGAACCAGTGCGGAAATTTATCTGTGATGATGGAAACCGTTTCGCCATACCATCTTTTAGATAAGGTAGCGCCACCCTCACCCGATTCATTCGAAATAACCAAAGCAAAACGCTGGTCGGAAGCCGCCGCCCATAACGCCGCTTTTCCCAAACGCGAATGGCCGATGATGGCTACTTTTTTTGCATCGATCATTTTATCGGTAAGAAAATAATCATAGATCCTGCTTAGTCCATACGCCCATGCACCCATGCATGTCCATTCTTCGGGTTTTATATGCAATTCATTTTGCAAAGTCGTGCGTATGCCTGTTTTCCATCCATCGGGATTATCCGGTTCCAGGTCGCCGCAATAGGCAGTGGCCAATGCATAACCATGCGATAACACTTCTTTCACCTGCCATTGCGAAGCTTCAATGCCGCGTGTAGAATCGGTGGTTCTGTTATTCGGTGCACCTTTTTTTGTTCCTACCCATTTTTGTGTAAGTAAAATATCTTTATCTGTTTGAGTGGCCTGGTTGCCATTAAAATTATATCCAACAAAAACAGGTACGGGCCCTTTTACATTATTCGGAATATAGATAAGCACATCAACATACACTAATTCATCAGCGCCATGCAAATAAATCCTTACCTGTTTGCGGGTTGCTGTTCCGTCTAATGCAGCGGTATTTGTTTCTAGTACTTTTGAATGGATGGCACGCAACAGGCACCACCAATCAATGGATGGCCGATGCGGGAACTTTGCGGAGCCCTAAATCGGGTTCTAATCTTGTTACGGATAAAACATTTACAGATTTTAAACTGCATATCGAGTTCCGTTATCCAAAAGGAAGTAACAGCGGCGTGTATTTGCGCGGGCGTTATGAAGTGCAGATAGAAGACAGCAAAGGAATGGAACCATTGCCCGACCTGTTCAGCGCGATCTATGGTTTTCTTCCGCCTTCTGAAATAGTTGCGAAAGAACCGGGAGAATGGCAGTCGTTTGATATCACATTGGTGGGAAGAATGGTAACCGTTATTGCAAACGGGAAAACAGTAATAGCCAATCAACAGATACCCGGAATCACAGGAGGTGCGATCAACAGTAAAGAAGGCGAACCCGGGCCGATATTGATACAGGGAGACCATGGCCCTGTTGATTTCAGGAACATCGTGATCACACCGGCTAAATAAATTGTATGATACAGATCCGCCGCAATACAATAAAAATACTGGCAGTTATTGTTTGTCTCTCTGCCTGCTATTCTGGTAATGCACAAAAAACATATGTATCCAATACCGATGAATCAAAAGTGCCGCCGTATACTTTGCCGGATGTATTGAAAAAA
>JABDAP010000063.1 GCA_013289065.1 Bacteroidota bacterium | reverse complement strand
CATATAACGATCGAGTGGTGGGTCTTCGCTTTTGCTGCAACAGTAAGTATCCTGATCGCATTATTTACTGTAAGCTATCATGCAATAAAAGCGGCAACTGCGAATCCGGTAAAAAGTTTGAGAACGGAATAGTACAGTTGCATCTTATAAAATAAAGAGCCATTAAAATAAATAGTTCTATGCTCAAAAATTATTTCAAGATCGCCTGGCGAAACTTAAAACGCAATAAAGCTTATGCGTTTATCAATATCATTGGATTATCACTGGGCATTGCATGCAGCATACTGATCTTTATATTGGTAAGTTATCATTTGAGCTTTGATAATTTTCATGCTAACAAAGACAGGATCTACAGGGTCGTTACGGAACTGCATAATGAAAACATCAGTTATACACCCGGCACTCCCCCACCCTTTGCCAAAGCGTTCCGCAATGATTATGCGTTTGCAGAAAAAGTTGCGCGTGTAGCAACTTTTGGAGACAGGATCATTTCTATTCCATCTGAAAATAAAAAATTCCAGGAAGAGAAGGGTGTAGCGGTAACTGATCCTGAGTTTTTTTGACATTTTCAATTTCCCGTTTGTACAGGGCGATAAAAAAACAGCGCTCACAGAACCCAACACTGCAGTGATCACACAAAAGATCGCAAAAAAATATTTCGGAACAGAGAACGCTATCGGAAAAGTTATCCGGTATGATAATAAAACTGATTTCAGGATCACGGGAATTCTAAAAGACATTCCTGTTAATACAGACAGAACGCAGGAGATCTATTTTTCGAATGCAAGCATGAAAAGCATCAGTAATTTTTTGTCGAGGGATGATACATGGGGCGGCATCAACAGCGAAACACATTGCTTTGTTTTATTAAAACCCGGTGTTACGCCCGCTTCTGTTGAGGCTGTATTTCCTGCATTAAAGAAAAAATATTATGTAAAGAAACCGAGCGACCAGGATTATTTCATGTTCAGGCTGCAGCCATTGGCAGATATACATTTCAATCCCAACTACAATGGTTATGTAGAAAAAAAATATCTGTGGGCGTTGGCATTGGTAGGTTTGTTTTTGATCATTACTGCCTGTGTAAATTTTATCAATCTCGCCACCGCACAGGCCATGAACCGTGCAAAAGAAGTAGGTGTGCGCAAAGTGCTGGGCAGTATGCGCGGCCAGTTATTCTGGCAGTTCATTGCAGAAACAACGCTGATCACGTTGTTCGCAGTATTGCTTGCCTATGGTTTGGCGCAACTGGGCCTGCCTTTTATCAATTCAATATTTAAATCGGAACTCTCGATTAATTTTCTGAACAACCCTGGTTTACTTGCTTTCATCATTATCCTTTGTGTGGCGGTTATTTTTTTATCGGGCGCTTATCCCGGCCTGGTATTATCAAATTTTCAACCCGTTACTGCATTGAAAGGTGCATTGGCCAAAGAAAAGATCGGCGGTTTTTCATTGCGAAGGATATTGGTGGTTTCGCAATTCGCTATTTCGCAGGCGCTGATCATTGTTACGATCGTGATCGCCGGCCAGATGAGCTATTCGAAAAAAACTGATCTCGGTTTTGCCAAAGATGGTATTGTGATGTTGCCAATACCGCAGGGAGATTCTATCGGGCGCTTACGGATGAAAGTACTTTCCAATGATCTTTCCAAAATAGCAGGTGTTGAAAAAGTTTCCCTGTGTATGCAGGCGCCTGCATCCGATGCGAACAATACCACCGGGCTTAAATATGATACCCGTCCAAAAGAAGAACCCTGGGAAGTAAATACAAAGTACGGAGACGAACAGTATCTCTCAACCTTTAACCTCAAACTGGTAGCCGGAAGAAATTTCTATCCTTCCGATACCGTAAAAGAATATTTAGTAAATGAAACCCTTGTACGGAAATTAAATCTGCGTTCACCGCAGGATATCATTAATAAAACGGTCGAGACAGGCGGCAGGCGTGCACTGGTAGTTGGCGTGGTAAAAGATTTTTATAATAATTCGTTCCGTTCAGATATCGCGGCCATCACGATCGCATCAAGCATACGTGATTATGATAATTACGCGGTGAAGATCAACCTCAATAATATCAAGCCAACCATGACGGCTATCGAAAAAGCCTGGAACGCAACATATCCTGAATTCGTGTACAGTTCCGAGTTCCTTGATAAACGCATTGAAAAATTTTATGAACTGGATACGGTTATGCTTGAGATCATCGAAGCATTTGCTGCGATCGCCATTTTTATCAGCTGCCTGGGTTTATATGGATTGGTTTCATTTATGGCCCTTCGTAAAACAAAAGAGATAGGCATACGCAAAGTATTGGGTGCAAGTATTCAGAACATTCTCTGGATGTTCGGCAAAGAGTTCAGCATTTTATTGATCATTGCGTTCATGGTAGCCGCACCGCTTGCAGGATGGGCGATGTCGAAGTATTTGCAGGATTTTAAATACAGCATACAATTGGGTGCCGGTATTTTTCTTACTGCCATCGCTTACACTTTTGTGATCGCAGCAATAACTGTTGGTTACCGCTCAATGAAAGCAGCAGTGGCCAATCCGGTGAATAGTTTGCGGACGGAGTAAATAAAGACCATAGTCCATGGACATGGTCTATGGTCTATCGACCACTAAAGACACAAACCTAAGTATTATGTATAAGAACATTTTAAAAGTCGTTTTCCGCAACCTGTGGCGCCACAAAAGCTACACGATCATTAATATTGCCGGCATGGCAATCGGTATCGCTGCCATGGTGTGGGGTTACCAGACATATAAATTCTCTTTCAGTTTCGATAATTTTCATAAAGACCGTGATCATGTTTACCGTGCACTCATTATCAATAAAGACCGTGAAGGATTGCAGGGAATTTTTCCCGCAGCAGCCGTACAGATGGCGAAGAACGATCTTTCGGGAATCAAAGATGCCGTGCGTTTAACCAGCGACAGGCTTGATGTGCGGTATGATAAGAACGAAACATTTTCAGAACAGGTTTATTTTACAGACCCTTCTTTTTTTACCGTGTTCAATTTTCCGCTGCTTGCCGGCAGCAACGACATTACAGACCGCAATGCTGTTTTAATTACGGAAAAAATTGCAAAAAGATATTTTGGTTCTGCAGACCCTATTGGAAAAGTATTAAGTTTTTATGCCGGCGAGAACAACCTGCAACTCACGGTAAAAGGTGTGTTGAAAGATGTTCCGCTTAACTCAACCATACATGCTGAGATCATTTCTCATTATGAAAATGAATTAACAGATGATGGCAAAAAGATAGCGGCGGATGACTGGCGGCCTTTTGTTGATGCTGCATTTTTCAGCATCCCGAATCCTGCCGATGTTGCGCGGGTAGAAAAAGGGCTGGATAAATATTTACCGCTTCAGAATAAAGCAAGGGATGACCGCAAGATCGCATCTTTCAAACTGATCAGCATCAGGCAAAATGCTTCCATGCGCGATGTGATAGCCGCAAATAGTTTATACGAGCGCCCGCAAAGTTCGGCAGCCATTGGCCCGTTATGTTTGGCTATCCTTATTTTTCTTTCTGCCTGTTTAAATTTTTCCAACACAACTGTTGCCAATGCCAATAAGCGTTTAAAAGAAATCGGCATGCGCAAAGTAATGGGCAGCACACACCGCCAGTTGATCTGGCAACTGCTCCTGGAATGTGCCATCATTGTGCTTGCTTCTATTTTCATTTCTGTTGTCCTCAACAACTGGTGGATCCCGACATTCAATCAAATGTTTGTCGGAATAAATGTATCAGCAAACTATTTCCATGATACCGGCCTGTTGCTTTTTATCGGTTGCCTTTTTGTAGGCGCAACTTTACTGGCGGGTGCCTATCCCGCATTTTATATGAGCCGCTTCAACCCTACTGCTATTTTCAGGGGCACGGTAAAATTCGGCGGTTCTAACCTGTATTCACGTTTAATGCTTGGGTTGCAGTTAACCATCGCCATCATTACTGTGATAACGGGTATTGCTTTTTCAAACAATACTGCATTTCAGCGTGATTATGATTTTGGTTACAGTATCGACAACACCATCGGCGTAACGCTGGGCGACAGCACTTCATACAATGCTTTAAAAAATGAATTGTCAACCATACCGCAAATAACCGCCCTGGCCGGATCCCGCCACCATATTGGTTTTGCGAACAGGAATGTGGTGGCAGAAATAGAAGGCATCAAAAAACAGATCGATTATCTCGAAGTAGGAAAAGAATATCCTGCTGCTATGCAGTTAAAAATTGTTGCAGGAAGAGGATTTAATCCCGAACTGGAATCAGATTATGCAAATGCATTATTGGTAACACAAAGGCTCGCCGCACAAAACGGATGGAGCGGTCAGCAGGCGCTGGGCAAAAGAATACATATAGACAGTGTTGATTATTCTGTGGTTGGCGTACTGAAAGATTTTCAGTCGGAAAGCCTGTTCAGGCCATTGGAACCGGTGGCTGTTAAGCTGGGCAAAGAAAGAAGGTTTCGTTTTCTCATTGTACAGGCAAAACCAAAAGACCTTACTGATGTGTATGCAAAAGTGAATGATGCCTGGAAAAGATTATTTCCGTTAAAACCGTTCAATGCTTTTTACCAGAATAATATCAAAGCCGAAGCCTATCATGTAACCGACAGTATTGCTACCATATTTTTCTGGTTTGCCATGGTGAGTATTTTATTAACTGCAACCGGCCTGTTCGCCCTGGTTTCATTAACTGCTTTGAAGAAAAAAAAGGAGATCGCATTGCGCAGAATTGTGGGAGCCGATCCGAAACACATACTGGTACTGATCAACAAAGGTTACTTCTGGATCTTTATCGTATCTGCTGTGCTGGGCTGCTACAGCGGCCTTGCACTCGCAAGATTACTGCTTGATAACATCTTTAAAGTAAATGCGGGCGTACAGTCTGGCTCGTTGATCGGCGCTGTATCAATGTTATTCGCGATCACTGCATTTACATCAGGAATTAAAGTTTGGCACGCAATAAGAACAAACCCGGTGAATAGTTTGAGAACGGAGTAGTGAATCGTGAGTCGTCGGTGGTGAGTAGGCAATTTCCCCGCTCACCGTTCACCCCTGACAATTGAAAAAAATAAACATTCATATGATAAGAAGCTACCTCAAGATCGCATTCCGCAACCTCATAAAGAGGAAAGGATATTCTTTGCTGAATGTTGCAGGTCTCGCTATCGGCATTACCTGCTGCCTGCTGATATTCCAGTATGTTTCTTATGAAAAGAGTTATGATAAATTTAATAAAGAAGCAGGTGATATTGTTCGTCTCCGGCTCGACAGTTACCAACAGGGAAAGCTGCAATGGAAATCTGCCACCAGTTATCCGGGCATTGGCCCCGCATTAAAAAAAGAATACCCTGAAGTATTGAATTATTGCCGTTTGATAGATGCAGAAATGTTATTGTCAAATGATGCAAGGGATATTCATTTCAGTGAAAAGAAAGGATATTATGCCGACCCATCTGTATTCAGCATGATCGGTGTACAGTTGCAGAAAGGCGATACGGAAACAGCATTGGATGCGCCGGATAAAATAATACTCTCACAAACAACAGCGAAAAAATATTTTGGCAATGAGGAGCCGGTTGGCAAAACACTTGTGCAGAAAGGAAGTACCATTCCCCGCATCTACCAGGTAACAGGCGTTTTTAAAGATTATCCGCTGAACTCGCATCTGATCATCGATTACCTCGTATCATATAAATCACTGGGGAAATTTCAAAGGCTGAATGGTGATACATCCAATTCAACAGAGACCAGTTTTGGATGGTATGATTTCTACACGTATGTAAAATTAAAACCCGGAACGGATATCAAACAGTTCGATGCAAAACTGGTTGCATTTTGTGATGAGCATATGAATAACCAGGAATGGTCGAAAAAGAATAATGTAAGAAATGAACTGCATTCACTTCCGCTTGGCGACATACATCTGTATTCAAATTATAACCAGGAAGCAGAAGTGAACGGCGATGGGCAAACGGTTTCTTTTCTGTTCCTGATCGGTGTGCTCATTATTTTTATTGCATGGATCAATTATATCAACCTGGCAACCGCACGTTCCGTTGAAAGAGCTAAAGAAGTAGGTGTGCGGAAAGTATTGGGTGCATTGCGTTCCGATCTTATCGGGCAGTTCCTTACGGAAAGTTTTGTATTAAATATCATGGCATTGGTCTTGGCCATTATTGCAGCTTTTTTATTAACGCCCGCATTCAACCGTTTTACCGGGCGCGATGTTGTGACCGGTTTTCATCTGCCCAAAGAATACTGGACAGGATTTTTATCCCTGTTCTTTTTAGGAAGTTTTCTTGCCGGCATCTACCCTGCTTTTGTTTTATCGGGATACAAACCGGTAACTGTTTTGAAAGGAATCTTCAAGAACAGTTCAAGCGGCATACTCTTGCGCAAAACATTGATCGTTGCACAATTTATTACATCGGTTGTACTTGTTGCCGGTACAATGATCGTGTACCAGCAGCTGAGTTATATGCGTAACCAGAAATTAGGAACCAATATCAGTCAAACCCTTGTGCTGGAAGGGCCTTCAGCCATGACGGATTCTGTTTTCAACGGCACGTTCCAGCCATTCAAAGATGATATCCTGCACATACATAATGTTAAGAATGTTACTGCTTCCACGAGCGTGATGGGAACCGAAATATACTGGACCAATGGCGTGAAAAAACTGGGAAGCGAGAATAAAGCCGTTACACTATATAATATAGGTATCGATTATGATTTCATCCCTTCTTACGAGATCCAAATGGCGGCGGGAAGAAATTTTTCGAAAGAGATGGCAACGGATAAAAAAGCAATCCTTTTAAATGAAGAAGCCGTGAAAGCATTGGGATTTGACAATGCGCAGGCCGCCGTAAATCAAAAAGTAGTAAGGCGCGATACGTTTACCATTGCCGGAGTGGTAACCAATTTTCATCACCTCGGTTTACAGAAGAAAGTGGATCCGATGATCTTTTTGCTGCGGCCAAATTCAAGACAGTATTATTCTGTAAAAATGGGACCGGAAAATATCCGGCAAACAGTGGCTTCGGTAGAAACAGAATGGAAAAAATATTTTCCCGAAGACCCGTTCAATTATTTTTTCCTGGATGATTCGTACAATCACCAGTATAAATCCGACCAGCTTTTTGGAAGCATCTTCAGCATATTCGCATTGCTTGCCATATTGATAGCATGCTTTGGGCTGGCGGGTTTATCTGCATACAATATCCTGCAACGCAGAAAAGAGATCGGCATCCGGAAAGTAATGGGCGCATCAGTGAAACAGTTGCTGGTGCTTTTATCAAAAGACTTTTTACGGCTGGTGATCATCTCATTCTTTGTTGCCATTCCTGTAACAATTTTATTGATGAACAAATGGCTGGAAGATTTTGCTTACCGCATTCACATCAGCTGGTGGGTATTTGCAGTGGCAGGAATTATTTCGGTTTGTATTGCTTTTGCCACCATCAGTTTCCAGGCTGTAAAAGCGGCAGTAGCAAACCCGGTGAAGAGTTTGAGAACGGAGTAGTGAATCGTGAGGCGTCAATCGTGAGGCGTGAATAAGTAATTCTCTTACTCACGACTCACTACTTACGATTGACGATTGACAATTGACCATGAGCAACAACTGATTCTAAAAAATTATAACACCCCGATCATGATAAAAAGTTATTTCAAAACCGCCTGGCGCAACATCAAAAAGAATAAGGTATTCTCTTTGATCAATATCGTGGGCCTGTCTATTGGTATGGCTGCCTGCCTGCTGATACTTCAGTTTGTAAATTTCGAATTGAGTTACGACCAGTTCAATAAAAATGTGAATGATCTTTACCGTGTTTCGAATGACCGTTACCAGAACGGCAAATTGATACAGCATGGAACGATCACTTATTCCGCAATAGGCAAGGCAATGCAGGATGATTATCCTGAAGTGATCAATCATGCCCGGGTGGAACCGCTTGGCAGCAGTATTATCAGCATCGATACAAAAAAATTCAGCCATCAGGCTATTATCGGTGTAGATAATTCTTTTCTCACCATGTTCTCCTACCCTTTGCTGGCGGGTAATGAAAAAAATGCTTTGACCGATCCGCATACGGCTGTGCTGACCGCAACAACTGCCAGCAATTTTTTCGGAATAAAGAATAATGATTTCTCAGAGGTACTTGGCAAGACCATTATAGTCGGAAAAGATTCAACGCCTTATAAGATCACAGGTATTTGCCGGGATGTTCCGGAAAACTCGCATTTGCAGTTCGATATCCTCTCATCGTACGCAACTATATATTCTGGCCAGAATTCATTTAAACAGGCAGATTATGATTTCACTGTTTCTAATTTCTGGCATTACATACAACTGAGGCCCGGTACGGATTACAAAACATTACAGGCAAAACTCGGCGCTTTCAGCGACAGGCATTTTCAGGGAAACAAGATCTCGGGCAGTGTGGAGAAATTTTTTCTGCAGCCTTTGGCCAAAGCACACCTCTATTCAGATTTCGAATACGAGATAGGCAAAACCGGAAGCGCCACTGTTATGTGGGGTTTGCTTATTATCGCCTGTTTTATCATCGTTATTGCATGGGTTAATTATATCAACCTTTCCACGGCTCGTTCTGCTGAAAGGGCAAAAGAAGTAGGCGTACGAAAAGTAACGGGTGCAACGAACGGGCAATTGATCCGGCAGTTTCTAACAGAATCTTTGATCGTAAACATTATCGCATTAGCCCTGGCTTTCGGATTCGTATTTATTTTCCAGGAATTATTTAATAAACTTATCCAGCACAATCTTTCTCTGTCAATGCTCCTTCAAAAAAGTTTGGGCGGATACAGTATTACCATAGGATTATTAACACTTATGCTTGCCGGCATTTTTATCTCAGGATTCTACCCGGCATTTGTACTCTCTTCATTCAAACCCATATTGGTTTTGAAAGGAAAATTCACCGCATCCAAAAAAGGGATCGTGTTGCGCAAAGGATTGGTAGTAGGCCAATTTGCCGTTACTATTGCTTTGATCATCGGTTCATTCGTAGTGTACAAACAGATCAGGTTTATGAGCAAACAGGAACTTGGATTGAATATCAACCAGGTGATGGTCGTGAACGCGCCATATTTCAACAATTTCGATTCTTCTTTCATTACCAAAGAAAACAGTTTCAAAATGGAACTAAGAAAGATAGCGAATGTAAAAAATGTGGCTACTTCAAACACATTGGTGGGTGGCGAAATGAGCCGCGCATTTGATGTACACAGAACGGATGATGTAAGCGGCAACCATTATACCGTAAGGAACATGGGCGCCGATTTTGATTTCCTTGACCTGTATGATATCAAATTACTGGCGGGTAGAAATTTGTCGAAAGAAGATTATAACAGTGATTACAACAAGCTTCACAATATCCTGATCAATGCGTCTGCAGTTAAATTACTTGGCTTCTCTTCCAATGAAGACGCGATCGGGAAATCGATCTCGCTGTATAATAAAGACTGGGTAGTGATCGGCATTATGAACGATTTTCACCAAAAATCTCTCCGTTATCCATTAGAGCCGATCGTATTGCAGCCATTTTATGGAACCCGCAACCCGATCTCTATAAAAGTAAATACAGGCGATCTCACGGCTACCATTGCAGACATCAAAGCAAAGTATACAGCGTTCTTTCCGGGTAATTTATTTGACTATTCATTTCTTGATACAAGGTTCAATGCACAATATGAAAACGACCAGTTATTCGGGAAAGCGTTCAGCCTGTTTGCGGGTTTTGCGGTACTGATCGCTTCAATGGGTTTGCTTGGGCTATCGCTTTTTGCCACAACACAACGAATCAAAGAAATAGGCATCAGGAAAATACTGGGCGCTTCCATTCCAAACATCGTATTGCTTTTATCAAAGGATTTTATCTGGCTCGTATTGATCGCTTTCCTGCTGGCTTCACCTGTTGCCTATTATGTGATGCATTCATGGCTGCAGGATTTTGCTTACCGCATAAATATTGAATGGTGGGTATTTGCCATTGCCGGATTGCTTTCTGTTACAATAGCATTGGCAACGATCAGTTTCCAGGCAGTAAAAGCAGCGATGGCGAATCCGGTGAAGAGTTTGAGGACAGAATAGTTTACTGGTTTATTTGTTTCTTGGTATGGTTGGTTTAGTCATATGAGACAGGCAGGCAAACAAATCAATAAGGCCAATAAACAAGTAGACTAATAAACGAATAAACAAAGTCAATCGTATGATAAAAAACTATTTCAAAATCGCCTGGCGAAGCCTCGGTAAAAACAGGATGTATTCCTTTATCAACATCGGTGGCCTCGCTGTGGGTATGACGGTTGCCATCCTGATCGCTTTATGGATGTTTGATGAAATTTCTTACGACAAGAATTTTAAAAACTACGATCACATCGCGAAGGTAATACAGAATGTGACCAATAACGGCGAAGTGCAAACCTGGAATGAGGTACCCTACCCGCTTGCAGAAGAACTGCGCAAAAACTATGGCGGCGATTTCAAACATATTGTAATGAGTGCGCAGGTGGGCGATCATACCATTACCTATCATGACAAAATAATCAAACAGAACGGAGGTTTTTTTGAGAAAGAAGCGCCGGATATGTTCACATTGCAAATGTTACTCGGCGACAAAAGTTTGAATGACCCTTCGTCTGTTCTGCTTTCTGCTTCTGCTGCAAAAGCCATCTTCGGCGATGAGAATCCTATCAATCAATCCTTTAAAATTGATGACAGGCTGCTCACGAAAGTAACCGGTGTATATGAAGATATTCCGCAGAATTCCACTTTTGCTAATCTTGGTTTTGTTACAACATGGGATCTGCTTTATAATAATGTTGAATGGATCAGAGCCATGTCCGATCCGTGGCGGCCCAATGCATTCAGCCTGTATGTTCAATTGAATGATCATGCAGATCTCAATACCGTTTCCGCAAAGATCAGGGATGCAAAACTGAAAAGAGTAAATGCACAACTTGCCAAAAAGAAGCCGGCTCTTTTTCTTCAGCCGATGAACAAGTGGCACCTGTATTCTGAATTCCACGATGGCGTGAATACAGGCGGTGCCATACAATATGTCCGCCTGTTTGGCATCATCGGAATATTTGTACTGCTGCTGGCCTGTATCAATTTTATGAACTTAAGTACGGCACGCAGTGAGAAACGCGCAAAAGAAGTAGGCATCCGCAAAACAGTGGGGTGCCTGAGAAGACAATTGATATTTCAATTTTTCAGCGAATCATTGTTAACCGTTGTATTTGCATTCCTGTTATCGTTGCTATTCGTACAGTTGGCATTGCCTGCATTTAACTCGGTTGCCGGTAAAAATATTCTGATGCCATGGACGAATCCTGTTTACTGGCTCATCAGCATTGGCTTTATACTTTTTACTGCCATCGTTGCAGGAAGTTATCCCGCATTTTATCTTTCATCTTTTCGCCCGGTGAAAGTTTTAAAAGGCACATTCAAAGCAGGCAGGCTCGCTGCTGTGCCGCGCAAAGTATTGGTGGTAATGCAGTTCTCTGTTTCCGTGATACTCATTATTGGTACTATCACGGTATATCGCCAGATACAATTTGCGAAGAACAGGCCCGTTGGTTATAACCGCGACGGGCTTATCACCATCTCCACAGATGTATCACAGGTGCTTGAACATTTCGATGCCGTAAAAGAAGAACTGATCCAATCAGGCGCTATTGTATCGATGGCCGCATCGGGAAGTTCAACAACCAATCTGGGTTCGAGCACCAGCGGCCTCACCTGGCCCGGAAAAGACCCGAATCTTTCTGTTGATTTTGGCAACGTAGATGTTTGGTATGATTACGGTAAAACAGTAGGCTGGGCATTTAAAGATGGCCGCGATTTCTCAAGAGACTTTGCAACAGATTCATCAGGATTGATCATAAATGAAGCAGCCGCAAATTTTATGGGGCTGAAACATCCTGTAGGCACAACTGTACAATGGTGGGGTAAACCATTAGAGATCATTGGTGTGGTCCGCAACATGGTTATGGGTTCGCCGTATGATGATGCAAAACCAACCATATTCAATTTATCAAGCGACAAAAATGATCTTGCGATCCTTAAGATCAATCCAGGTTCAGGTGCAGCAACTGCATTGGGTAAAATTGAAAGCGTTTTCAAACGATTCAATCCTGCAAAGCCTTTCGAATACAGATTCGTGAACGATGAATATGCAAGAAAATTCGGTGATGAAGAACGCATCGGCAAACTTTCCGGCTTCTTCACTTTGCTTGCTGTGCTTATTTCATGTCTGGGTTTGTTTGGGCTTACTTCATTCGTTGCCGAACAAAGAAAAAAAGAGATAGGTGTAAGAAAAGTATTGGGCGCTTCCGTGCTGAATGTGTGGAACCTGCTTTCAAAGGATTTTGTAAAACTGGTGATCATTTCTTTCCTGATCGCTGTGCCCCTGTCATGGTACTTTATGCAGAAATGGCTGCAGGGTTATCATTACCGGGCGGCCATGTCGTGGTGGATCTTCATGATCGCCGGCATTGGCGCTATCGTGATAACAATAGTAGTAGTAAGTATACAAGCCGTGAAAGCGGCTGTTGCAAACCCGGTGAAAAGTTTGAGGACGGAGTGAGTAGTGAATGATGAATAGGTAATTAATTACTGCCCATTGACTATTGACCATTGACCATGAGCCTTATAAAAGAATGATACTATTTAATTAAGTAAATGTTCAGCATATGATAAAGAACTATTTCAAGATCGCCATCCGGAACCTTACCGGCAACAAAGTGTATTCTTTTATCAACATTGCAGGGCTTGCAGTGGGTATGGCCGTTGCTATGCTGATCGGTTTCTGGATCTGCGATGAAATTTTTTATAACAGGAACTTCAGCAACTATGACCGTATCGTACGCATCAAAGAAAATTCAAAGCATGGCGATGATGTGTCTACATTCAACTCCATCCCTATCCCGCTGGCTGATGAACTGCGTACTAAATATGCATCCGATTTTAAAAAAGTTTCTCTGGGCTCCTGGAACCAGTCGCATATACTTAGTGCAGGCGAACAAAAATTAAACAAACGCGGCATGTCGGTGCAGCCTGATTTTTTGTCGATATTTTCTCCCAAAATTTTAAAAGGCGCCGCTGATTGTTTGAATGATCCGTCTTCCATTGCCATCAGCCAGTCGCTTGCAACGGCCCTGTTTGGCAATGACAATGCGATCAACAAGCTGATAAAAGTAGATAATACCACCAGCCTTAAAGTAACTGCGGTATTTGAAGACTTCCCATACAATTCAGAATTCAGGTCTGTTACTTATTTAAACACCTGGCAATATTATGCGGATGCAAATAGCTGGGTTAAAAGATCAGAGGCCAACTGGGATAATAATTCATTTCAATTATATGCACAGCTGGCAGACAATGCAGATGAGAAACAGGTAGCTGCAAAAATAAAAGGCGGCCTTGAGGGGCATGACAGGAAAGACAAACCCGAAGTGATCATGCATCCCATGAGCAAATGGCATTTGTATACTGAATTTAAAAACGGTGTTAACACAGGCGGCAGTATACAGTTTGTATGGATGTTTGGCATCATTGGTTTGTTTGTGTTGTTGCTTGCCTGCATCAATTTTATGAACCTGAGTACGGCGCGTTCAGAAAAACGCGCAAAAGAGATCGGCATACGTAAAGCAGTTGGTTCATTACGCAAGCAGCTTGTGTTCCAGTTTCTCAGCGAATCATTGCTGATCAGTTTTCTCTCCTGTATCCTTGCCATCATTTTGGTTCAGTTATCGTTGGGTTGGTTCAATGACCTGTCTGATAAAAAAATGGCCCTCCCATGGGCAAGCGGCACATTCTGGTTGGTAATACTTTGCTTTTCATTTTTTACAGGGTTACTATCAGGCAGCTATCCTGCATTTTATCTTTCTTCATTCAATGCCATCAAAGTATTAAAAGGAACTTTTAAAGCAGGAAGGTTTGCATCTATACCACGAAAAGTATTGGTGGTATTGCAGTTCTCTGTATCCATCTCGTTGATCATTGCTACCATCATTGTTTTCCGGCAGATACAGTTTGCCAAAGACAGGCCCGTTGGTTATACGCGCGAAGGATTGGTAGAAGTTGATATCAGCACGCCTGAATTACATGGCCATTATGAAGCACTGCGCAGCGATCTTATTCATACAGGCGCAGTAGCTGATATGTCTGAATCATCAAGCCCTGCAACAGAAGTATGGAGCAACCAGAGCGGTTTTGAATGGAAAGGAAAAGACCCTGCTTTCACACCAACTTTCGGAACGATCTGGGTAACACATGATTTTGGCAAGACAGTCGGTTTACAATTTAAAGAAGGCCGCGATTTTTCAAGGGATTATATAACAGACAGCTCAGGCATGGTCATCAATGAAGCAGCGGCAAAATATATGGGGCTGAAAGATCCGGTTGGTGAATTGGTCAGGCATGAGGATGGCAAAGACAATTTTAAAACATATAAAGTGATCGGCGTGATCCACGACATGGTGATGGAATCGCCTTTTGCGCCAGTGAAACCTATCTTATATATGATAGACTATCCGTCAGCAAGTGTGATCAATATAAGAATAAATCCTTCGATGAGTGTGAAAGAAGCCGTGGCAAAGATCGCTCCCGTATTTAAAAAATATAACCCCGAAGCGCCATTCGATTACAGGTTTGCGGATGTGGAATATGCAAAGAAATTCAATTCGGAGGAACGTATCGGCAAGCTGTCTGTTTTCTTTGCGGTGTTTGCTGTATTCATCAGTTGCCTCGGGCTTTTCGGGCTGGCTTCCTTTACTGCAGAACAACGCACTAAAGAGATCGGTATTCGAAAGATCCTGGGTGCATCGGTAATCAATGTCTGGAGTTTATTGTCGAAAGATTTTATGAAACTGGTGGGCATCTCATTATTGATCGCCGTACCTACTGCCAATTATTTCATGAGTAAGTGGCTGGAGAATTATACATACCGTTCTAATATTTCGTGGTGGATATTTTTCTTCGCCGCCGTTGGTGCAGTAGTGATCACATTGATCACCGTGAGTTACCAGGCGATCAAAGCAGCAGTGGCGAACCCGGTGAAGAGTTTGAGGACGGAATAGACCATAGACCATGGACCATGGTCTATGGACTATGAACCTATAAAGAATAATAATACTTAATTAAGTAAACGTTCAACATATGATAAAGAATTATTTCAAAATGGCATGGAGAAACCTGATGAAACATAAGTTCATTTCTTTCATTAATCTGTTTGGCCTTACCATGGGGCTCACCTGTTGCCTGTTGATAACAGTATACATTTTACATGAAACGAGTTATGATAAGTATAACACCAATGCCGATCGTATCTACCGCGTTACACGGAATTTTAATAATAAAGATGGTACCGTAACACTGCGTTTAGGTACGGTTGCGCCGCCGTTCGGGCCGCTGCTGCAGAATTATTTTCCCGATATACAAAAAGTAACCCGTTTACTACCCAATGGTAAAACGCCCGTTAAGTATGAAGAAAAAGTATTCACAGAAGAAAGATCGTTTTATGCCGATGAGAATGTTTTTGATTTCTTCAATATAGATATGGTAAAAGGCAATCCTCAAAAAGCATTGCTCGACCCTTTCACTGTGATGATCACAGATGAAATAGCAAAAAAATATTTCGGCAACGAGGATCCAATGAATAAAATGATCAGGTTCAATAACC
>JABDAP010000062.1:778-16348 GCA_013289065.1 Bacteroidota bacterium | reverse complement strand
CTTTGCCCTGTTCCATCAGCATCCATTGTGTTTACATGCATCGCCCCACTAACATCGCTGATATAAGCAATCTGCTTGCCATCTGGCGACCAAACCGGATGAATGTTAACTGCAAGTCCACGGGTAAGTTGCACCGCAATACCACCGGTGGATGGTATTTTATAAATATCACCTAAGAGCGTGAAAAGGATTTGGGTCCCGTCTGGCGAAAGATCGACATCCATGTAAGATCCTTCGGTCGTTTCAAAAGAAATTATCCTTTCGGGGTTCATTGGAAGTAGTTGCGCTTCGCAAGCTGTAATTGCAAATCCAAAACAAATGACGTTACAGATGAAAGATTTGGATAGTTTATAAAAAAATTTGGCGCAAAAATCCTCAGACATAAAATTGCTTTCTAATTGAATTCACCAGATAATAGATTTCACCAGGGATGGATAAACGAAGCCGACCATAAATTAGTCGGCTTCGCCATACATTTATTAATAACCGGGGTTTTGAGAAAGATTTGGATCAAGGCTTATTTGTATTGACCGTATTGGAAATAATAACTGATGTCCATCGGAGCTCCAGATGCCACCTTTTTGGGGTGTTACAATACTCATGACAGAATTGGTGTTCCCCGTTCTGTTTAGGTCAAACCATCTATGCCCCCACTCACAAAAAAATTCAACCTGGCGTTCATGCAGGATGGCCGTCAAAAGTGATGCCTGGTCGGTCGGCCCTGCATAGTTAGCCAATCCAGCCCGGTTGCGGATAATGTTCAAATCAGCTATTGCACCACTTGTATTTCCTTGTTGAGCTCTTGCTTCGGCGCGGATTAGATACTGTTCTGCAAGGCGCAACACCATCACATATTCGGCAATAGTACTTCCTGTTCGTGTTTTATACTTATTAGCAAAAGAATAAGTCACACCTGATGCAGTAAAAGAACCGACCCAGATATTTTTGCGATTATCCCCCGCTTCAAAACTGCCAATCAACTGTTGGCTTAGCGAAACATTAGTTGGCTTTGATATCAAAACGTAGGTTTGACCATCACGCGTAGCACCATTGTTGGCTGGCAGTGGGGTAGCTAATTGCCAAATGGCTTCAGCATTGTTACTGATATTAAATACATAATTCGAATTTGTTAGCGGACTAATCAGGCTGTATTGCGAGTTGCTGATTACAGAAGTAGATGCAACCTCAGCATTTTTATAATCATTTACATTTTTACTATCATAATCACCGAAATATAAATAGGCGCGGGCAAGAAGCGCAGTAGCCACCATTTTATTTGGCCTGACGCGGTCGGGTGTTGAAGTTATGCTGGTTGCATCTACATATTGATCACTTAGTAATTGTTGTGCGTCTGTCAAATCAGTTATTATTTGTTGCAACACTTGCATTCTTGGTGTACGTGCAAGGCCTTCATTAACTATATAATCCGTTGTCAACTGTAATGACGCTGCGCCATAACAATTGGTAAGATAAAAGTGCCAGAATGCCCGGATGAATTTCGCTTCACCTGTTAATTGTTGCTTTACGGATAAACTTACACCAGCGTTTTTTTGTAGACCTTCGATTACCGCATTAGCCTGATAGATATATATATAAGCATTCTGCCATGGACCAAAACCATCAGTCGCATTTAATGCATTTCGGTATGGCCCCAGGCTAAACGGACTACTACTGTAATTAGTTAATTCATCAGCTACAAGGCCATTGTTTTTTGACATATTTAATGATTCGCCATTTGACACCATGAGCTTATAAATTGCCAGCATCGCTGATGTAGCTGCAGCGTCATTGCTAAATACGGTGGAAGTGATCAATTGAGTTGTGGGCGGCGGAATTTCGATAAATTTTTTACACGACTGTAAACAAGCGCAAGCAAGTAAAATGCAGCCGACTAAACAATGCCTCTTTTGAATTCCAGAAACTATATTTTTTATCGTTTTCATAATATGAAGGTTAAAAGTTATAAAGAAGCCGAGATGCCAAAAGTAATTGTACGCAATGGTGGAAGTCCCAACCCCTGTGTTTCCGGATCTAATCCGATGTATTTAGTCAGCGTCAGTAAATTCTGTCCCTGAAGATATATTCGTGTATTTTTCAAATGTGCCCATCGCTGCCATATCGTGGGTAAACTATAGGACAGAGAAACATTTTTAAGGCGAAGGAAGGACGCATCTGCGAAACTGGCGCTAGATTGGGCGAGTGTACCACCTGGATCGTTCCCATTATAGTTACTTGAAAACCTGCCTACGGATGTAATATCTCCCGGTTTCTGCCAGCGGGCCAAAACCGCTGTGGGCTGATTCTGATTAATGAGGCCGGGGGTATAAAAAAATGATGAAACATAACTATGTCCTAAAGTTTTTACAAACTGGATGAAAAAATCAAGTTGCAAATTCTTATACTTGAATTTGTTTTGTAATCCTCCTGAATATTTTGGGGTCAATGGTGCAGAAACTAAATAGTCTTGCGGATAAGAAGGTACACCGTTGCTATTTACAGTCAAATATGTGTAATTGCCAGTCAGAGGGTCAACGCCGGTAACTTTTGTCGCGCGAACTAAAGTAGTCGGCTGACCGACCACAAATGAGGTTGAAAATAGCGAATTCTCAAGTCCAGGAAAAGAGATTAATTTGTTTTTGCTGTTGCTGAAGGTTAACAAAGTATTCCAACTGAAATCTTTAGTCTTAATGTTTATAGTATTTAGTGTCAACTCAAAACCTGAATTTTGCACAATAGCAGGGAAATTATAGAAGATTGAACCAAACCCAGTAGTATTCGGCAATTGGAGGTTTATTAGTTGATTTCCGCTTCGGTTCTGATAGTAGCTTGCCGAAAGATTGATACGGTCTTTGAGAAACCCAAGTTCGATCCCTACTTCAAACTTTCTAACTGTTTCCCATGCCAGGTTGGTGTTTTGCAAACTGGCTGGCACTAACGTCGTTGAACCTTGATAGGTCGAAGAATTCGATGAGTAAGTGCTTAAATATTGATAGGCTGCAATTTGATCGTTACCGGTAAAACCGTAGCTTCCGCGGAGTTTTCCAAAACTTAGAAATGGCAGGTTGTTTTTAACAAACTTTCCCTTTGAAAATATCCAGCCGAGACCAAGTGCTCCGAAATTGCCGAACTGTTTGCCCGGGCCAAACCTGCTGCTGCCATCTCGTCTACCGGTGATGTTCAGCAGATATTGTTCATCCCAGTTATATCCCAATCGCCCATAGAACGCCGTATAGCGATATTGGGTGTTATTATTCCCTTGTAATTGAAATATAGAAGCAGACTGGGGATTATTAATCAATGCGTCATTAGGGCTGCCAAAGGCCCCTTCCGCAATTGAATTCTGAGTATTTTCTGAATAGGTAGCCCCAATAAGAGCATTAAGCTCCCCTTTAGCTATTTTTCTAAAATAAGTAATTTTCGGTTCAATGATCCAGTTTTGAAAAACATTTGTGGCAAAATATGCTGATCTCCTAGATGGATCTGTTGGAGGTGGGAAAGAAATTCCTGGTATTAGTGTTGTCTGATTCATTTCACCTCGTCCGAAACCAATATTACTGTTCACCTTAAGACCGGGTAAAAGTTCGTAACTTAAATTCAAATTACTGTTTAAGTTATTCGATATCGAATTTGCATGAGTAAGCAAATATGATAATGGATTAGAAAAAGTAGCAGAGCCGGCAATTGGTTGCCAATTGATGCTGCCATCTGTCTTATAAATCGAAGGGGCATCCGGAGCAAGCGAAATATATTGTGTTAGGTCTACCTGAGGCAAACTATTGTTGTCATTTACATACCCTGCTGTTAGCTGCAAATGAAATTTTTGATCCGGTGAAGTATGTGTCAGACTCAAATGAATAGACCCTTTCCCGTCTGCATAGTCGCCAGGGAAAACCGTTGTTTGACGATTGTATCCTGCGCCTATTAGAAACTGAGTATTTGCGGTTCCCCCGGATATATTTACTTGTGCGTTTGTATAATGGGCTGTTCCGCCTAATAACAATTTTTGCCAGTCGGTATAGCGGGTGGTGTCCCAAAAACCATTGACATCATAATTAATATCTCCCGGATTTGCTGCCAATGAAGGGAATGCTATTCCGTCATTTTTGAAGCCTTCATGTCGCATGGCCAGGTATTGTTGGGTATTCAGCAGATCCATAAAATGACTAACCTGACTAATGCCTTGTTGGAAATCAAAATCAACTCTTGTGGCACCAGCTTTTCCCTTTTTTGTAGTGATAAGAATCACACCATTTGCGCCCCGCGAACCATAGATTGCAGTTGCATCAGCATCCTTTAGAACCTGAATATCTTCTATATCCCCAGGATTGAGCATTGAAAATGGGCTAATACCTGTACCGCCGCCGCCATAACCGTTAACATTGCTAACTGCTAAATTACTGGGGATGCCAAGGGGGCCGCTCAATGAGGCCAAGGGGCTACTTAGGGAAACTGAGCTGAAAGGAACGCCGTCGACTAAATATAATGGATCATTGCCATTTTGAATACTGTTGAAACCACGGATGTTTATTTTAGCATAACTGCCCGGAAGCCCGGAGCTTTGCTGGATATCCAACCCGGTCACTCGCCCGACAAGCGCTTGAATAAAGTCTGAAACAGGCTGCTCTGCGATTTCCTTTGCGGTCACAATACTTACATTACCAGTATTGAATTTTTGTTTTACATCATAATATCCCTTACTCACCACCACATCCTGTAACGATTGTATTGCAGCATTCAAACTCGCAATAATCGAAGTCTTATTATTCACCGCAACTGTCGTTGTTTCATAACCAATAAAAGAGATTTCAAGCGTTGCATTACCCTCCACTCCTTTCAACACAAACACACCATCCGCAGCAGTAGTCGTTCCTTTATTCGTTCCTTTTACTTTCACAGATGCACCGTTCAATGGATTACCATCCTTATCAGTGATCTTACCGCTGATGTCGATGGGTGTGGGCGGTGTCTCGTTTGGGGAACCGCTTATAATAGTAGGTGCAGGCGCCGCTTTTGCACTGATCACTATCGTAGTTGCCTTGATCTCGTAGACCAGTGGCTGATCCTTCATGATCTCATCAAGTGCATTTTTGAGTGGCATGTTCTTTACATCAATGCTTACCGGTTTGGCAAGTGCGATGTCGCGGTCGTTGTAGATGAAATGATAACCGGTCTGTTGTTTGATCTTATTGAATACTTCTTCAATGGGAACATTTTTCGCCTTATAACTCACCTGCTGGGAGTTAACGCTTGCAGTGGAGGCAAGAGAGAAAAATAAGATAAGAGCAGCGGTCAGTTTCATGACGCATAATAGTTTGGTTCGAAATTTCATAATTTCGTTTACGTTTTGGGTTAACAATGGTGAATCCTGTAGAACGTTTTTACTTGTCAGTTACCCAAGACTTGTCCCGATCGCTCGGGATCATCTGTCGTTCACGTCGCAAGCGTGAACGGCTTTTTATTTGGATAACTTTATTCTTACTTACTACTCCGGTCCGAACGGATTGGTCTGGGCGGATAAAACTTATTACTTAACACTTTTTACTAAAACTTTCAAGGTAATATCACGATCCGCTTATCCTCCTCTATCCTGAAATGCACATGCATTTTTTTCAAAGCATCAAGTGCATCTGCCAGTGTTAAATTTCTTCCCATCCCGCCGGTAAATGTTTCTGCTGGTACCGCACCTTCATATTTTATTTCCACGTTGTACCACCTGGCGAACTGCCGCATCACCGACTGCAGGTCCGCATGTGTAAAACTGAAATTCCCGTCGCGCCATGCGAATGCATCATCAATATTTCCACTGATTATTTTTCCATTGGTATATGCTTCGCCTGGCTTAAGTATGATGTTTTTTATTTTAAGCGATCCTTCCAGCAAAGTTGTTTTCATCGCCGCTTCATCACTATAGGCATTCACGTTAAATTCTGTTCCTTTGTCTTCGATCATTTCGTTTCCAACCACCACACGAAAAGGCTGCGCGTCATTATGCAATACTTTGAACGCAACTTCGCCGGTCATATCAACCCTTCGCTGTGTCTTTTCAAAATGTAAAGGATATTTAATGGATGATGCCGCATTCAGCCAGGCAGTGGAGCCATCCGGAAGTGTAGCAGATGTCTGTCTCCCGTTAATGGTCACGATCTCGTTAAAGGCAAGCGCTTCGCCGTCTTCTTTACCTTCGCCTTTATAAACGATCTGCCCGTTTTCTTTGTACACCCCGATCTTTCCTTCACGCGCGATCAACCCATCCTTTACCGTATCGATCATAACAGCCCTGCCATCCGAGAGTTTCAAAATAGCACCCTGTTTACCAGGCATCACATTACCCTTATAAGCAACAGCGTTCTGCGTTCCGCGTTCTGCATTATGCGTTAAAAGCCACACACTCGATGCAATAAAAAGTATCGCCGCAGCAGCGACCCACCTGTAGCGTTTGATAAAATGTATCTTCCAGACAGCCGCAGTTTTTTCTTCATTGCTTCTCTTGGCTTCAGCCAGGAGCGCTTCGAGTTTTTTATCCCAGTCCCTGTCCGTTATGTCTCCTTTGCGTTCAATGGTTTCCCAATGCGCGCGCAATACCTTATCCAGGCCATCCGGGTCATTTGTTTTTGCGGCCAGCTTAAGCAGCCGGTCGAGTTCTTCCGGTGTGATGGTCTTATCAATATATTTTTTCAGCAAATCTTCCTGCATGCATATAAGACGAAGGAAAAAGGAAGGATGACAGGTCTATGCGAAAATAATTTTTAATGAGCCCCAAGAGTGATTGTGATTTTTAACTTATGTTGCAACGTTTAGGCTATCTGCCGGTCTTTTGAAGATTTAGCAGGCATTAATATAAATTCTGCTATGTTTGCTTAAAGTGTCCACTTTTTCTACTTTGCAAATTCTATTAAATGAAAAAGCCAATTACCATCAACATAGGAACAATTTTATTTCTGTTGTCTATCGTAATTCTGATTATCAGTACATTTTCTTATTATAAGGCGCAGAAAGAAAGTAAAGAATTAAAAGAATCTTTGTCAGAAACAAGATCACTTGAGTCAAAACAAGATTCTTTAATCAGAGTACTACAAAGTGAGCTCCGCATGATTCAGGCAAAAAGCAGAATAGAAAGTGCACGGGTCAGTGACACTTTACGCAAAAAAGGGAAATAAGCAAATCTCTCAAGCCATAAAATAATTTTCATTTTATTTCATTATTGACAGTAAACCCGGCCGTGAAACTAAAAGCAGGGTTACGAATGGTCGCCAAAAAGTATCAGCACAAGGGCTATATCGAGATTCTTTGCAAGGTGCCGGCGGATAAAATCTTTGGCCTCGCTGATATGATAATTAACTGTCCGGGGACTGATCTGCATTTTAGCCGCTATCTCATCATGCGTCATGTTTTCTTCGCGGCTGAGGCGCCAGGCTTCTTTTCTTTGTGGTGACAACAACGAAACCGCTTCGCGTAAGGATGACTCGTATTCTTTTACCACCAGTGCATGATCAGCACTTTCCTGATGCAAAGAAGAATCACCAAATTGTTTTAAAAGTTCTGTTTTGAATTTTTCATCCTTTGCCGCAACACGGAAAAAATCAATCGCTTTGTTACGCGCAACACGGTATAAAAAAGCCTGCAGGTTTTCTACTTCACCAAGTAATTCGCGGCCGAGCCAAATCTTCATGAATACATCCAGCACCAGCTCTTCGGCAACTTGTTCCGAATGAATAATGTCTTTTATAAAAATGAATAAGCGGTCACGATAGGTTTCAAAAATTTGCTTAAACGCATCCTCATCTCCTTTGACAAGCAGTTGCACAAGTGTGCCATCGTCGTATGACCGGTAGGATTTCATCAGTAAGTAAAACGGTAAACTTCACAGGATAAATGTAGGGAAAGGAAATAATACAACCCATAACTATTAAATAAGAAGTCAGTTAACAATGGAAAAAAGCTGCATCTTGAGGTGTCGAAAATTTTCAGATCATGAATATTGCAGAGCATTATCTTTATCAAAAATACTTTATGCCGGAAACAAATAAATCAGCCCGACCCTATCTTATGTTTTCCATAGTAGTTGCAGCAGGATCATGGCATCAATCACAAAAGATTCAACAGGTGCAACAGCGGTAGATACTGTGCATATTGGAAACAAAGTATATTTCAAACCAAGAGCAGCAAAGCAATAACCGGTAACCCATGATCCGCAAACCCATTGAAAAGACTACCATCAGGCTTGATTATTACTTCACCGGCAAACAGCCCGACGATAAAGCACTAAAGGAACTCACGGATAAATTAAGTGGCTGGAAAACCTCGATTGATAAAGGTCAACGCACCGTTTAAGATTTTATCAGGTTATCCAATATTTTCTTCCAGTATTGCGTGAAAACACGCCAATAAAACAGGTATTAATACCTAACGCAATTTGTGTTGACTGCCTTATTTTTACTTTCTTGAAATGGGAAAAACAAATGCACGAAAAACTGGAAAAAATGGCTTGCCAAAATGAGCAGATGCTAATTCGCGCAGAGCAGGTTTGGTATTTTCTGCCAGCAGGGTTTTGTGATGAGATCCGTAAACTGACAACTGAAATTATCTGTTTGCAACAATCTCTTACTTAAATATTGGTTGTCTGAAACAATTTATTGGATCCTGATGGTTTCAGGCTTAGGCAACTCACTGTATAATTTTATATTACAGATGATCATGTCCGATGTTATTTTAGGCAGGTAGCTAAAATCAGTAAGCACATATGTATGCACTTCCTCAACATATCTTTTATCAATCTTTACATTGGCCGTATCAAGCAATACAGTCTCGCCTATAACGAATAACATGGGCTTGATTTGGATGATAGAATGTTGTTCTAAAATTTCATTCAGTGAGGTAAGTTTCACCCGTGTTTTTGTGCTGATAAATATTTTTCCATTACCATAACCACTATCCTTTTCAACATAAATATTCAAAATTTCACTAGGTGAAAGCAAGCCCATTGAAACCGGGGCCACACTTACCGAATCAATAAAATAAGCCGGGTCATTATTCTTTTTCCCTGCCTGGCCATAACTGACTGAACATAAAAAGACGGCTAAAATAAATGCGGGGTGTTTCCTATTTCGAGTAAGCATAATGTCAATATTATACTTATCAAAAGTATTACATTATGTGAATTTTATTTTATTGCTTTATAATTTGTACCCAATGGTAACTATCAACTGTCTCGGGGTTACCGGTGTAATACTGTAATTATCACGCACGAGATAATTAACGGTGTTGAATATATTGGAAACCCTGGCACGTAACGAGAACTTCCCAATACCAAACCCTGCAGAAACATCTACTGTTGCAAATCCTTTCAATGGCAATAGCCTGCTCCCGATCTGCGTTTGTCCTACTATATTATTGTACCCACCCAAACGCTCGCCTGTATAAAATGAAGAAACACCCAGTCTTAAACCTTTCAGGCGATTTTTTGTGAATGTATAAAAAGCAGTAAGGTTACCCGTATGTCTTGGGTTGATCACGACCTGCTCGCCTTCAATATTGGAACCTTTGGCGCCGGATGTTTTGGTGAAACGCATGTTGTTATAACCATAGCCCGCAATGAAGTAAAAATTCTTTGAGAAGTTACTGCTGATGTCGATTTCCAGACCATCACTTGTTGTCTGCCCTTTTAATTCTTTTACGGTGGCATCTGAATTGAGTGTGCCGTCTGCTTTCAATTCTGCCTGCTGCGCCAGGTTGCTGTTAATGATCCGATAGAGGCTTAGGTTAGCAGAAATTTTTCCCTCAAAAAAATTATTCTTTACACCTAACTCATATTGATTAATAACAGATGGTTTTAATAACTGTCCATAAATATCAGTACCCGTGTTGATATTGAAATTATTGGAATAGCTTCCGAACAGGGAAGTGTTTTTTGCCGGTTGATAAACGAGTGCAAGCTTTGGTGAAAACTCCTGGTCATTGGCAGTTGCCACTGCGCCGTTTGTGATAGCTTGTGTTGAAGTTGTAAATATATTAGTCTGCACTGTTTCCTGGTAACTCCAACGAATGCCTGCAAGAAGTTTTAATTTTTTAGTTATTGTTACAAAATCCTGCGCATAAATACCTACCCTGTTACTGGGTGCAGTAGTAGTTGTTGTTACAGCTGCATCCGGAATATCTGTACGTGGAACAGCCAGTGTAGCGGGATCAAGTATATTTATTTTATCGTAAACGGTAACTAAGGTTCCGTTACTGATAATTTTAAAAGCATCTGTTTGTGTAACCACTCTTGTGAAATCCGATCCAAACAAAATCTGGTGTGTGATGTTGCCCGTGACTGATTTGCCGTTAAGATTTACACTCGTAGTAATATCTTTTTCTATGCTGTGAGCCCGCGCAAGTGGTCTGCTCCAGTCGCCCGAGTTGCTTAATGTATTTGGCAGGCCTGCACCATACGAATCAACATCGGTTGATTGCACAGCGCCTGCAAAATTAATTTTCCAGTCATCGTTGAACGCATGATCAAGATTAAAGGAACCCGAATTTTGTTTTACATTATTATATGCCCAAAGTACATTGATAAATCTTGACACAGGAATGTTGGTTGGAATAACGCGCCCGCTGTCCAGGGTACCAATACCAAAGTCAGGTGTAAGATGCGCATTAAGATATTCTCCCTGCACAAGGATTGTGGTGTTCTTACCCAGCTTATATAACGTTGATGGATTAAAATATATACGTTCGGTCTTAACAAGATCTCTGAAACTCCGGTCATTTTCATAGGTTCCAACTACACGAAATGCCATATGTTGATTTAGCGGGCCATACAGGTCAATGATAGGTTTATATTGCTGGAAACTACCTGTCTGCATTTTGATATCACCACCATATTCAAATTTTGGTTTCTTCGTAATTAAATTTACGATCAGTCCGCCTGAGACATTACCGTATAACATTGCGGTACTTCCTTTCATGACTTCCACAGATTCCAGCGTGGCCGCTTCCGGTATGCCTGCAATATTTGTGACGAGGCCATTTTTTAAGATACTGCCCGCACCACCGGTAATACCAATGCTGTAGCCACGGGCCGTATAAGTTTCATTTACACCCAGTCTTGTCTGTGTCAGCGAAACACCACTGATATTTTTAACGGCATCCCCTACACGGGTAATTTGTTGATCGGATATAACCCTGTTATTAACGGACCCGGCAGATTGAGGAAGGTCGATATTAGCAATTGATGATTTGGCAATGGAGAGATTTTTTTGGTTAAGGTTCCTGCGGCTCTCCACCACCACGTCTTTAAGTTTTCGCGCACTCTCCGGGAGGGCAGTTTTATTTTGCGCATTCGCGCCATGCCAGCCTGTAATAAAAATAAAAAGCAGTTTTGTTTTCATGCTGCAAAAAAAGAAACTACAACACAAACAAAAATGCCGGATCGGGAAATCAATTTATACAATGCGGAAATAATGGAATATCATCCAGGTGCAATAAGACTTTTCTAATCCGTACCCGATATTTTATTTACCTTAAAAGGCATAGCATCATTCTTTGCAATAGTAAAATACACTTCCCCTGAAACAAACACCTGCCGCTCACTGCCGGTAAATGGAAGTGGATAACGCAAAGTTGCATTGGGTGAAAGTATGGCTCTGGAACCATCGCTTAATACAACTTCTTTTTTCTTTTTCCCGGCACGGATGGTTTCCATTTGCGCCACCGGCAGATCGATCTTCACCCGGTGGGTAAATTCGAGCCAGTTCCTGATGAACACGATACTGAACAACAATGTCACTGTAACGAGAACAAAAATAAAAATGAAACGCCTTTCTTTTTGTGTTGCCATGATATAACAATTTATCGGTATCAAAAGTACAGCAAAGTATAGAAAATATTCCGGGAGTTTCCCCGTTTTTTTCTTTCGTGTAAATCCTGTTTGGTACCGTAAATGAAAGGACTCCTCAGAATCGATTTTTATTTTATAGATAATCAACCCGATGATAAACACAGGAGACAAATCAGGTATAAATACCTAACACAATGTATGTTGCCTTCTTTATTTTTACTTTCATGAAATGGGAAAAACAAATGCAGGAAAAGCTTGAAGCAATGGCTTACCAAAATGAGCAGTTATTATTACGTGCAGGGCAGTCATGGCATTTGTTGCCACCTGGATTTTGTGAACAGATCCGCGAACTAACGCTACAAATTGTCTGTCTGCAAAAATTTCTTATTAAGTAGATCGGATCAAAACGAAATAACAGGGTCCCCCCGGATAAGGATAGTGCCTGAACTCTTCATTTTTTCAATCCCTATCTTCGTGGGTCAAAATTCTCAAAAACCATGATCCGCATATTTGTAACCGGTGGAACTTTTGACAAGGAATATAACCTGCTGAAAGGCGAATTGTTTTTCCAGGATACACATTTGAACGATCTGCTGGAAGAAGGTAGGAACCAGGTACCGGTGCAGATCACCACGCTGATGCTGAAGGACAGCCTTGATATTACACCGCAGGAAAGAGAATATATCGTGCGTTCCTGTGCAGATTGTCCCGAAGAACGGATCGTGGTGACACACGGGACAGATACGATGGTGCAGACGGCAATGTCACTGGCCGCGCAGTTGAAGGGCAAGACCATTGTTATCACCGGCGCGATGATACCGATCAAGTTTGGCAGTTCCGACGGCCTGTTCAACATCGGCTCCGCACTTGCCTTCGCACAGTCACTTCCGCCGGGCGTGTATATAGCCATGAACGGTAAGTACTTTCCGCACGACAACGTTGTAAAGAATAAAAAGACAGGGATATTTGAAGAGCTGTAATAAAACGGGTCATAGTTTAATCAATACGATCTTATAAAACAGTTGCCACTTATTTTATCCGGCTTGCACTGATTTTATTATTAGCCTTGTGATTAGCAAATAAAATATAATTTAGATATTCCGGAATCCCCCCTCTCTTAGGTCACCATAGAGTTTTGCTATCCCTGCTCCCCCTGGCTTGTAGTTATCTCTTGTAAATTGGGCTTCCTCGATATTTATGTTATTAAAAATAGCAGTGAAGTCTGCTTCGGTTACTACAAGGTCATTTCTTCCATTGGTAATGGATTGATAGGCCGTTTTAAAATACTTCATCAAAGCGATAAAGCCTGTTGTCCGGTTTAATATTTGGGAATCTTCTTTTTGATTCCAGGCGTTGGGCCATTTTGCCCTCACTGCTCTGAAATAGTGGTCAAAATTCTTTCCGATTTCTACATCTTTCTGGTCCTTAAAAAATTGTCTGAAAATCAGCTTTGAATTTTCTTTTTCTGACACCTGGAGTTCTTTCTGCCTTTTCAAATCATCCCGGTCTTTCATCGGGTCGGAACTGATAAAAGCCATTACTGCCTCAACGAAAGCTGCCTGTGAAATCGTTTCTGTACCATAGACAGATTTACCCAGAATCTTTATTTTCCGATAAAAAGGGTTGTCAGGAATTTTGTTAAAAAGCTTGGCAATATTATGCGAAGTCTTTTGCGGGCTTCTTGATTTTGATAATTCAAACAGGTCATATACCAAAGAGTTAGAAGGTTTGGTCTGTGCTTTATTTATGGTCGCAAAAACAATCGCCTCATCTTCCGGATCCATATCTATAAATACCGTGATATTCAATTGGAATTTTGCAGGATCTTCAACATAAGCCTTTAATCCTTCAACACGGTGATACCCATCAATAATTTTCGCAACATTTTCATCGAGCAAAATGGTTAACATCCCATCTTTAAATTCAATAATGGATTCGTCTTCGAGTTCCAAATCAGCGGGGTCATCTGAAGGTTTCAGTTTTGAACTGTTGATAGATAATATGATGCTCGTAGGGAAAGTAGCATCGCTGTTGGTTACATATTGCCTTAACTCCTTAACCCGTTTCGGAGAAAGTTCACGTTGAATCCCGAATACTTCATCGCTCTCGAGGGAAATCTTCCTGATATCAGAAAACGAAATTTTTAACAGGTCATCACATTTGATGCAGCCGATATAAAATGTTCCGATAGGCTGGGTCATTTCTATCGCAGGTATTGAAAAATAACTTTTAGGTTCCATAATCAGGTATTAATTGTAATTCTTTTCGAAATCGTCAAATGTCGCGCTTGATGAACCTCCAAAATCCATACTTCCCAGTTCCCTTTCAAGCCATCGGTAATAATAAAAAACACAAACAGAAAAAATCAGGAAAACAGTTGAACAGGAAACTATTAGATCTTCATTGATAGCAATTTCAGGATAAAGAGAATGTATATAAATCCAACTGAATAAAAGTGCCGCAATAAAAACAATACACCAGGAAATAGTAGCAATAAATTTCGGCCAGGTAAAAATGGCTTTTTTATGCGTGTTTTTCTTCGAATAGCTGCCCAGTCCGTATGCGCCGGGTGTCAGTATCGCAGCACTGAATAAACAAAAATCACCTTCTCTGATAAAGTCGTACATTTTAGCCTTATCTAAAAAAATGCACATCAACCCAACAATAATCAAAGGCGATATGGCGCCAAGAATATGTAATGCACTATGGTAAGCAGCCTCTTCATCCCATAAATATGAAAACCATTTACCTGCAGTTCGAAATGCAGAGTTTATTTTCCTAAATAACATGCTGGTAATATTAATTACTCGTTGAGAAAAATTCTTTATGATAAAAAATGCATAGACCATTGGATGACTACACATCTGCCAGAGCAAATGCGTTCTGATTGATTTTTAAAATGAGCCAGGTATGCAGCTCCGTTAAGAAATTAAATTCATCCTCCTTAACACTGTAAGAATGAAAATTCTGATTGCGGATTCTCTCCAGCTTTTGCAGCCACGCCGTTTTTTCATCTTTTCCCCCGCGCATTTTTTCCTGGCCGGGCATCGTATAATACCTTTCAAAAATATCTTTCCAGTTCGCAGCAAAAACGGCTATTTTCCGGTAATCAATTATATTCAAACAGTCCCATGGTTCTACCTCTTCATGCTTTTCGAGTTCCCTATTTTTCTTGACGGCTAATAGCGAGGCGTCATCATATACTGTCTGCGGCACGCCTTTTTTAAACCACGATCCCCCGTAGAAATTTTCCAGTTTGTGATGGAAATCCGCTTTGATGAATTTCTCTATATCACGTATCATGTTATAAGAATCATTGTTAAACTGCTTTTCCTCATTTTTCAGGAATTCTGCAAATCCATTTGGTTCAAATTCTTTGTTTTTGGTATTGATGATCTTTTGTAATGTGCGCCAGTATTTAGCTCTACCACCCGTACCATAGCTTTTACGTAGGACCGTTTTTTCCTCAGCGGGAATTGATTTCAAATAAGCAACAAGGGGGTCGAGGAATGGAAGAGCAACTTCCAGGATATTTTTGACTTTAGCTGTTTTGGTATTAAGCATATTTTTTACCGTAAGATGATCGGCTATATCACTGAAAATTCTAATAAAACTTTCTATCCCGGCATTGATCAGCACAAAGCCATCTCCTTCTTCTCCTTTGTTCCATTCACTGGCAAGATTCTCTTTTATATAACCAAAACAACCTTTTAAATAAGGCATGATTCTGTCATATATAAGATCATTGT
>JABDAP010000062.1:0-768 GCA_013289065.1 Bacteroidota bacterium | reverse complement strand
GCCCCCATAAAAAGTTCCCTCTGTTTTGACAGATGTTTTGGAAAAGCTTCCAAAAAAATCGCTGCGATCCAATCCTTGTTTAATAGTATCAATCGTGATACACCGTTGTGGCGTCTTCGGATTTTCTCCTATGATCACACGATCATACAATGGAGAATCTAGATCTTCGCCAAGATCTTGTGCAATCTGTAGTTTAAGAGCTTTAATAGACTCCGTCATATCATCAGAATCCCATAACAAGTCAGCATTTAAGGTATTGCGGAGATTTTTAGGTACTGCTTTCTGATTTTCATTGATCTGCATAAACAGCTTAATCTGCTGGTTGCGGTCAAGGTTCACAAATGCGACAACAGGGATCGAATTGGTTTTCTTGTAAACGGAATTTACATAACCATATAAACGATGCTGTCCATCTATTATAAAGGAAGATCGGTAACTTTTTGGCAGGTGTAGAACACCAACACGGGAAATAGCATTTTCTACCTGTGTATTGGCCTTCTCAAATTTGAGACCTTTGGAAGCGTTAATATTGATGATAATAGAGTTGGGAAAGAAACCACCATTCTCTACAAACTCCTGAACCGATTTTAATCTTGCTTTTTTTATTATCCGCTGATAAGTCGGCATCAGTTTTTTATTTGCTTTGTTACGATGAAGCACATACCCGATTTTTAGCAACTTTTCCGGTTCAATGGAAAATGAATAGTAAGTATGTCCACCCATTTTACCCTGGATGGCAGGAATTTGATTTTCCAACTGGGGTATGGT
>JABDAP010000061.1 GCA_013289065.1 Bacteroidota bacterium | reverse complement strand
TGCAAACAAAAGAATACTCGGTAAAAAACCTGTTGCGTAAAATGAATGTGGCGCTTGTTTGTACAACCGACGATCCCGTTGATTCACTGGAATACCATATACAATTAAAGAATGATGGCTTTGAGATCCCGATACTGCCTGCGTTTCGCCCCGACAATGCAATGAACGTAAGCAACGCAGTAAACTTCAATGCATATGTAAAAAAACTGGAAGCGCTCACAAATATTACGGTCTCTTCTTTTGATGATTTTTTATATGCGTTGCAGAACCGTCATGATTTTTTTGCGTCTGTCGGCTGCAAAGTTTCCGATCATGGGCTGGAAGAAATGTATGCAGATGATTTTACGGGCTCTGAGATCGATACCATCTTCAATAAGATCCATTCAGGCAAACAACTGAATGAAACAGAGCAACGCAAATTCAAATCGGCCATGCTCACACATTTTGCTGAATGGGATTGGGAAAAAGGATGGGTGCAACAGTTTCACCTGGGCGCTTTGCGGAATAATAATTCAAGGATGTTACAGCAACTCGGCCCTGATACCGGCTGGGATTCGATCGGCGATTTTTCTCAGGCACGATCATTATCAACCTTCCTTACCAAATTGGATAATGATAATAAACTCGCGAAAACGATCATCTATAACCTCAACCCGGCGGATAATGAACTGATGGCAACCATGATCGGAAATTATAACGACGGATCTGTAGCAGGCAAAATACAATTCGGTTCGGCATGGTGGTTCCTTGACCAGAAAGACGGAATGGTGAAACAGCTGAATGCCTTATCCAATATGGGTTTGCTGAGCAGGTTTGTAGGCATGCTTACAGACTCGAGAAGCTTTTTGTCTTATCCACGTCACGAATATTTCCGAAGGATCCTCTGCAACCTATTTGGCGAAGAAATAGAAAACGGAGAACTGCCAAACGATATTGAATGGGTTGGTAAAGTGGTAAAAGATATCTGCTTCCACAATGCCCGTTCCTATTTTGGCTGGCAATCCATCATTCCGGACACGAAATAATGCTGTGCAAACGTTTTCGTAATTAAAGCATTCAACTTACAAAGGAATAAGCAAGCTTTGCACTTTAAAACATACACCTTCGTGTTACTTCGTGAAACTTCCGGTATTCATTAATTAAATAAGATCATGTCATTTACAGAAGATTTAGAAAAGATATTTGTGAGGGAAGATGCGATCCCCGAGCAGTATGCGATCAAAGAAGAAATTCACCAGCGCGAATATTTGTGCAATGGAGAAATGAAAATTTGGAACGGACAAGTGCATGAAGTGTACTCGCCCGTTTGTATCAGAACAGAAAAAGGTTTGCAGAGAAAGTTGATCGGCACTTACCCGGTATGCACAGAAAAAGAAGCATTCGAAGCATTGGATGCAGCTGTTGCCGCATACGACAATGGCCGCGGCCATTGGCCAACAATGAGCGTTGCAGACAGGATCAGATGCGTAGAAAAATTTGTTGCCATGATGCGTGCAGAAAAAGACATCGTGGTAAAACTGATCATGTGGGAGATCGGTAAATCGCATGCAGATTCTCTAAAAGAATTTGACCGTACAGTAGAATATATTTTTGCAACCATCGATGCCTTAAAAGATATCGACCGCGATTCATCACGCTTTACTATCGAACAGGGAATTGTGGCGCAGATCCGCCGCTCGCCGTTGGGTGTTGTATTGTGCATGGGCCCGTTCAATTATCCGTTGAATGAAACATTCACCACACTGATCCCGTCGATCATCATGGGCAATACCGTATTATTCAAACCGCCAAAACATGGTACCCTGTCGCACTACCCGTTATTGAAAGCATTCCGGGAATGTTTTCCAAAAGGCGTGGTAAATACAATTTATGGAAGAGGCAATGTGATCGTTCCGGGTTTGATGCAGTCGGGAAAAATAAATGTGTTAACGCTTATCGGTTCAAGTAAAGTTGCGAATGAATTAAAGAAACTGCACCCGAAAGTAAACCGCCTCCGCGCAATATTAAGCCTTGATGCAAAGAATGCGGCGATCATTACATCACATGCGGATATTAAATTAGCCGTGCAGGAAACAGTATTGGGAAGTTTATCATTTAACGGCCAGCGTTGCACGGCGCTGAAAATTATGTTCGTACATAAAAGTATCGCAGATGAATTTGTGCAACAGTTATCTGCTGAAGTAAACAAATTAAAATTTGGCATGCCATGGGAAAACGGTGTGTCGTTAACTCCGTTGCCTGAGCCACACAAACCCGCATACTTAAAAGAATGTATTGATGATGCAATCGCCAACGGCGCCAAAGTGATGAATGAAAACGGCGGCGCTACTGTTGAATCTTTTGTGTACCCTGCCGTTGTGTTCCCCGTAAATAATAAAATGAAATTATACCGCGAAGAACAGTTCGGCCCATTGATACCGGTTGTTCCTTTTGAAAACATGGAAGAGACCATCGAATACCTGATCGAATCAACACATGGCCAGCAGGTAAGTGTATTCAGTAACGACCAGGCCGAACTCGCATCGCTGATCGATCCGCTGGTGAACCTGGTGAGCCGTGTAAATATCAATTGCCAGTGCCAGCGCGGCCCGGATACCTTTCCATTCACCGGAAGAAAAGATAGTGCGGAAGGAACACTATCGGTGGTTGATGCGTTGCGGTCATTCTCGATCCGATCATTGGTAGCGGCAAAATTAACCGACACGAATAAGCAATTAATTAATGATATTGTGAGTGCAGAAGATTCTAATTTTTTAAGTACGAAATTTATATTCTGATATGGCCATATCATTTGACCTCAGCGGAAAGATTGCACTCGTTACCGGCTGCAATAAAGGAATCGGTAAAGCAATGGCGATCGGCCTGGCAGAAGCCGGCGCTGATATCATCGGCGTTTCTGCATCGCTTGAATCATCCGGAAGTGATATTGAAAAAGAAGTGGCCGCTTTGGGAAGATCTTTCAAAGCTTATTCCGCCGACCTTTCCAATCGCGAAGCGGTGCATGCATTTATCGATAAAGTAAATGCAGAAAACCCTGTGATAGATATCCTGGTCAATAACGCAGGAACCATCATGCGCGCACCGGCTGCAGAACATTCGGATGAATATTGGGACAAAGTTCTCGCCATCAATCTCGACGCACCATTTATTCTTGCCCGCGAGATCGGAAAAAAAATGCTCGAAAGAAGATCAGGAAAAATTATTTTTACCTGCTCTTTGTTAAGTTTTCAGGGCGGTATCAATGTTCCCGGATATGCAGCAAGCAAAGGCGCATTAAGCAGCCTGATCAAAGCGCTCGCAAATGAGTGGGCATCAAAAGGCATCAATGTAAATGGTATAGCGCCGGGTTATATCGCAACAGATAATACAGAAGCATTGCGTAACGATCCCGACAGAAGTGCATCGATCTTATCACGCATTCCCGCAGGACGTTGGGGCGAACCCGAAGATTTTAAAGGCCCCGCCGTGTTCCTTGCATCGCAGGCATCGAACTATGTAAATGGAACGATACTGATGGTGGATGGTGGGTGGATGGGGAGATAGAGTAACATTAATACCCCCGCCCCTGAAGGGGAGAAAAGAAACTTATTACCCCTTCAGGGGCAGGGGTAAAAAAGAAATAACAATAAAAATCACATCATGGAAATACGTTTTCAATCCAGTCCCAAAGAAACAAAAGGGATGAGCACTGAAGAGATCCGCGCTAATTTTTTAGTAACGGAATTGATGAAACCGGATACACTCAAATTAGTGTACTCGCATTTTGACCGCGTAATTGTTGGAGGTGTAAAACCATTGCAGAAAAAAATTGAACTGCCCAACGAAGCGGAATTGCGCGCTGATTATTTTTTGCATAGAAGAGAACTCGGCATCATCAATGTTGGCGGTGCAGGCACGGTTGAAGCGGATGGTGTTAGCTATGAATTGAATAAACTGGATGCATTATATCTTGGTAAAGGAACACAGGCCGTTTCATTTGCCAGTAAGTTGAAAGATGATCCGGCTGATTTCTTTTTGATGTCAACAACCGCGCATCATACGCATCCCAACCGTAAGATGACGAAGGAAGAAGCATCGCCGGTTAATTTAGGCGAAACAGCAACTGCCAATAAAAGAACCATCTACAAATACATTCACCAGGATGGAATACAAAGTTGCCAGTTAGTAATGGGCTTAACCGTATTAAGCGAAGGCAGTGTATGGAACTCCGTGCCGCCACACACGCACACGAGAAGAATGGAAGTATATTTTTATTTCGACCTACCTGAACAGCACCGCGTATTTCATTTAATGGGCGAGCCAACTGAAACACGGCATGTTGTGATGGCCAATCATGAAGCCGTTATTTCTCCGCCATGGTCGGTGCATTGCGGGCCGGGAACAACCAACTACGGTTTTATCTGGGCGATGGCGGGAGAGAATTATACGTTTACGGATATGGATCCTGTAGCTATTGCCGAAATGCGCTAATTGTTTTAATATTGAAAAAGTGATTCAATCAATTTTTCATGCGTACAACAACCGTATTTTTTATTTTATTGTTAGCGGGCCTGGCCTGCCTGCAATCCTGTAAAAAAGACAGCGTAGAAACCGGGCCGCTGTTTAAAAAAGGTGATGTGTTGTTTATCGGTGGAGGTGTGGATACCAACGGGCATGTTGTTGCGGCTTACTGGAAAAACAATGTGATGACGCGTTTATCAAACGACCCATATAACCTTGCCGGTGCAGCAATGACAACTGGCTTAGCTGTTTCAGGAAACGATTTGTATGCAGTGGGCTACGTTAGTAACCCGGTAATGGAAACAGCAGCCGTATACTGGAAAAACGGAGTGCTTATCAGGTTGGCCGACTGGGGTTCTTACGCAAATTCAATTTATATTTCCGGAACCGATGTATATATAGCGGGTACTGTTAGCAACAAAGCCGTGTATTGGAAAAACGGAGTGCTGAATACGCTTTCAGGTAACCCGTTACAAAATTCTGATGCAGAATCTGTTTTTGTTTCAGGTAATGATGTGTATGTTTCCGGCGCTGCAGACGATGGTTCTTTATCTTATTCGTTTTTAAAAGCGGCCTATTGGAAAAATAATGTTCCGGTACAGCTAACAGGAGGAGTATATTCGCGGGCTACAGGTATTTCCGTTGTTGGAACTGATATTTATATCTGTGGTTATACAGCCAATGCCTCAAGCTTACAGGTTGCTACCCTTTGGAAAAACGGAATACCTTCCTTCCTGGAAACAACTTCTTCGATGATCTTCGCGATGACTATTTCTGGAAGTGATATTTATGCCGCAGGCTTAGCAACGGCGAACAACGGCGCAACCTACTGGAAAAATGGCGTATCTGTGTCGCTTGGCGGTGTTGCAAGTGGAAGCCCCACTTTATCTTCAGCCGCAAATTGCATTGCAGTTTCCGGAACAGATCTGTATATAGGTGGCCAGGCCGGCCCAAATTATCAGTCGGCCACGATATGGAAGAATGGTGTAGAAACCAAACTCAGTGATGTTGGGACTATCACAGGTATTTATATCGTGCCGTAAAGGATACACAAACTAAAATCAATGCAACTGATCAGTCTGCATCCTCACATTTGAATTGGATAGTTTTAAATAATTTCCCGAACTCTTTTCGATAAACAGTATCGCTGCCGGTATGAGGTAAATTGCTGTTTACGCAATTCCACCAGCCAAAAGTCAGCAGCTGCAACTTTGCATACTGTAACCTGTTGCCTGAATTGAATTTTTCATAAAACCGGCTCATATAAAAATCCGGATTACCACTTTTTTGTTTATCATGTTCAGCCATTTGTTTCCATGCAGCTAACAATGCTGAGCTGTCGCCAGAAGCTAATACATTGGCATAATCGGGACAATATTTCGTAAACCTGTTGTTCAGTAACGCAGAAGGTTCAGAATAAGCCGTGATAGTTATCTTTTTAAATTCGTAATCGGTTTCCAGTTCCTGGATCCTTTTTTCCTTCAGCCTATTCCAGAAAGGTGTGGAAATAATAACCATTCCGGAATAAAGTGCTTTTCTTTCAAGGTATTCTTTTGTAAGCTTATCAATATTCAGCCTGGATATTTCACCAAGCTCAAACGCGACACCACTGGCATGAAGCGGTATTCCTGAAAAAGTATACCAGAGATCGAATGTATTTTTTAATTGCGCTGCCGTATAGTCTTTCGGATTATAATTTCCTGTATTGTTACAGGTTTCATCTAACCATGAAAAAGTAGCAGTAGAATCATTATTGCCTGTTGCCGGACTTTCTTTGATCTTGTTCTTATTTGTTGTACAGGAAAAAAGAATAAACGGGATGAATAATAAAATAAGTTTGTGTTTCATATGATTTCTTTGGGTACTAAAAGTAACTTTTTCCAAAAAAAACGCACACTCGGTCAAAGTGTGCGTTTCAAATAAAAATAGCAATCAATTTATATCTTAACCTTAATAACGAGTTTCTTTATCGCTCCTTCACCAATCATCGGTGCATGTACATCTTCCGGATAAAAGATAGCGAACTGGTTATCCGTTAATCCAAAGAACATATCCGGCGCATCATCATAAAACAAAACATCTTTCTCTGCATTGTATTCACCTCTCGGCGCAATACAGGAACCACGCGGTTTCCAGCCGATCCTTTCACGCCCACGAATACAAACCTGGATATCGATATGTGCATTATGGCACTCAAACTTCGCAGTAGATTCCGCAGTGGTTGTCCCATTCTTATCCGAAACAATTCCACGGAGGCCATCGCCATCAATATCAAATTTCCCAACTTCGAGGGAAGCAAGGTCAACACTTGCGATGTATGCAAATGCTTTTGCAAATAAAGGATTCAGGTTTGCGTATTTGTTGGCGCTTTGTAAACTGTCGATGATCATATGTTTATATTTTTTACCCCCGGCCCCTAAAGGGGAGTTGAAGTTGTTTTAAGAAAATCATTACCCCTTCAGGGGAAGGGGCTGATAAGAGAAATCAATTGAATTTTGGAATCGGGAAATTGGGAAATTTTGGAATTGGTTTTGGTTTTTCAATTCCAAAATTTCCCAATCCCAAAATTCCAAAATAAACTAACGTTGTACCCTTCCACTACCATCCCCCTTCATCAACTCTTTCACTTCATTCAAAGCCGCATGATTCAGATCGCCCGGAATAGTATGTTTGATGGCTGATGCGGCAACGCCAAACTCAGCCGCTTCGGGCATTGGCATGCCACTCACCAATCCAAAAATAAATCCGCTGGCAAATGAATCGCCGCTTCCTACGCGGTCAACAATGCGTACCTCGTATTGCTTGGTATGATAGAATTCTGTTCCGTCATACACCAATGCACTCCAGCCATTATCAGAAGCGCTATGGCTCTCTCTTAATGTTGATGCGATATATTTAAAACCAAACTTCGCTTTCATCTGCTGAAACACATCTTTGTAACCATCCAGGTTCAATTCGCCTTTGGTTACATCGGTTCCTTTACTGGTAAAACCTAAAGTGGTATCTGCATCTTCTTCATTGCCGATACATACATCAACATACTGGCAGAGCCTTGTCATCACTTCACGCGCTTTTTCTTTGCTCCATAATTTTTTACGGTAGTTCAGGTCGATACTCGTGGTGATGCCTTTTGCCTTTGCGGCTTTTAATGCTGCTTCGGTCAATGCGGCAGCTTTATCGCTCAGTGCTGGCGTGATGCCGGTTGTATGAAACCAGCTCGCTCCATCCAGTATCTTATCAAAATCAAATTCACTGATCTCCATCTCGGCAACAGATGCGCCGGCACGGTCGTAAATAACTTGCGAGGCACGCATAGAAGCGCCCGTTTCTAAAAAATAAATACCCAAACGTTTTCCGCCACGGGCGATGAACTGTGTATCCACGCCATAACGGCGGATATGGTTGATAGCCGCCTGCCCCAGCGCATTATCCGGAACCTTGGTCACAAAAACGCCGTTCAATCCATAATTACAAAGCGCCACGGCAACATTGGCTTCGCCGCCGCCATAGGTAACATCAAAACTGTCGCTTTGAACAAATCTTTCGAAACCGGGTGTAGACAGGCGCATCATGATCTCGCCGAGGGTGACAACTTTTTTAGGCATAAACAATCGTTTTATTTTAAATAACTGGGTGGTTGAGAATATATATTAATTAACTTCAAAGCCCTTGCGGCGAAGTTGGGTAATAATCAGGGGCAAGAAAAGAAATAGGTATTGTTTTACTAAATAAAAATACGCAATCGTTTGCGTAATAAAATAAAAGCATTTTCGTCATTTCAGATAACATTGCTACACGAAAAAAAGCCATATGGAAAAGAAAGATGCCATTCTTGAATTGATCCCCCAACAGGGTATTTTACCTCTCTATTTTTATAAGGATCCCAATGTCAGTATCGATGTATTGAAAGCCCTGTATGCTGCCGGCATCCGCGCTGTTGAATACACCAACAGGGGCGAAGCGGCCCTCAAAAACTTTATTGAAATGCGTAAGGTTTGCGACAGCGAACTGAAAGGCATGTACCTCGGCATCGGCACCATTAAAAATGGCGAAATGACGCAAACATTTATTGATGCGGGCGCAGATTATATCATCAGCCCGGGCCTCGTTGAATCCGTAGCGGCTGTTGCCGACAAAAATAATATGTTATGGGTGCCGGGTTGTATGACGCCTTCTGAGATCATTCACGCAGAAACATTGGGCGCTAAAATGATCAAACTGTTTCCGGGAAATATTCTCGGCCCCGGTTTCTTATCAGCCATCAAAGAAATTTTTCCCGGCCTTTTATTTATGCCAACAGGTGGCGTTGAACTGGATAAGGATAATATTTCAGGATGGTTCAAAGCCGGTGTTTGCGCAGTAGGCATGGGAAGCAAACTCATCACCAAACAACTACTGGAAGCAAAAGATTATGCACAGATAACAAAAGCAACACAGGATGCATTAGCTATTATCAAGTCAATCAAATCATAATCATGACAGCAGCAGAAAAAATAGGTAAGTATCGTTGGTCAATTTGCGGACTGATCTTTTTTGCCACCACGATCAATTATATCGATCGCAGTGTGATCAGTTTTTTGAAATCAACGTTTACCCAAACACTTCACTGGACGGATGGCGATTATGCAAATGTGGAGATCACGTTTAAAATATTTTACGCGATCGGTTTATTGGGCGCCGGCCATATGGTTGACAAACTCGGAACCAAGATCGGGTATGGCGTAGCAACTTTTTTATGGAGCCTCGCGGGTATTGCCACAGCATTGGTAAATACGGTGGTTGGTTTCCAGATCGTTCGTGGTGCCTTGGGGCTTGCCGAAGCGGGCAACTTTCCTGCTGCGATAAAAACAGTGGCAGAATGGTTTCCTAAAAAAGAACGCGCATTGGCAACAGGCATATTTAATTCAGGAACCAATATCGGCGCTATCATTACGCCATTGTCTGTTCCGTTTATTGTTGTGAACTGGGGCTGGCAATGGGCGTTTGTGATAACAGGTTTACTTGGATTTATTTGGCTGATCTTCTGGTTCATTTTATACGAGATACCAAGAAAGCACAAAAAATTATCTGCGGCAGAATTAAAATTTATCGAAAGCGATACCGATGAAGAAAAGGGAAGCGTGGCAGATGATACATTGCCGAAAATGTCGTGGGCAAAATTGCTTGGCTTTAAACAGACATGGGCATTTGCGATCGGGAAATTATTGACCGACCCGATCTGGTGGTTCTATCTTTTCTGGCTGCCCGATTTTTTTGAAAGTACTTATCACAAAAAACTGGCTGCAGTGAGCTGGCCCGTTGCAGCAGTATACCTGATCTCAACCGTAGGAAGTATTGCAGGCGGATGGCTGCCATTGTATTTCATCAATAAATTAAAATGGCCTGTACGCAAAGCGCGCAGAACCTCAATGTTGATCTATGCATTTCTTGTTTTGCCGATCATCGGTGCATTGGTATTGGGCGCTATCAATATGTGGCTGGGTGTGGCTGTGATCGGGATTGCGGCAGCAGCCCACCAGGCATGGAGCGCCAATATTTTTACAACCGTAAGCGATATGTTTCCAAAAAATGCAACGGCTTCTGTTACCGGCATTGGCGGTATGTTCGGGGCAGTGGGCGGAATCGCCTTATCGTTGTTTGTGCAAAAGAACATGTTTGTGTATTACCGGTCCACCGGGCATATTGAAACGGCTTATTATATTATGTTCTCAGTATGTGCCTTGTCTTATTTGTTTGCATGGGTGATCATGCAGTTGCTGGTTGGCAAAGGAAAGGCGATCGTTGCACAGCAGGAAGTTAAATAGAACTAACTGCGCAGATTTTTAATAAGTGCAGTGATCTCTGTGTTCTTTGTGCGTATTCCTTTGTGTACGCTGCGGTTAACAGCTGCGATCTATAGCCGAGAGAAAACAGTTTTGTACGGAGGTTGCGTAAAAACATTTGTTATGATATAACACATTATTAATTTGGTTATTGAAAATATTTATCAATATCATCATGCATACTCCTATAAAATTTTCCATCGCAGTTCTCTGCATCACAGCCTTGCCGCTGGTAATAATGGCACAAAATGTATCTGTAAAAAATGATGCATCGCAACGCAAAGTTTCTGTAGCGATCGGCGGTAAACCATTCACAGATTTTGTTTATACAGATACCATGGAAAAACCATTCCTGTATCCTATCTATGCAGCCGACGGACAAGTGATCACCCGCGGATTTCCCTGGAACCCGCAGCCAAACGATCCCGTTGATCATCCGCATCATATTGGTTTATGGTTCAACTATGAAAATGTGAACGGCCTTGATTTCTGGAACAACTCTTTTGCCATCGCTCCCGAAAAGAAAAAAGGTTATGGATGGATCCGCACAGAAAAAATAATAGAAACAACAAGTGGCAAACAGGGAAAAATTGTTTACCTCGCCAGCTGGACCGACCAGCAAAAAAATAGTTTATTACAGGAAAAAACAACATACACATTCAGCGTGATCAATAACAGCCGCGTAATAGACCGCGTTACAGAATTAACAGCTGTGCAGGATGTATCATTTCCGGATGCAAAAGATGGAATGCTTGGTTTACGTGTGGCACATGAATTAGAGTTGCCGGTAAAACAAACAAAAGATTATAAAGATGATAAAGGCAATATCACTAAAGTGCTTGCTACCAAAGACTCTTCGGTTACCGGTAATTACATCACATCGGCAGGCAAAGAAGGCGATTCGGCCTGGGGCACACGCGGCACCTGGTGTATGATGTATGGAAAAAAAGGCGGCGATGCCATCAGCATCCTGATGATCGACCACCCGCAAAACCCCGGCTATCCTACCTATTGGCACGCACGCAACTACGGTTTGTTCGCAGCCAACCCGCTTGGACAAAAAGTTTTTTCCGAAGGCAAACTGGTATTGAATTATAAATTACCAAAAGGGCAATCAACTACATTTCGATATCGTATAGTAATTAATTCCGGCAAAGAAAAACTATCGCCCTCAGCAATTAATGAATTGGTGATTGGATTTATCAAATAGATGACAGATGTTAGTTGACAGATATTTTACTGTCATCTGTCAACTAACATCTGTCATCTATTAGTGATCATCTTATTAATTCTTTACTTTCGCTTCATACACAACCCCCATGCAACATAGTTTTTCTTACGAAAAAAAGAAAGTGATACAGGCCCTCCGTTATCATTTTGTACAGAAGCGGGAAATAAAAGTGATGATCATCCTCGTAAATGTTTTTGCGATTGTATCGGCCATACTTTTTTATACAAAAAAAATACGCCCCGAACCCTTTCTCCTCGGTTCATTTATCTGGCTTATGCTGATGGCCACATTCTGGTATTTTCTGCCAACCAGTATTTATAAACGTGCAGCCACTTTTAAAGATTCCTTTATTATTTATTTCAGGGAAGATGAAGTGCGCCTGGAAAATGAAAGAGGCTATGTGGAATGGCCCTGGAAAAAGTTCACAAAATTTTTTGAAAGCCCGCATTTTTTTCACCTCTATTTCGATGCAAAATCTTTTTTCATCGTTCCCAAGGAAAATATGAGTGAAGAATTTCTACATGAATTAAGAGGAATACTGAATAGTAAGATTGGTAATAAGTGATAAGTTGTAAGTATTAAGTCGGTAATGGTAAGTACTCAAAACTTATTACTTACAACTTATAACCTACAACTCCTTATCCATAACAAAATGCGGAATGGTCACTTCAACAAACTCATCGCTGCAAACTTTATAACCGTTCTTTTCATAAAAACCCACGGCAGATTTACGGGCATGCATGGTTAAACGCTTAAAGCCATGGTCGCGGGCGATGTTCTCTGCAAAAACCATCAATACCCTTCCGATACCTTTTCCCTGTAAACCGGAACTAACGGCCATTTGTCTTAGCCGCACCGTTTTAGGTTCGGTTTTGGTAAGCATACAGCAGGCTTCAAGGTTGTCGTCTTCAAAACAACCTAATAATATATCGTCTTTTTCGGCAGCCAATTCCTCGTCTGTAAAGCCCAGGCTTAATGGTTTACGTAATATATGATAACGCAGATCCACCATCTGGCGGTATTCTTTTGAGCCGTGATCTATGATTTTTAATGCCATGTGTTGAATACTATGGGTACAATATAATGATCATTTTTGCAAAAATAGGGCTAAATGGATAACCGGGCCAGATATAAGGCCTTACTGTTGTGGAAACAAAAACAACTTAAAAGATTGCTTATTTGACAAAAAGTATATTTTTGCGGCTGTAACAAAAACTTTTACAATGTCAGACATCGCTACAAGAGTAAAGAAAATCATCGTTGACAAGTTAGGTGTTGACGAAGCAGAAGTGACCAACGAAGCTTCATTCACTAACGACCTCGGTGCCGATTCTTTGGATACCGTTGAATTGATCATGGAATTCGAAAAAGAATTCAATATCTCCATCCCTGATGAGCAGGCTGAAACCATCACTACCGTTGGCCAGGCTGTCGCTTACCTTGAAGAGCACGCTAAGTAAGAACCTACTCTCCATGGAATAATTTTAATCCGCCTTTTTGCGGCGCCTTGAGCCCGGAAGGCGGATTATCACTTCAAACAGGTAATGAATATGCAGTTAAAAAGAGTTGTGGTGACGGGTATCGGAACAATAACGCCGCTCGGAAATAATCTGAATGATTATTGGAACGGGCTGATCAATGGTGTTTCCGGTGCCGATATGATCACTTTATTTGATGCAGCCAAATTCAAAACCCGATTTGCATGTGAAGTGAAAGGATTCGACCCCACTGAATTCATGGATAAAAAAGAAGCGCGCAAACTCGACCGCTTTGCACAGCTCGCTATTGTAGCCAGTGATATGGCTGTTAAAGATGCGGGTATCAGCAAGGAAAATGTAGATGCCGACCGTGTTGGCGTGATCTTCGCCAGCGGGATCGGCGGCCTCACCACTTTCCAGGAAGAAGTGATCACTTTTGCCCAGGGCGATGGCACACCGCGATTCAATCCCTTCTTCATTCCCAAAATGATACTGGATATTGCTGCAGGGCAGATCTCCATGCGCCATGGCTTCCGAGGCCCCAATTTTGCCGTGGTAAGTGCCTGTGCATCCAGCACAAATGGCATCATAGCCGCAGTAGATACGCTCCGTTTAGGCAAAGCCGATATTATTTTAAGCGGCGGTTCGGAAGCCGTGATCAGTAAAGCGGGTGTGGGTGGATTCAATGCCATGAAAGCAATGAGCGAACGCAATGATGACCCCAAAACAGCCAGCCGCCCTTACGATAAGGACCGCGACGGTTTTGTAATGGGCGAAGCAGCAGGTGTACTCGTGCTCGAGGAATATGAACATGCCATCAAACGCGGCGCAAAGATCTATTGCGAAATAGCGGGCGGCGGCGCTACTGCCGATGCCTATCATTTAACCGCACCACACCCCGAAGGGCTGGGTGCACGCAATGTAATGATCGCAGCATTGAAAGATGCCGGTATGCAACCCGGCGAGATCGATTACATCAATACACATGGTACTTCAACCCCGCTGGGCGATGGCGCCGAAGCAAAAGCCATTACCGAAGTATTTGGCGAACATGCATATGAACTGAATATCAGCGCCACCAAATCGATGACGGGCCACTGTTTGGGTGCGGCAGGTGTGATAGAAGCCATTGCCTGTATACAGAGTGTGATACACGATATTATTCCGCCTACTATCAATCATTTCACGGATGACCCTACACTGGATCCCAAACTGAATTTTACTTTTAACAAAGCACAGAAACGTACCGTTAATGCAGCTTTGAGTAATACTTTTGGTTTCGGTGGACACAATGCTTGTGTGATTGTAAAAAAATACGTAGCTTAATTCTGTGCAATTCCTCAGAAATTTTTTTAAGAAAGCCGACGACTCCACATTTGAAAGACAATTAAAAAATGTGCTGGGTATAAAATCCGGTAATATATTGCTGTACCGCACGGCTATGAGCCATCGTTCCGTAAAGGAAACGCCGGATGAAAATAACGAGCGCCTGGAATATTTAGGCGATGCGGTATTGAGTGCCATCGTTGCCGATTATTTGTTTAAACGCTATCCCTACAAAGGCGAAGGCTTCCTCACCGAAATGCGCAGCAAGATGGTGAACCGCTCGCAGCTGAACGACATTGCCCTGAAAATGGGCCTGCGCAAACTTACTTTTTACAACAAGTTTGATAATGCGCTCAAAGGCAGCCAGATCTTTGGTAATACGCTGGAAGCCTTGGTGGGAGCAGTTTATCTTGATAAAGGATATACAAAGACACACGATTGGGTTCTGCGCCAGATCGTAATACCGCATATGTTTGTGGATGACCTGGAACTGATCGATATCAACCTCAAAAACAAACTCATCGGCTGGGCAAATAAGAACGGCAAGGCGCTTACGTTTGAACTGGCTGATGAAAGAATGGAAGGCAGCCGCCGTCTGTTTACGATCAATGCAATGCTCGATGGAGAACTGCTCGCGATGGGAAAAGGTTACAATAAAAAAGATGCGAGCCAGGTGGCTGCGCAGGTGGCGGTGGAGAAACTGAATCTTCAATAATTAGTTAAATAGGGTTAAACTGGTTAAAAAGGTTAAAGGGTCAGGGCCACACTTACTTCTTTAGCCTTTTTAACCAGTTTAACTTTTTTAACCCACTATTTGATCTCCTGGCAAAGTTCTATCAAAACACCGGTCGTGTCCTTTGGATGTAAAAAGCAGATCAATTTATTATCGGCCCCCTTCTTTGGCGTTTCATTCAGAACTGTAAAACCTTCGCCCCGCAGCCTCGCCATCTCCGCCTCAATATCTTTCACTTCAAAAGCAATATGATGGATGCCTTCGCCTTTTTTTTCAATGAAACGAGCGATCACGCCATCCGGCTCGATACTTTCCAGTAATTCGATCTTCGTATCGCCCTGGCGGAAAAATGCCGTATTTACCTGCTCCGATGCAACGAGTTCTGTTTTATAACAATTGGTATTTAACAGCTTTTCATACAGCGGAATGGCCGATCTGAATGTCTTAACAGCGATCCCGATATGCTCAACTTTTACCATATAATTATTTTAGGCAGACACCTTACGAAATCTGGAAAAACGGGGTTTTACCCGGATTTGCTTCCAAATTTATAGCACCGTTTGCAGTAACTTTGCGTATAGAGATTATAAATTTTACCGTGTTATGTTGAAATTACCGATTTACCTTGATAACAATGCCACCACGCCGATGGATCCGCGTGTGCTGGAAGCGATGTTGCCTTTTTTTACCGAACACTTTGGCAATGCGGCCAGCCGCAACCATCCATTTGGCTGGGAAGCTGAGGAAGCAGTTGATTATGCACGTGAGCAGGTTGCCAAACTGGTAGGCGCCGATCCCAAAGAAATCATTTTTACATCGGGCGCCACCGAAGGCGATAACCTTGGCATTAAAGGCGTGTATGAAATGTATGCAAGCAAAGGCAACCATATCATCACCTGCACAACAGAACACAAAGCGGTACTTGATACCTGTAAACATATTGAACGCCTCGGCGGTGAAGTAACTTATTTAGAAGTAAAAGCAGATGGGCTGATCGACCTGAAAGAACTGGAAGCTGCGATCAAACCCACAACCATTCTCATTGCCATCATGTATGCAAACAATGAGATCGGTGTGATACAACCTGTGAAAGAGATCAGCATGATCGCCAAAAAACACGGCATACTTTATTTTTCCGATGCCGTTCAGGCCGTTGGTAAAGTACCGGTTGATGTAAACAAAGATGGTATCGATATCATGGCATTTACCGCGCATAAAATGTACGGCCCGAAAGGTATCGGTGCGTTATATGTTCGTCGTAAG
>JABDAP010000060.1 GCA_013289065.1 Bacteroidota bacterium | reverse complement strand
CAGCTACAATGCCAAGCCCGTATACACCTGCCGGATCCATCACCGGCCCGAATGTCAGAACATAATCCTGTGCCATCAGCCCGCGCCAGTAGCTGATATGCTGGTGCATGATAATTCTTTCCTCGGGTGTCATATCCTGCGAAAAAGTAGGGCGTGGCGGATTAAGTTTCAGTACAAAATATTTTTTCATATTACAGAGATTGTTTTTTTCTGAAAAGTTTTTTGTCTAACCAGCGCGCCAGATAAGCGCTGCCAACACCAATAACTGCGCCTGCCAATACATCGCTGGGATAATGCTCTCCCAAATATAATCTTGAATATCCAACACATCCCGCCCATGCATAAGCAGGCGCGGTGATGTACCATTTATGAAAACGTATACTTACAGTAGCCGCTGTATTAAATGCAAGAGATGTGTGCGCGGAAGGAAAAGATAATCCTGTTTCACCTGCATCATACGGATGCACCAATGCCGGGTATCTGATATATGGACGGGTTCTGTTTACCGTTACTTTGATGCCTTCTGTGATAACAAGAACCAATAATTTCCCGGCAATATGCGGCAGGATCCTGCCGCGGGTGCTGTCGCTGTGAAAATAATCATACACGATCAGCCCACCCTGAATACCAAACGTTAGCGGGTACGCAGAATTGGTAGATGCTTTCCAGAAAAAAGATGCACCGGGGTTTACGGGGTTGATGTTATGAAGAATATTGATATCCGCATTCTGCGACCAGGTGTTGAAACTGAATGCAAAAACAAAAGAGAAAAACAAACAGGCTCTGCACATAAGCCATAAACGTAGAAAACAAAACTGTAGAGAATCTGATCAGTAATTTTTCAAAAAAGTAACAGCGCGGCCTGGAAGCCGGGCCGTTACTTTTTTAAAAACAGAGCTATTTTTTAGCTTTTGCTAAAGAGATCAATAATGCTGGTTGCCTTTTCCGTTTGACTGGAAGGCGCCGATATCAATTCCTGGCAAAGTCATTTCAGTAACGCCATAAACAGGGTCTATCGGTACTGCGCCAACTGGTGCAAAACCTGTAAATCCTTTACCAATTGCCGGCGAACCTGCCTGTAACCTGAAGTCATATTTATTCACTGCCTGTATGCCATATAAAGGAATATTTCCCGGAACAGGTAATGGAAAATTGTAAAACAATGGATTGTTCTTCTGTATAACCGGTGTGCCATCATAGGTATCGCCAAACTGATAATTAGCGGGAAGAAAAGTTTTGTAATCGGGAATATCTGTTGACATTGGCCTCGTCCATCCCCCTGATAAACCTGCATTTGTTGGGTAGATCTGGTTAACGACAACCAATGAATCGCCGTATTCATAATTATAACCGTAACGGATATTCGCTGTATCTGCAGCGGGATTGTTTACTATGCGCAATCCAAACTTACAGTTCACCATCAGGTTATTAAAAGCCATGCCTCTCGCACCTTCTTCAAAATTGATATTGGCGCCACGGCCTGTTTGTATCTGCCTGTAACCGCATGCAATAAATGTATTGTTCCACATATTGATATTGGTTTGCTGCCCGCCAACAGGTTGCCCTTTATTAGACGCTTTTTGCCCGTTGGTTGCAATGCCCACAAATAAATTATATGCCATATCACCCACTGTTCCACCCTTGGTATTTAAACAGTCGCCGCCTTTGATGCCTGCTTTTTCAAAAGTGCTTCGCATAAAACAGATCCTTCCGTTCGATATACGGATCGGATCATCCACACCGCCGTACAGCCAACTGTCTTCCATCACAAAAATGCCGGTTGGGTTCTGGAATAAAATGGAGAATGCTGTTCCCGAACTCTGATTTACCAATGCCCCCTGCGCAATCGATAAACCATTGCCTGCAAATTCTACGTGCGTCCATTTCAGGATCAGCATGGGACAGGTAGATGCACAATAGATACCGGCCCATCCACCAACAAATGCAGGATCTTTTGCAGGATCCTGGTTGGGCGCGTCGTTTTTTAATGCTGCCAGGCTATCTACCGTGATAAAGTTGGGTTTGTCTTTACTGCCAAGGCTGATGAGCGCACCCTGCACAAAAATGCCTGATTTATTTTTTACATTGATATGCACACCCGGCTGCAATGTTAACGTATCTCCTTTGTTGATTACCACATCGCAACCGATTGTATAGGTCTTGCCTGTTAACATAGTTCCTTTGATCGCTCCGCACAGCGGGGCTGCATCGCTGATGGGTTGTGCAACCTGCACAACAGGTGTTGCGAGACTTAAGTTCTCATCCCATTTTTTGCAGCCTGCGAATAAAAAAACGATGCCGATAAATAAAAGTGATTTTTTCATGGTTTAAAATTTATAGCGTAGGCCGCCAAGTATATTGATTTGATAAATGTCTTTCCCCACAACTGTTTTATCGCTGTATCCCTGGTCGGGGAAAGCATTGCCCGCTGCAGGCGCCTGGTAAATAACAGTCTTGGCAGGAGCATTGGTAAGGTTGTTGATCTTTCCATAAAATGCAAAGTGCCCTTTGATCTTTTTCTCAAAAGAAAAGTCAAGAACACCTTGCCCCAACTGCCAGTAGTCAAGATTATAATAAGGCGATACCTGTGCAATGCGCTTACCGGTGTATACAAATGCCAGTTGAACATCCAAACCGATCTTCGGATTTTTGTATAGCAAAGAAAGATTGGCGATATGGTCAGCCTGTCCCTGTAACGGGCGCTGCTGCTGTAATAATTTACTTGTTATGCCCAGTGTTGGATCGCGGTAAAAATATTGTTTGGTAGTAGTGATCTCCGAATGCGTGTAAGTATAGTTGGCTGAGAGGCCAAACATGCCGATATATTTTGTGTACACTGCTTCAAATCCATAATTGTGTGCGGTTCCAAAATTTTCAGGCTCAAAAAATTGTGCGCTCGGGCCGCCATTACGTACGATGGCGTATTCGATCGGGTTATGAATGTTTTTGTAAAACACACCAAGCAATAACTGGTCGGCGCCGCCCGGAAATAATTCATATCTGAAATCGATATTATCTGCAGTAGAATGTTTTAAGCTGTCGTTGCCTTTTATATCAAACAACTCACCATTATTCTGTGTTGGTATGATCTCATAAAAATCTGGACGAACAATTGACCTGAAATAAGACAACCGCAGATTCTGTTTATCGGTCAAAGCATATTTCAAATGCAGGCTCGGAAGCGGATCTGTGTATTGAACTGTTCCATATCTGCCGGCAAAACTTTCAGGCATTACCGTATTAAAACTTTGTTTGGTATACTCAATGCGTATGCCACCCATCAATTCTAATTTTTTTGATGCCATGAACCTGAACTGCGCATAACCGGCGCTTACATTTTCATAAGAAGTATAGGTGTTTGGATTGGCTGCGCTAATGGCTCCTGTTGCATTGCTTGCCGGATTAAATGTGTAACTGGCGCTGTTATAATTTGTCCAGTATTGCGGCAATCCGCCTGTAAGAACAGGCGTTAAGGAATAGTCATTGTAATAATTGTCGCGCGTTTTGTGGCGATACATGGCGCCTACGCTAAACTCTGAACTTCTTCCAAAAACATTTGGCGAGTAAGAGAGGTTCAGGTATCCTGCAAGATCCTGGTCGGTATTATGTTGCCAGATCCTTGATGTTTTCTGAACGATATACGTTCCGGGTGTAACGGCGCTCTGGTAATCGTATTCAGCCATATCGGGCACATCACTTTTCGCACGGGCATAGGTGCCTGTCCATGTAAATTTTAATTGCTTAACCAGTAAATGTTCGCCCTGTAAAGTTGAATTGTAAATACTTTGTTTTTGTGTGCGGCTGCGATAAAGATTATCTGATAATTTATTCAGGTAAACCGAATCATATGTTGACCTTGTCTGGAACTCATTCATGTGGATGTACATGTTATACAATGAGATCTTATTATTACGGCCGATCTGGTAATCGATCTTGTTGTGCAGCCCGATCCGTGTGGTCTGTGTAGAATAGCGGCGGATATACAGGTCACTGATCACAGATTGGTTGTCTAAACTTCCCACAACCTGCGGTTGTGCATTGGGAACAAGAAGATCGGAATTGGAACCACGAAACATGTTCTGATAAGAAGCTGAAAGAATAATACCGAGCTTGTTCTGTGCCATACGGCCGCCAACAGTAGCGCCTGCAACAGTATTGAATGGAAAGCTGCGGTTAGTAAAATTCAGGTTCCCTTTTGAAAAATCATTTTGTGTAGCCGCATAACTGTTGCCATTTATTTCTGCGGGTGATTGATTATTTACTGCGCCATGATCATACGCTGCGAAAGGCCTTGAATTGGAAAATAATCCTGAAAAACCGGTAGCCATATTTGCATTAAATAGAAAATGCTGCGGCGCACTTTTCATCACGAGGTTCATGGTACCGCCCACTGCATCGCCTTCCATTGCAGGGGTTAATGATTTGATCACTTCTAATCTTTCCAGCATGTCTGACGGAAAAAGATCCATTGGCACATAACGGTATTTCGCATCGGGGCTTGGGATCTTTACGCCGTTCACCAATGTGTTATTATATCTTTCATCCATCCCCCTGATGATCGCATAACGCCCCTCACCGCTCGAACTTCTCTGGATCGCCACACCGGATACGCGTTGCAAAGCATTGGCAACAGTAAGGTCGGGAAGCAACTCTATTGTTTTTTGCGATAAGATATTTTCCAGTACCGGCGCGGTTTTTTCCAACCCGCGTACAGTATGATCCGTTTCCTTTCCGCCGGCGCTTACAGTTACAGATTCCAATTCAGCCGATTCGCTTTTCATCGATGTATTGAACAACACAAGGCTGTTATCAGCAGCAACAGAAACCCCATGCTCCGTCACTGTCTGGTAACCGAGCAGTTTTATAGTAAGCTCATATTTTCCTGCCGGAACATTTTTAAAAACATAACTGCCATCGAGATTAACAGTGGTAAATAATTTGATGGAATTCTTTTCTATCTGTACGGTGGCGCCTGCAAGGGGCTCACCGGTTTTGCTATCAATGACCTTGCCATGAATGGTACCGGCCAAACAGGCGGTTGACAGAAAAGCAGAAAGAAAAAGGAAATAGATTTTTCTGTAAAATGTTTGCATATAAGCAGTTTCTTATTTAAGAAACGAAACTACCTTCCTGTATCTTTGGCCACTTCGCAGGGATCTTGAAATAATAATTTGGTAACAACATATTCATGATTTAATAATACCAAATTCAGATTCTCTACAACTTCTACAGATTCTCTTCAGAATTACTATAGAATTGGCCTGTTTTTATCAGATCATAATGAATCCTATTTACCGATAATTTTTTTGGCCGGACTATGCATGTAATAAAAAAACTGTAACGCAAAGCTGCAAAGGGTTCGCAAAGAGCGTAAAAGATTTTTACAGGGTGTGCAATTTCAATAAGAAATAATGCAGCGTATATTATGTAATGATTAAGGAATCGATGGGGAAATATTGACGTAACATAGCAGTGATAGTTTTGGGTATGCATAAAGCAAGCGTGTTAATGATCCTGGCTTTCGTGATGATGGATGTTAGTTTTATCTTTCCGGTAAAAACAAAAAAACAGACACAGACAGAAAACATCGTCATCGTAACACTCGATGGCATGCGCTGGCAGGAACTGTTTGGCGGCGCGGAACATGCACTGATGCTGAATAAAAAATTTACCAAAGACAGCGCCGGTATCAATGAAAAATTCTGGAAGGAAGATATCGATGAGCGAAGAAAAGAACTGTTCCCGTTTATCTGGTCGGTAATAGCGAAAGAAGGGCAGATCTATGGCAACCGTGCATATGCCAATGATGTTGATAATGCGAATCCCTATAAATATTCTTATCCCGGGTATAATGAGATCTTTACCGGGTACCCGGATCCTGCAGTAAATTCCAACGATAAAATTTTAAATAAAAATACCAATGTCCTTGAGTTCATCAATAAACAGCCGGGTTATGAAGGAAAAGTAGCGGCGTTTACTACCTGGGATGTTTTTCCATTTATTCTCAATCAGAAACGAAGCGGTATTTATATCAATGCAGATACCGATTCACTGAAGTTCGGATCTAAAAATTTTTCCATACTCAACGACATGCAGTTCCTGGCAGCAGAGCCGATAGGCGTGAGGCCCGATATCATCACTTATCTCGCGGCGAAAGAATATTTTAAAGAGTATCGGCCCAAAGTATTGTTTATCGGTTTTGATGAGACCGATGATTTTGCGCATAATGGAATGTATGACCAGTATTTAAAAAGCGCTCACGCAGAAGACGGCATGATCGCCGACTTATGGAACACGATCCAGCTGGATCCGCAATACAAAAATAAAACAACATTGATCATTACCTGCGACCATGGCCGGGGAGACGGCAATAAACCATCCGGCAACTGGTGCGAACATGGCGATGATGTGGCCGATGCCGGGCAGATCTGGATCGCAGCAATCGGGCCGGATACCAAACCGCTGGGCGAGGTAAAAACACCTTCTGTATTATATCAAAAGCAACTGGCGGCAACTTTTGCATCGTTGCTTGGGTTTCATTTTACCGCCGAACACCCTGTTGCGGCGCCTATTGAGCGTGTGTATAAAAAATAACCTGGAATTTTGCAAAATCCAAATCGATCTTTTAGCTTTCATGTCCAAATTGTTCTTATGGCTACAACGCTATCTGCAAAAAAAGCAATGCCGAAAATATACACGCACATCAGTGGCAGGCTGGATGGTTTGCTGACTGAAATTTTTATCGCGCGTGGATGGATCAAGCCGGTAAGCAAAAATAATTCACTGCATTATGTTACGCCAAAGGGAGAAAAATTCCTGCCGGTTACTGCAAAAGAAAATTAATTCAGTTCTTTTCTTTTTTTCTTATTTCATCTTCGTGTGTTTCCTCTACTGCATCTTCTGCATCGGGATTTAGTGTAATGATATCATTCCTGTTTTTGCGGATGAGAAAGATAATTAATGCTATAGCTCCAATAACAACTATTACTATGATCAGAATATTTTTTGCCTGCATGACATAAAGTTATCTACAATGTATGATCAAATTGTTATCCCAATATTACCGCAATGTTAGTGCACACAGGTTATACGCATGATGAATATGGTTATAAACAGGTAGTCCACAAATAGAACGTTTTTATTGGTTACCAATGGTTCAGGAAGATGTAAAGAGCCAGGCATGATTTTTTTACTACGTGAGGAAAAAAACAGCTTATGAAAAAGAATTTACTGGTTATTGATGACGACATTGACGGCAGCACGCTGATCAAAAACCATTACAGCAAAAAAGCATATAAGGTAGATACTGCACCAACTCTGGAAGAAGGAATTGCTAAAATAAACGAACAGGTACCGGATATTTTATTTCTTGATCATCATTTACCTGATGGGCTTGGTTGGGCAATGGCGGCAAAGATGCAGCGTACATTCCCCAAAATGCGTATTGTGCTACTTACTGCGTTTGACGCTCCGCCATACCCGGTTGCAAATAACGATTCGGATTTTACAAGGCTGGAAAAACCTTTTTCGCTTGAAAAACTTGATTCGATCTTTGATGAATAGCATGATCGGCCAAACAACTATTATAATGCATAATAATTATTAGGCATCAACGGTTCTTCCTGCGATTCTTTATCATAATGATCTATCTCGCAGCCCGCAGCCGTTACCAGGCCCTGGCCAATTTCATCTTCACTTGTCCATTTGCCATCCTGATAGTGCAGAATGAACTGGATCGGTTCAGGGTTGGAATCATTCAGGTCGATGATGTATTGCGTTTCTTTTTCATTTTCGAGCAGGGTAGCGGTGCCGCTGTAAAATGTGTCATTGAAATTAAAACTGATATACATAATGGTGCTTTGGAAAAGCGATTAAAAAATCGTGCCCGTACCTGATAAATGTAGAAGAATGAAGACAGCGGGTGAGCTTTCTTTTGTATTTTTAAAAAAACATACTGCCATGAAAAGAACTTTATTGCTTGCATTGATTTTATCCGCAAGTGTATTATCAGCTTATTCACAACAATATACCAAACCGGAAGAAACAGAAGTCTGGACACCCGTTCCCAAAAAGGTCACACCGGGTAAAACGATCGGTGCAGCTCCTTCGGATGCGGTTATTTTATTTAATGGCAAGAATTTAGACGAGTGGGTAACGGTGAGCGACAGGAGCCCGGCCAAATGGATCGTTGATGGCGATATCATGACCGTTGATAAGAGTACGGGGAACATCGAAACCAAAAGATCTTTTAACAATTATCAGCTACATATCGAATGGCGCATCCCGGCCAATATTACCGGCACAGGGCAGGCACGCGGCAACAGCGGTGTTTTTTTAGCATCAACCGGTAAAGGTGATGACGGGTATGAATTGCAGGTGCTGGATAATTACGAAAACAAAACCTATGTAAATGGAATGGCAGGAAGTATTTACAAACAGGCCATCCCACTTGTAAACCCTACGCTGCAGGCAGGTGAATGGCAGAGTTATGATGTGATATGGACGGCTCCTGTATTCAATGAAGACGGTTCTGTAAGATCAACGGCCAAAGTAACCGTTTTCCTGAATGGCGTGCTTGTTCAAAACAATTTTGAACTTATTGGTAAAACATTGTACATCGGTAAACCTTCTTATACAAAACATGGCGCATCGCCCATTAAATTGCAGGCGCACGGCGATAAGAGCGAACCACTCAGTTACCGGAATATCTGGGTAAGGGAATTATAACAACGCAGCATTTTTTATCGCGGAAAAGTAAGCAATGAATGCTGGCTCGCCGTATGCAGGTCGCGCCATACGCGGTTGATCTCTGTGTGCGGGTTTGCTGCGGTTAGCCCACAATACGGATATAATTCATCTGTTAATTGCCTTGCTGTTGCGGCGAGCATCCTGCTCGTACTGCTTACCTGTTGTAATAATTCAGGCGGAATATTCTTTGAAGTGGTTATTTCGTTCCATGTTGTGAGAACGGTTGTATAAAATAATTCCCTTGCATGTTGTAATTGGTTAAAAGACCTTTCCAGCAGGCCGTTGTTTATTTTCTTTTCCTTAAAGATCGTTTCGCAAAGTTCTAAAAAATGCAAAGCCATGCCTGAACTGTTAACAGCAAGGGTAGCTTCTGCGAATTGCAAAAATGGATATTGATAAATGGGGTGTGACAGAACAGTTGTTTTATCAGAGATCGTAAAACAGCGTTCTTCCGGTACAAATAGATCTTTTATGTCAAAACGATGGCTCGCTGTGGCGATCATCCCGGTTACCTGCCAGTTATCGTGAATAGTTACTTCATCTTTTTCAAAAATAAAAGCCTGCATCTTTGGCTGGCCATTATCATCGGATTGAATTTCCCCATCTTTTTCAATTAAACAATTCGCAGTGAACGCAGTTGCAAATGGCGCACCTGTGGCATAGTTCCAGCTGCCGTTAATGATATAGCCATTCTCTGCCATCACTGCTATGCCCGATGGCCTGCCGCTTCCTGCGAGACAAACCGTATGGCCTGTAAAAAAATTTTCTCTGGTTGCCGGTGAAAGAAATCCAATGAACCAGTTGGCGCCGCTGCATAAAGTAACTGTCCATCCTGTACTGCCATCTGTCCATGCAAGCGCTTCTTCTGTTCTCAAACCATCCACAAGCGATAGGGCAAGGCCATGATATTCATCAGGCACAAACAGGTTAAACCATTTTTGTGCATAGATAATTGCGAGTTGGCCCGGATGCAGCCTGCGCATTGCTTCTGCTTCTGCAGAAAGGCTGCGGATCTTCTGCACCAGATGCCGATCAATAAACTGTGATGGATGAGGGGCCGGGTTCATGATGTTGTTGTATGATTTTTCTCCATTGATAATAACCCTGTACCGCAATAACAAAAAGAAAAATAGTAAGCATTGCAAAAAGCGGCAGTTGTTTATAAAACAATAAAGGAATGGCAAAAGCATTGGATATGTTAAGTAATACCCAGTTCTCAATTTTGCGTTTGGCAAGCAGCCACATGCCGGCCCATGCAGTAGCGCTTACCCATGCATCCCAAACAGGAACAGTGGAAGAAGTGAAGCGTTTGAGAAGGAAGGCCAGCAAGACCCATCCGATCACAACAATGCAGGCTGTTATTGTCCATTCTTTTTTGTTGCAATAAGACACTGCAACCGGCGGAAGGTTTTTCTTTTTTATCCAGTACCACCATCCATAAAAACTCATTACTACATAATAACCGTTCAATAAACATTCAGCAAAAAGCCCTACGCTGTATAACAGGTAAATGGAAAGTAAGGTAGCCGCAATGCCTACAGGATATAACAGGATCTTATTGGCTTTGGCATACAACACTTCCGCTATGCCAAGAATTACAGCGATCCATTGGAGCCAGCCTGTTTCTTTTAGTTGCTGTATCAATAAATTCAACCAGTCGGTATGCATATCTGCGGCAATTTAGCGCAAACTCTGAAAGAAAGATAATTGATAAAAGTATCCGTTGAAGATCTCTGTGGTGTTAATAACAAACGGGAGATTGGGGATAAGCTTCATGGCGCACAAATTGCAGGTTAAGTTATTGTAAACACAGTTGCAAAGCTGGTTTGATCAGTTAACTTTATTTCATGCACTCATTATATAACCGTTCCGGCGAATTGATAGCTTATCTCCATCAAAATGCCATTGTGCATCCGGATACTTTTGAAGTATTGGGTATTGTGCTTGGGAACTGTGTTTTTGGCCGCCAGGCAAAAATGCTGGGGAAATTCTTCCATCATAAAGTGTATGCCGTCACTGGTGAACTTCTGGCGCGGGAAGATGAAGCGGTACTATCCGTTCCGCAAAGTTTGAATGGTAAAAATTGCATTAGCCAGGTATGGGATATCATGATCCGTATCAAAGATCATTTATGCCCGTGGGTTCCTGAAAAAGAAACCTGGTCGAGTGCGTCGCTTGCTGAATTTTTGTACGTAGAATAATTTAAGTCAAGAAGGTTACAGAAGTTAAAAAGGTTAAATAGGGTTAAGGAAGTTGTATTTATTTTCTTGACCCTATTTAAACTTTTTAACCAGTTTAACTTCTTTAACAAAAGAACCGGGCCATAGAGATGGCCCGGTTACGAAACATGAGAAATGTATAAACTGCTTGCTTAGCTGTGCGAAGATATCTTTACCTCATTATTATTCTGCCGGATCGGTATTACCATAATATGAATTCAGAACGCAGGCGATAACCATGCAGGATTGTTATCTTTTTCGTGTACGGCGCTCATTCCTTTTGCAATTACCTGCTCTATAATATTATCCGTTGACTGGTTGAGGCTTAATACTTTTTGTTGCCCGCCGGATAACCAGTTTTCAACTTTCGATACAAAATCATGGCCGATGGAATTGATCACCGGTACATCGAATGCACGTAAAGCTTCCGCATTGCATAACTGCTCATATTGCCCGCGAATAGGCAGGCACATTAATTTTTTTCCGAGGTATAATGCTTCTGCGGGCGTTTCAAAACCTGCACCGGTAATAACGCCTTCGCAGTTGACTAAACTTTCTGTAAAACTTTTATTATTTACGGGCATAAAAACAAGGTTGCCTTTTTTTACAACCTCTTTTTTTTCTTTTGAGAAGACCTGAAAACAAACACCGCTTACTTTTGAAAGGGCCGCTTCAACCACTGCATCAGAATAATGCGAAAGATAAACGGTTATATGCCCGTTGTTAACCGGATCGGTTTCCAGAACCTGTTTTTTTAGAACAGGCGAACAGATAAAATCATCATACGATGCAAAATGCAAACCGATATTATTCGGCGATGATGCATAATGATGCAACAGCCACTCGCCAATGATATCTTTTTTCTTCGGCCTTGGCGTTTTATCAGAAACAAAACTTGCCTGGTGCCCGAAGTGTATAAAAGGAATTCCTTTCTGCCTGCAGGCAAGTGATGTAATGGCTTCAAAATCGTTGATCACGAGATCATATTTCTCAACTGGCAAACTCTGCACTTCGCGCATGATACGCAGCGGTGCAAAGGATCGTATCATCCTGGTATAATTCAACCCGCCGCTGTGCCCGTAAAAAAGGCTGAGGCCTTTACTTCGGTAAGTAACCGGCAGCGCCACATCGATACTGCTGTTGCTGCCGCTGAGAAACACGTCCACTGTTCCATACTGTTGTAAATAGGGAAGAAGTTCTGTTGCCCTTGCAATGTGCCCGTTACCCGTTGCCTGTACGGCGTATAATATTTTCATATTATGCAGTTAAAGAAGTTAGGTACATATCAATTTCAGTTGAGATCACTTCAAGCGGCGGCAACTTTCTTTCAAATTTTTCTTTGCTGTTGAAGCCGGCCATATCAAAATGAAATATTTCCCATTCTCCATTGTTGTATTCGAGCGAGGTGAGGTTTTCTATCCAGTCGCCGCTGTTTAAATAAGTAACGCTGCCATCTTTTGTTTCAACCACACGTTTTTGGGGCTGGTGAATATGCCCGCAGATCACATAATCATATTTTTTGTTGATTGCGAGTTCTGCAGCCGTTTCTTCAAAATTCCCGATCCATGCAACGGCTTTCTTCACACCATTCTTTACTTTTTTACTCAGGCTCATTTTTTCTTTTCCCATTACCTGTAACAGGTAATTGATAAAACGGTTGAGTACGATCAGCAGGTCGTATCCATGCCCGCCCAGTTTGGCAAGCAGTTTGGCGCCGCCGCGTGTGGTTGCATCAAACACATCGCCATGAAATACCCAGGTCATTTTTCCATTGATCTCGAGTACTACTTTATCGGTGAGTTGTAAATTGCCTACATGCATTCCTGAGTAACGGCGCAGGCATTCATCATGGTTGCCGGTGATATAGATCACGCGGGTTCCTTTGGTCAACAGGCTCATGATCTCTTTGATCACCTGTAAATGGGAAGGAGGAAAATAGCGTTTGGAGAACTGCCAGCCATCAATAATATCGCCGTTAAGGATCAATATCTGCGGTTCGATACTTTTGAGGTAATGCACGAGTTCGGCGGCATGGCAGCCATACGTGCCTAAATGAACATCACTGATAACAACAACTTCTACGGGCCGTTTATTCATTTCAAATGGTTTTCCAAAGTTCCAACTGCAACATGTCGAAATTGTTACCGGAACGTTACCGAATCGTGAATTAATAATTACCGTACCGAGTGGTGTTTTAGTTTGATGAGTTTAGTATGGCTTTATATGCTGATTACTGCGCCTCTGCGCCTTTGCGTGAAAAAAATGCACGCAAAGGCGCAGAGGCGCAGTTTTGATTTGTTTCGGATTTTAAAAAGTGATATACACCTGTAAGCCGTTAATTTGCCGGTTGTCTACAAAAAACTTAACATAGTACTTCGTTGTTTTGTATTAAGTTTATGTTATCATTTTAAAACTGAAAAAATAATGAGTACACAAAAGACCGGTTCGCCTTCTAAAAAACAGCTGCGTTCTGACATTGCTACAAAACTGGATAATGCCATCGGCCATATGGCGCAATCCGCGGATAAAAAATTTAAGAAACTGATCAAAAAAGCTGCAAAGATCCTGGCAGACGGGTTACATCATAAACCTAAAAAAGCACCTGCCAAGAAGAAAGTTGCCGCACCGGCAAAGCCTGCAGTAAAAAAAGCAGCAGTAAAGAAAGCGGCGCCTAAAAAAGCAGCAAAGAAAAAATAACGGCTACTACTTACCAACCCTGTCTATAAAGCCCTGTAAAATATTACGGGGCTTGTTTTTGTTGCACATTCATAGGCCTTGGGAAGAAAAATTATTTTCTGCCGCGCCTTTAATTTTGCTTTATCATTCAGGTTTGCCGCGCCCTTTAGGGTGGATACGATATTGGTTTATTTGTTGACAGGGGGCTTTAGCCCCGTGTCAACAATGCTCATTTGATTTTATAAGTGAACCTGGGACTAAAGTCCCGGAGAAAAGGAATAATAGAAACATTGATCCACGCCCTAAAGGGCGCGGCAAGTTTAAAGGACGTAGCAAACCTGAATGGTACGGCAAAATTAAAGGCGCGGCAAAATAAATATTGCAACGATTTCTTTCCAACACATGTGTTCCATAGTGGACTGAAAGTAGAAGTGAGTGACACAACGAAGCTGAGTTTGTGATCTGAAGCCCGGTAAATTATTTGCGGCTATAAAAATGTACAAGAAAAAAACCTGCTATACACAAAGCAAGAATTGCGAGGATGGCGATGGTGAGCCAGTTCTGGTCTTTTAATTTCCTTTTTCTTTTTTTGCTGAGTTTCCTGGCAGTTTGTTTTTGTAACTGCTGGTTCAACTGTTTTACATATTCGGCAACCTGCGCGGGATCTTTAAAATTCTGCAGGCCTTCAACGGCTTCATTTATAAAATCAGAACCGGCCATTTGTTTTTCAATGGCAAATCTTTCTTCGTCTGTTGCATTACCCTGTAAGTAACGCACCAGTTCTTCGGAATCCAGTTCCTCATCATGGTTCAATATATCTTTCAGTTCTGTCATTCGGCGTGGTTCATTTTCTTTTCGACCAGTATTTTCAGGTTTCGTTTACCGTTCTGGATATAACTTTTTACCTGTAATAAGCTGTAGCCTGTTTCGTCAACGATTTCCTGGTAGCTTTTCTTTTGCAGGTAGAATAAAGTTACACAGGTTTTTTGCTCCGGGTTCAACTCTTCGAGTGATGTTTCGAGCAGGCCAAGCGTTATTTCCTTTTCGGCCAGTTCTTTGCGGTCGGTTTCCTGTGCTGCTAATTTTGTGTTATCGTCAACCGGCATAAATATATTCCTGTCGCGCAGCTTCATCAAACAATGGTTACGCGCCACCATATACAGCCAGCTTTTGATATAGGCCACTTTGTATTTAGCCAATTCAGTGATGGATTTCAGAAAGATCTGCTGTACGGCATCCTTGGCTTCTTCTTCGTTCTTTAAATATTTCATGCATACTCCCAGCAACAACATGGTATATCGTTGCAATACGATTCCGAGCCATTGATTGTCGTGGTCGCTGTAGAATTTTTCTAACAGTTCAGTGTCGGTAATATGGTCATACTTATCCTTGCTCACTGTCTCAAAATAAAGCATTTTATGTAAGATGCCGTAGCTGTAAAATTCCATATCTTGACTTCAAATTAGCAATATGGCTTTTGTTATGTCAATGGTTCCGGTAGCACCTGTGCGCAAAGAAGCGGCGCACCGTTCGGAAATGGTGAGCCAGTTATTGTTTGGAGAACTGGCGGAAACGATAGAAGAATCGGGCATTCACACAAAGATCCGTTGTGTGTATGATGATTATGAAGGATGGTGCCAAACGGGCCAGTTAACAACGATCGATGTTTCACAGGTTGACCAGGATAATAAATTACTAAGCGCCGAATGGAGCAATACAGTTGAACTGGATGGGAATGCTTTACACATTTCATTCGGAACATCTTTATCGGTGTTTAATAATGGCAAAGCGCAGATCGGTAAACATGCTATTGCATACAATGGTAAAACATGGAACCCGGCGGAAGCGATATTTTCAGAAGAGCAGATAAAAAATATATCCATGCAATACCTGAACACATCTTATTTATGGGGTGGGAGATCGGTATTTGGAATTGACTGCAGTGGCTTTGCACAACAGGTATTCCGTTTCTTCAATAAACCCTTGCCGCGTGATGCATACCAGCAGGCGGTGGGGGGTGAAGTAGTTGGTTTTTTACAGGAAGCGCAATGCGGCGATCTTGCTTTTTTTGATAATGAGGAAGGAAAGATCACCCATGTGGGCATTTTGTATAATGCGGATACGATCATTCATTCAGCAGGCAAAGTACGGATCGATAAAATTGATACGATGGGAATTATTAACAGCGATACGGGGGAGAGGACGCATAAGTTGAGGATCATTAAAAGATTCAATTAGTAGTTAGTAGTTAGTAATTGGAAGAGAATCATTTTCTACCCCCGCCCCTGAAGGGGAGCCAAACTCCCCTTCAGGGGCGGGGGTAGAAAAGAAGGGCAAAAAAAAGCAACTCAACGAGTTGCTTTTTTTATAAATTATAAATAAGGTGGATGAATTAAAACAGGTCGAGCGCTTTTGCCAGATAAGTAACGGTACCGGGAAGTGCCAGCCATGCAAACTGGCGATAAACGATCAGCATGGTTACCAGGATGGCTAACCATAAAAAACAAAGCGCCCAGTATTTACCTCTTGATTGTTTTACTTCCATGACTGTTGATTTTGAGCAAAGATAAGGGCGCGAAATGATTTTGCCATATTCAATCGCCCGATTGTTGAATATTTGTTGAAGAAGCCACAGGATCCTTTGACAGCTTGGGTTTGCCGGTATCGAAAAACAGCATTTTAATAGCGATGAGCATCATGATGATGGCAAATATCTTCTTTACCTTTTCATCACTAACCGATAGCGCCAGTTTGCTTCCCAGAAAACCGCCCA
>JABDAP010000059.1 GCA_013289065.1 Bacteroidota bacterium | reverse complement strand
TTCATGCTTTCAAATGTTGCGGGCAGAACATATAAAGTTGCTACGCAGGATGAATTTAAAAAAGCTATTGAGACAGTAATTGCAGGCGATGAAATTGTAATAGTGAATGGCAATTACAATGGATGGGAATTAACCGTTAACACCAATGGAACAAAAGATAAACCTGTTATCATCCGCGCCGAAACAACAGGGAAAGTAATCTTCTCCGGAGATGTAAATAAACCGGTGTTTCAACTGACAGGAAACTACACAGAAATTTCAGGCATAACTTTTTCGCAGTGCAATGTATTTAAAACACAGGGAGGCAATGGCGTACTGGTTGAATTGAAGAACACAAAATATTGCAGGGTATCTGATTGTGTATTTACAAAGAACAGGGTGATGGTGCAGTTCATGCCGATCGTAGTTGTATCCGGCAAAGGCGAATACAACCGCGTGGATCATTGCAGTTTTCTGAGTAATATCGATAACCAGGAACTACAGGTAAAGATCAGCGCCGATGCTGTACCGGTGTACACACTGATCGACCACAATGAATTCCGGGATAAAGATAAAGTTGGCTGGCCCGTATTCAATGGAGGCGAATGTGTGCAGATAGGGCAGGAGCCGGTACTGCTCGGAACAAAATATGCTTATTCAACAGTTCGTGATAATCGTTTTATCCATTGCAATGGCGAACCCGAAGTGATCAGTAATAAAAGTTCAGGCAACAATTATATCAATAATTATTTTGAAGACTGTCATGGCGAACTCGTAATGCGCGGCGGCCATGATTGTTTGATAGACAGTAACACTTTTAAAGGCGGCACAGGCGGCATCCGCGTTAATGGAACACATCATACCATTACCAATAATGTAATGAGCGGCCTGCCAACAGGCATCCGGTTAATGTATGGCATGGCAAAGGGAAAAACAGAAACAGGTTTTTATATAGCGGCAAGTGATTGCATAATCAAACATAACCGCATAACCGGTGCCACCACCGGCATATTGATCGGCGACAGTAAAAACGCAGATTGGACAGGCAAATTCGATACAAACAAATATCCATCGCGCACCATGCAGGATGTTGCACCGTTTAATAATGAAGTGGCAGATAATACCATATCGGAAACAAAGACACCCGTTATGCATAACGAGGATCAGTAACCTTACTTTATTATATTCCGAGTTACAAATAATATTCATTCCGGCAAGAATGGTTATTCGCAGAAGAGGCGGCTTTTAACAGGGCTGCCTTTTCGATTAATACATTGCGTGGAAGGATATCTTCCGGCGAATGAAAACTTTGCGGCCCTCTGTGGTTAAATTATCGCGCTTTAAACCAATATACCGCTTGGCCGTTACTTACGCGTACCGCATTTATTTGAAGTAGATCTCTCCGGTGATAAGTTGGTGGTTGGTAAGTTATATGTGAATGAGTAAAGGCTGCATCAAACTTAGCAACGGCTCGCTCAAACATCGCCGCGGCTAACGCAAAGCCCGCGATTTCCCGCTCTGAGCTAGCCCATAGCCCGCTTTAACCCAGCCATAGGCTGCTTCAAAAATAGTGATGGCTATTTCAAACATAGCCCATGGCTCACCTGAACACAGCTATATCCTGCCTCAAACATAATAATGGCTACTTCAAAGCTAGTCCTTGGCTACCTACTAACCGGCCTACGGCTCAGTTCAACACAGCACACACGTATCTCAAACATTGCAACGCGGAGCTTTAACATAGAACGTGTATGGTTCCAACATAGCTGATAGCTAATTTCAAGGTAACCGTGATAAAGTTGGGGATGGCGTTAAGCTAGCTGCAGCTTAACACATGCTTTACTTTAAACAGCCTGATGCTCACTTTAATTCAGCGATAGGTTGTCTTGAATATAGTTCCGGGGCTGAGCCAACCAGCGCGTCACTTATTCTAACTCAGCTATCACTGTGCTTTTAGATAGCTCGCGCAGATATTTTGGAATAGAACTTTGTGTAGTATGGTGTTGTATGGATGTTTGATGATTAGGGTATAGACTTTATCGAAACGCTATCTCATTTTATGAGGAATATCCGATTTTATTTTATGAAGTAAATTGTGTGGAGAATTATCTCTTAAAATTAAAACAGTCAACTCAAAATGCTAGTAAAAATGGCTTCTAGTTCTCGCAATTTGATTCCGCTGCTTTTTTCTTCGGTAATCCAAGCATCAAACTTTGATTTACAAAAATCAATAACGTTTGTTAAATCTTTTGTGATCCCTAAATAATCCTCTAAGTCACCTTGTTGTAAAATGTAGATGTTAGCCAGATATAATTTTTCAATCTCTTCTTTGATTTTCATAAATAAATTATCAGAATTAGGGGTTTTCTCTATATACTCCTGAATATGATTCTTCTTTATCCCCTGTTTCTCAATAAGGTAAATCCAAAGATCTGTTAAACTCTTTTTATCAATATCTGTTAAAACAAAATTTTTGTTTATAATTTCGTCTAGTTGCCTAAATAATTCTTTACCATCTAGAGTTTGCTTGGATTTAATCTTTTCTTTTAAAAGTTTTCCAATAATTTGTTCTTTAGATTTTTCTTTCAATGTATTATAGTCAATCCCAGAATTATGTATAACTCCATGCTCTTTTATGTTATCAAAATCGCCAATAAAATAACAAGAGATTTTGAAAAGAGAAAGAAACTCATTCCATTTTTCAAAATTTCCTTTCCCACCAATATAGATTATCTCAACAGTCTTATTCGAACGGATATTTTGCTTGATATGATTTTCATAAAAAAATCTGAAAAAATATTCATCACTATCGCCTTCGACAAGTATCACGTCATCCGAAAAAAATATTCTTGATGAATTCGTATATGTAAGAATCTTGATTAAATCTTTTTGAGATTGTGAAATTGCTGAGGGATTCACTATTTCAGTTTTATTTCCAAGTTTGAAAAATCTATATGTGTTTTTAATCGTTAGTTCGTCTACAAATACACTTGAGTGTGTGGCAAGAATGACCTGAATGTTTTCTGATACCCCAATTTTCTTAAGAATATCGAAATATTTTTGCTGCATTGTTACATGAAGGTGTAGTTCGGGCTCGTCAATAATTAGCATTGCATTTTTCAGATCATAACCATATACAGCGAAAATCAGATAAAATATGCTTTTTTGGCCCATACTTAATTCATTAAAACTTACTACTTGATCATCCTGATAAATGCGAAGCATGATTGAGTCATTACCACTTGTATAGTGTTCCAATTTAAGTTCAAAACCTAAATTGCTTTTCAGGGCAGTATTTACTTTGTAAAAAAGTGTTCCCTGTTTTTTTACTTCTTCTAGTGCTTTTGTCATACCGTATTCATCTCGTAATTTTCTTAACTGCAAACCAAGTTTGAGGCTAGAAATTCTGAAAATGAAATCGGTATTACTATATGATTTTGTACTATGAGTGCTTTCTTGTTGATTGGCTTGTTTTACCTGTTCATTTAAGCCAACTGCGAGTGAAATATTTTCATTAAATCCGCCATATACTCGCATAGAGCTAATTAAGGCAAATGAATTTTTTAACAATTGAAATGACTTAGCCTGGAAGAAATTCAAAAATTCCAGCAAGGTTTGAATTTGATTGAAATATATTAGGTAATAGTAAAAGAAATTTTCACATGCGGTTAAACTTGGTCTTGGCTTAAGAGAAATTGCTACTCTGCCTATACCTGCATTATCTAGTTTAAAATTGAAGATGCATTTTGTCAAGTCGGAAATATTGGTAGAAGTAAATGATAATGACTGGTTAAAAAAAGTAGTATTATCGCAATATAATCTTGCATATTCTTTTAGTTCCTCCCAGTTGTTGTATAAAAAAAGTAAATTTTCTATATCTCCAACATCAGGATTTATTTCGACTAAAAATTCAGATTCTTTTTCTCTATTATTGAAGTTTCTGAATAATGTATTTTGACTATTATTACGTCTCTCATTATCATGTTTAATAAATTTTAGAGCTGGATCTGTATACGATCCGTGATCATTTATGTAGTATCCGTCAAAAAAGTGCCCTTGAAGCAGTTTATTTATGATTTCCAAAAGGTTGGATTTCCCCGAACCGTTTGTTCCGATTAAAATATTCAGGTCATTTTTAAGGTTAATTGTTGGTAAAGCATCCTCAAAGTCAGGCAGAAAATCATAGCTCAGTATGTTTGAAATTTTGAGTAGTGTAACTTTCATAAATATATTTTCGTGATTTTATGAGTTAATTATAATAAACTATTTTACTTTGGTCAAATAAGAAGCTTAATTGAAAATTTGTGTACCTAACTAGCAACGAATAGGAAATAAGATAAAATAAAAAAGGGAAAAACTTTCATCTTTCTCTTGTCAGAGAACCAATTTTCATTCCTCGCAAAGTACTCGCCAAACAAAACAATTGCAATCGTTCGCTGCGAATGCCTCTTGAAAGTATTCTGCGCAGCATGGTGTTGTATAAATATTTTGACGATCAGTTTATGGGCCCTGCGGAGAACCTTACAGCAGATTCCTGCCGCTCATAACAATATCAGGCAATTGAAACATTCTCAGGCAACGCTTTGTGAAGTGTTCCGTATCTGCTTTATTATTGACTGAATCTAATATCTTATGAAAACAAAAAGCAGCCATGAACATATGGCTAAGCCGGTTTCTGCAAGCCAGGTAAAACTCTGCCTGCCCACACAAAAAGGGTTCCTGATCGTTCAGCTGAACGAAGTGCTTTATTGCGAGGCGCAAGGCAACCATACCATTTTCAGGCTTCTTCTTAACCGGTCATTATTAGTTACCAGGCCCTTGTTTGATTACGAACAATTATTATCCGGTACCACTTTTCTGCGGATACACAGATCGTTCCTGATAAACATTTTACATGTCAGGCAATATCTTCGGGGCGAAGGTGGCAGTGTAGTAATGGCCGATGGTTCCGAACTGGAAATAAGCAGGGCTAAAAAAGAATTCTTTATACAGAATCTCCGGCAGTTGTTGACATATTGAGTAAACAAATTGCATGATGCCCTGTTTTTTGAAGAGACCCCAGGCAATTAAACTGATCAGCCTGCGTATTCCCGGTGCAACCGGCCCGCAGATAATTTTGTGAATTCCCCCTCGATTCCGGATCAGTAATATCAAACGTATTGTGCTATTACAATACTCTGCGAAACTGCTGCTTCTCTGCGGTGAAAAGGTTTACAAACCTGAACCTGTTGTTGTTTCAGGATATTTTTCACTGCAGAAACGCAAAGGCGCGGAGTAAGACGCAGAGAATTCATTTAGCATATTGAAAATTTAATAACACAACACCTTATATCAAATATTTTACAATCGGGCGTAAACCAATTCTGTTTATGAAGCAAGGAGAAGAGAAAGGCCGGTCATGGGGTAATAAAATAAATAAGGATGGAATGTTACATGAATTAATGTTATGCCTTCCAACACAGAAAGGCCTTACCGTTGTTAAGCTTGACGAGATCATCTACTGCGAGGCACAAAGAAGCTATACGCTTTTCTGGCTGGCAGATAACAGATCGGAATTGATTTCAAAACCGCTGTTTGAGTATGACAGGCTATTATCGGGCGGAACTTTTTGCCGTATCCATAAATCCTATCTTATCAATATCATGCATGTAAGAGAATACCTGCGTGGAGAAGGAGGCGATGTGATCATGACCAATGGGAAAAAAATAGAAGTAAGCAGGCGAAAGAAAAGAGATTTCTTAGATAAAATAAAAGCGCATTTCAAATACTGAGGAACTTGCAATATGTTTTATCAGAGACCGCCTGGCAGTGTACCGGTTTGAAAATTATAGTATGCTTTATATAATTACTGCGCCTTAGCGCCTTTGCGTACATTTTTTTCACGCAAAGGCGCTAAGACGCAGTTTTGATTTGCTTTGAATTTCCAGGCTGATACACTGCCGGTTATTTAATTAAGTTTTATTACTTCAAAATCACTTGCTTTTACATTACTTAAGCGGCTGAGTTCATCATTATCCCAACGCTCATCAACAGACCCGCTTATGTACATGTTGCTGCCGATATCAGCCAGTATCAGCCCGTATTTTTTAAAGGCCTTAAGGATCACCTGGATTTTTGAAGGGTAACTGCTGATATCAAACCCGGCTTTTAAACGCAGCCTTGCGCCAAAAGGGAGTGAAGCATTTGCCTGGCCCGTGCTGTTTACATCATGGCGCGCAGGCAGGATATGGGCGGGTAATACATATGGCTTTTGCAGTGTAAAACGGACAGCATGATTGATTGCTCCGTTAGCAACCTCATCGTAACGGATGAGGCCGGCAAAAACAGGTAACCCGGCAGCATCGGCTGATGTCCATCCATCGGGCCTGTATGCATTAGATGTCAGATCAAAGACCGCACCACTGGAAGCTTCCCAGTGCGTTCCATTTACATTTGCATTGTACAGCTCATATAATTTCATATTGTCTTTATCAATCGCAAGTACATGTGCATCCCCGCTTTGTTCAATAGGTGCATTTAAGGGGATCGGGTAGGGTCCGGGATCGCTCTCATCTCCATAATTACCATCATAGGCATTAGACCTGAAAACGACAGGGATCCTGGCCTGGTTGGCACAAACAACTATAAACGGGAAACCGATGGTTGATCCCTGGTACAAGCCGCTTCCAAAATCTGGATGGAGCCCGGTTTGCGCGTATTTACTTAAGATCTGGGTACTGTTCGGATCAACTTCTGAAGCAGAAATATCAGCATGCCAGGGATTGGTTGCAGGGAAGACCTGCATACTTTCAACATCAATGATCTGGCTACTGCAGGCGGGCTGTGCTCCACCTGAAGCAGGGCCGGAGCCGGCAGGATCGGCAGTCTGATATTTCTTTGTGCAACTCATGGCAATGAGCCACACATACATAACCATGCAAAAGGATCTACATTTCATAGGATTGGATTTTAAAATACCGTTCGTATTCAGCAAAAAAATGCGGCCATCTCAATGCGGTATATAAAAGGTTGATATGCCATATGCAATTTCTCTGCCACTTCCTTTCGGATCATTGAAAATACATCAGATGCTGATGGCCTGCAGGGCTTTCTTCCTGCCGGTATCGTTATTGTATCAAGTGGGTTATTTGAAGTTCCGAACGCTGATCTTATCCTTACACCGTTGTTGGCCGCCTGAGATCTTCATTAACCATGAATTTGCAAAAGTTTATTTTGCACAGGGTGTTTCTTAAAATAATGTGATCAGGAATGTTCTCAGGTGTTCTCTTTGAATTTATGCCTGTGTGGCGATTTGCCGGTGGCGCATAATGAATTTAAGATAGCGAATCTAAAGGCCAAAAGCCCATGATAAATAGGCAGGATATTTTTCCAGATCTTTTTCTATATCGTTGCGCCTGAAAATATCAAAACAATTATAACTGTCTACTATATCGTAACCGCAAAAGCGGTAATTGCTTGTAATCGGCAGGAAAATATCTGTCAGGCCTTTGCCGCCAAATAACTGATACTCCGGATTATTGAAAGCTTCTGCCGGCGCATTCCATGTTGCACAGATCATAAACTTTTTTCCCTGCATCAGGCCACCGGTGCCATATTGTTTAGATGGATCCTCGCGCGTTCTGCCATCGCCCGATAAGAATGATTTGCTGGCAAGCCCGCAGTTAAATACTTCGTCCACATATTTTTTATAGATCCATGGGGAACCAAACCAATTAATGGGTGTTTGCAAGATCACTATATCCGCTTCCAGATGTTTTTTTTCTTCTTCCTGCGGATTGTAACCGCTTTCAACTTTTGTTTCCAGTATTTCAAATCCTTTGGATAGAAAAAAATCTTTGGCAATTTTGTAGAAAGCTGCGTTTAATTTACCCTCTGTCCAATTAGGATATGTCAAATGCGTATCGATGAGTAATACCTTATTCATAGTGCGATGCAGTGTTACTGTTGTTAGTTGAGTGAACGATATTCGCTGGGAGAAACACCCACTTTCTGTTTAAATAACCTGGTAAAATGCTGCGGGTATTTAAAACCCATCTCTGATGCAACCTGGTTAACAGATTTATTGATATCGAATATTTTTTCTTTAGCGATATGAATGATCTTGGAATGGATATATTCCTGTGCTGTTATGCCGGTTTCTTTTTTGATGAGGTCTCCAAAATAATTGGGCGAAAGATTTAATTTGGAAGCGCAATAGGCGACACCCGGTAAACCTGTGATTGTTGGTTTCTCTGAATTAAAATATCCATTAAGCAATATTTCAAACCTTTCTAAAATCCCTTTATGTATGTTGTCGCGCGTAATGAATTGCCGGTCATAAAACCTTACACAATAATCCAGGAACAAAATGATATTGGCGATGATCAGTTTTTTACTGTGCTTGTCGATCGCATGATCCAGTTCATAATCGATCTTTGAAAAACTTTCCAGAACGATATTTCTTTCTTTCTCTGACAGGTGAAGCGCCTCTCTTGTTTCATAGCCAAAAAAAGAATATTCATGAATGTGTTTACCCAATGAAGTGCCGATGATCAGATCAGGATGAAAGATCAAACCCCAGCCCTTCGGCTGATAGGCTTCTCCACTATATGTGGTAGCCAACACCTGGCCCGGTGCCAAAAATACAAGTGTGCCTTCCTGGTAGTCATAAGTATTCTTTCCATAAACCAGGTCACCGCATTTCACATCCTTTAAAAAGACTGTATAAAAACCAAACAGGGCTTTGAATCCACCGTGCCTCGTATCCGCTTTTGAAAAATCGACAATGCTCACCAGCGGGTGCCTGGTCTCATTGTTATTGAAGGCGTTATACTTGGCTACACTGTCGAAATTAATTACCTCTTGCATTTTAAACGTTTGACGACCCAAACTTATCATTATATCCTGTGATCAACCGCATACAAACTGTAAATCAGTAATAATGGTAGAACAAACCGTAATCTATCTTCACTTGGCCCCAGGTTATGGTCGGATATTTGCCCTGAGATAAACAGACAATATGGAAACGATTACATTATATAACGGAGTTACAATGCCGATACTGGGTTTTGGCGTTTTCCAGGTGAAGGATCTTGCCGAATGCGAAAGAAGCGTGCGCGATGCCATTGATACCGGCTACCGCCTGATCGATACAGCCCAGTCATATATGAATGAAGAAGCGGTTGGCCGGGCGATTAAAACATGTGGCGTTCCAAGGGACCAGCTTTTCATAACAACCAAAGTGTGGATTCAGTCCGATGGTTTTGCAGGTACAAAAAAAGCTTTTGAAGATTCCTTGCAAAAATTACAACTCGATTATCTCGATTTATACCTGATCCATCAGCCATATGGTGATGTGTATGGAACCTGGCGTGCGATGGAAGCATTATATAAAGAAGGCAAAATACGCGCGATCGGTGTAAGCAATTTTCAACCGGACAGGATAATGGATCTGATGATCCACAATGAAATCAAACCCGCAGTAAACCAGATGGAAACGCATCCTTTTCATCAACAAAATGAAACGCAGGAATTCCTGATTGAAAATAATGTGCAGATCGAATCATGGGGACCATTTGCGGAAGGGAAAAACAATCTGTTTTCAAATGAACTCTTACAAACCATTGGCAACAAATACAATAAATCTATCGCGCAAGTGGTTCTGCGATGGCTCACTCAGCGGGGCGTTATCGCGATCCCTAAATCAGTTCGTAAGGAAAAGATGGAAGAGAACTTCAACATCTTCGATTTTCATTTAAGCAACGAGGATATGGGATCAATCAAGAGTCTCGACATGAAAGCAAGCAGTTTTTTTGATCACCGCGACCCTAACATGGTGAAGTGGCTTGGAGAAAGAAAGCTGAACAATTAATCAATCAAACAAAAGACATGAAAAAAAGAACATTAGGTAACAACGGATTGGAAGTTTCAGCAATCGGCCTCGGTTGCATGGGGATGAGTTTTGCTTACGGACAGCCCATGGAAAAAAAGCAGGCCATCGATCTATTGCAAAAAGCATTTGAACGTGGTGTAACTTTCTTTGATACTGCTGAGGTGTACGGCCCGTTCACGAATGAAGAACTGCTCGGCGAGGCGCTGGCTCCTTTTCGCAAAGAAGTGGTGATCGCTACTAAGTTTGGATTTAAAGATGGCGTTGCAATTTCAGGGCTGGACAGCCGTCCCGAAAATATCCGCGCTGTTGCAGAAGCATCATTAAAAAGATTGAGAACAGATGTAATAGACTTGCTTTATCAGCACCGCGTTGATCCTAATGTGCCTATTGAAGATGTTGCAGGAACGGTGAAAGACCTGATCAAAGAAGGTAAAGTAAAACACTTTGGGCTTTCAGAAGCAGGTGTTCAAACCATACGTGCTGCTCATGCTGTTCAGCCGGTAGCAGCATTGCAAAGCGAATACTCACTTTGGTGGCGCGAACCCGAAAAAGAAATATTCCCTGTGCTGGAAGAACTGGGTATCGGCTTTGTTCCGTTCAGCCCACTCGGCCGCGGATTCCTTACCGGTAAAATTGATGCAGCGACAAATTTTGAATCAGGCGATTTCAGGAACAGCCTGCCCAGGTTTTCTGAAGAGAACAGGAAAGCAAATCAAAACCTCGTTGAACTTTTGCAAAGTATTGCCGGCAAACAAAACGCAACAGCTGCGCAAATTGCGCTTAGCTGGTTGCTTGCGCAAAAGCCATGGATCGTTCCAATTCCCGGTACTACGAAACTACATCGACTGGAAGAAAACATTGGGGCAACATCCATCACATTACATACAGACGACCTGCAACAAATTAATGATGCGCTAAAAAATATTGCAGTGCAGGGAGACCGGTATCCTGCGCATTTACAAAAAGTAACCAACAGATAGATTATCCTAAAACCAACGTACATTCTTATGAAAGCATTCATCCTTGCACTATGTTTCTTTACGCTGACAGTACAATCATCGAAGGCACAGCCAACTGAAACAATTAAAACCTCCACCAACAATACAACTGAACAACAGGAGATCATCAATCTTTCAAAGAGCAAATGGGCCTGGATGTCTGAAAAGAAAATTGATTCTTTAAACATGCTCTTTGATCAAAAAGCTATGTTCATTCATATGGGCGGCAGCTGGGGGAAAACACAGGAGTTAAATACGATTAAAGACGGCGGGATCTGGTATAAAAAAGCCGAAGTGTATGCTGTGACCGTTAATATTATTGGTAACACAGCCATCCTCTTAAATGATATTGACTTACTCGCAGTGGTCGGCGGCAATGAAGTGACCCATGCATTTATGGTGACTGAAGTGTATGTCAGGGAAAATGCTAAATGGAAAATGGGTTCACTTACTTTCTCACAATTGATAAGGCCGGTTAAGATGAAATAACAAAGGCCTCAGAATTATTAACCAATTCTCTGGGGACGTGGTTGGTCGCGCTAACCCTTTCATCTGAATTCCTTTACCTGTTTCGGGTAATAAAATTGTCATCTTTATTTTCTTCACAGGATTTCCGTAAAAGGGAAACCCCGCGAAGAAAAATAAATAATTACTACACTTGCGGATTCAGGTACAACACCAGGTCACCGGGTAGCGCAATGCTTGTGATCGGTGCAAGTGTTTGTGCCGGCCAGGAAAAGGCGAGTCCGGCACCGTTGAGGCTGGTGGCGAGGCCCGACATGCTCACGGAAAAATTCAGCTGGGTGATAATGATCGGTACAACGATCGCAACAACCGCTGCCATGGCTCCGCCAAGGGTTCCGAATGTGGCTATCACTAATGCACCTACAATGATCCACCCCCCTGTACTTAAATGAATCGAACCGTTTCCGTTCGGGGTATTTGCACTGATGGAAATTACCTGGGCCGTTAATACAGGCGAGAGGTAAAAACTACCGTTAACATCCACCCACATAAGACTGCTGAATGCAGAGATCGGGTATCCTGTGGCGCCATAATCACCTTGTATATTCTGCGAATTGTTTATATACACATTCAGGCTGTTCAATGTAGGATCGTATTCGCCGGAAATACCAATATTGGTATTCAGGGCAAGCGTATATGGCGTTGTGGCATTTCCGGTAACATTGAATGATGCGGCAGTTGTGTTTAACTGCTTTGCCAGTGCAGGCAACACCATGTTAACCAAAACGCAGCGGTTGGAAATATAGATCGCCGCATTCTGCGTGGAAGGCAGCAGCGCAGGGTTGGAAGTGAAATCCAATATACCTGGGCTTCCTGTGCTGGTGTTGGCAACCAGCGCCATGATATTGGCGGCAGGCGTTGCCGTATTGGGCTGCGTAGCAAAATAAACACTGCCTGTTGGAAGCAGCGCTGCGGGTACACCACTCATATTTACGGTTCCGAGATAATAGGAACCTCCCTGGTACTGCGTTTGCAGATAACCCTGGATGATACCATCCAGTATCGGTAACCAGAACGGAGGTGATGGTGCATTGATAGCGGCCTGGTACACTGCCAGGTTACTGGCAAGGTCAAGGTATAACTGCATGGCGCTTACACCGCCACTAAGCGTTACGGAAACATATTTCAAATTGGAAGTGATGGAGAGTGTACTGTTTGCCGGTAACAGGTAGCTGGTGCCGTTATAAGTTAAAGTTCCGGTTAAGGGAGCGATAACAGAAGCGAGTGAGTTGGTGCCGGATGCTGATGCCGGGTTCAGATTGGCAACCGGTATACCCATCGTACCAACAAACGTGATCCCTAAAGCTGAATAATTGATGTCATGGGGAAAGAGGTTTGCATTATAAGCGGCAGTAAGGCCGCTGTTAATCAAAGTCTGGTTGGCTACTGCCACCAAATCCCATCCCTCTGTAGTTACTGTTGCCATGTTTATTTTTTTAAAGTGGTTAGTAATAATTGTGAAACGGCTTTCAGTTCAGCCAGAATTTCAGCAGGAATACCGATTGCCGCACTCTCCATCGCCTGGAAAGGGTCTTCGGTAAACTGTTTTGCATTTTGACCGGATGCAGCTACCCATGCGAGGATCTGCGGTTCGTACGGCAGGATCTTAACATGTGCCTGGTTAACTTTTTCCGTAATGTCGGATGAGGTTCCTTTTAGCATAGGAATACCTATGCTTTTGGATTGGTGAAACGTAATTTTCTGTGATGCGTCTCCTCCCGGTAAACTCACAGTTACAGATTTTGCATTGTTCATTTGTTTGATTTTTAAGTGAATATTTTTTTACAAAGATTTCCGGTCCGCTTTGCGGATCTGCCCATAAGGATAAGGCAATCGTCAGGAACTGTCGAATGCATTGCATTGGCTCATAATATGTAGGTGTTGGTTGCAGTTAATCATTCCATGCACACCATAGCAAAGCCATTGTACTAAACAATAATGTGGATGAAAATCAGGGGGCGGCGGGGGTAGATATTTGATCCGTTGAGATCGTGGGGGATTGCAAACAAGGTAAGAAGTGTAAATCACAAATGCAATAGAAATCGTTGTATGTTTTTAAAATTGCGTAGAACTACGTTACCTTCCTCGCAGGATATACTTTCAATATTTTATGATTATGCGCTGCATTTTCTGCGTTAGTGTGTTGATCATGAGATTAAAATAGCGGGTGTTCTGCGAAGAAAGTTTTTTACATACTTTATAAACATCACGCAAAGAGGACTCTAACACATTCCATAACATAATGGCTGCATCTGTTAAGGGCAATCCTAAACCTGTTAAGAAAGCAGCTAAAAGAACTAAATAAATATTCTATGAATACTTTTCAATTTATCGCTATTACGCTTTACATAGGAAGCCTATTCCTATATCTATACATTTTTACTAATAAGTTTCAAAAGGGATGGTTTAATCAAGTCATAAAAGGAAATAAATTTTCCAATAAGAAGGGATATATTGACGTTAGAGTATTTACAGTTATTAGTATGGGAGGTCTGATCATTATTCTAAAACTATTATAAGATCATACATCTTAGCCTTTTTTATTGTTTCAACGTGTTCCAATGCATATATAGTTACCTCGCCTGACCAACAACCGATTATGAACAGGACAAATAAAAAGAGAAAGACTTTTATCTTTCCTTTCTGTTGCCCGAAGTGGATTTTTTTCGAACGGGTTCCTGGAGTATCTTCATCAACTAGCGGATATGAACACGTGTATAATGATATTCCTTATTTCTAACCTTTGTCTGATATTATTGTATCATCGATCTGCAACCGGTATCCTTTTCCGTGCACGTTTGCGACCTGTATCGATGCGTCGCCTTCCAGTTTTTTTCTGAGTTTTGATATGAACACATCCAGGCTCCGTCCTACGATCACGCCTTCATCTTCCCATATTTCTTTTTGAAGCCTGTGTCTTTCTATAAGCTCGCCAGGAGAACCGGCAAATATCTTCAGCAGTTTATTTTCCTTGGGCGTAAGTTCTGTTGTAATACCCGAAATAGTGATCTGCCTTTTGCCGGGTTCAAATAAAGTATTACCGACCCGCAAATCATCTGAGTTTGTATTTGCTGTCGCAACCCTCGACCGCCTTGTCCTGAACGGACGCACAGCCAGCAACCCGATAAAAGCGAACACGGATAATCCTCCTGCCAGGTATCCGTTGGGTATAGGGGTAAAGGCTGTGTTCTGAAATCTGATGTTGACCAGGTAACAGCCACGCGGTTGCTTACGGCCTAAACAAGGAACGATAGTGTTCTGTTCTTTCCGGGAGATGGCATATCCAAATAAAACTTCCTTACCCGAACAGTTCAGGACATTAACGATATAATCTTCTGTAAGATGATCTTTCTCCAACGACCGCCTGATGATCTTAACCAAAGAATCTGTTTGAAAAGTAAATTCATTTTCAAACCTTACCTGGTATTCATGCGGGGCTATTTTCTGTACAGGTAACACCCTCGATGAGCTGTCGCCTGCATGCAGCAGTATCTCATGCCCGATATTCCGCAACAGTATCTGCTGTTTAGCGATATCAAAATTTTCATTACCCGTAAAGCCGAACGCTGCGCAAATGACTGCACCAGTCAGCAGAAAAAGGAGCGGCATCATGTAACGCCTCTTCGTATCAGGATAGGTAGTACGGCCTTTACTAGCCATTGCGCAGAATTTACAATGTTTACAAATGAATTTACAATATTGATAGCATCAGAAAAAGGATGTGGAAGTAGTTTACGGCCTCAAATTTATACGCTATGATTTACAAAGCCTCTACCACTCTTGTATTAATGATGATGCTCCAGGCCGTTGCCTGTACACAGCACTCGCAGCCAGGCTGGCAACTCGATGTTCAAAAAAGTAAAGTATTGTGGAATACCGGTAATATGATGGGCGGCCATTTCGGTTATTTCCTTTTTCAGTCCGGCAATTTAGAATATTCAGCCACGGGCGAACCTGTACGCGGAACCTTCCACATGGATATGAACAGCATCCGCACTACGGATAATCCCAATGAGGCAGGCAGAAAAAAAAAGGATGCAGAGCTAAGGGGAAACGCATTTTTTGCATCAGGCCAGCATCCTTTAGCGACCATGGTGGTAAAAAAGATCACCCGGGTCGGTTCATCGATGAACTATAATGTTGCGGGCGATCTTACTATAAAAGATATTACCAACCCGATAGAATTTACGGCTATCATTGACACAAAAAACAAGAGCAGCCATATCACTGCTAATGTCGACATATCGCATCAGCTATGGGGCCTTGATCAAAAAAACCAAAACAAAAACATGCTTGATATTTTATCGGGCATCAAAGAAAAACTTGTACCGGATATTCATGTGTCACTGGATATTATCATGAATAAATAAAGCGTAACGCAGTATGTTGTACCGTCAGTGTTCCAATGCTGATTTTTACTCTTTCATTTGCTGGATTAATTATTCCCATTGCATTGATCGGCTGATTCCGATTTAGGCTAATGGCTTGTCCTGAAATATAAATAAAAGCTGTGTCAGATATGTTCGAGCAAATCGTCTGAAACGCTTGCTGGATAAACCTTGGATTAATAGGCATAAAAAAAGGGAAAGACTTTCATCTTTCCCTTTCGTTGGCGGAAGTGGACTTTCTTCGAACCATTTTTTCAATGATGCAAGGCTATCACAAATGAATGTATTATAAATTATTCCTCACCTCACAAACCATGTAATTATTAAGCGACCCTAATCGGGTTAACGTTTAACCACGAATACGCCATTCCCTATACCTGCAGGCTTTGATACCTCTACTCCATTTTTCCACAATCTTCTTTCTACGAAACCCTGCCCACTGCGTATACATCATTATCGACTAAAAAAAACGCTACAAAAACGGTTCAGCGATCCCTTCGCGATTACTATATTTTAATCCAATCACCCCAGCCCTGATTCCAAACCGAGCCGTATGCAAAACCATCTGGCCCAAGTCCGAATATAACTGGCGCATCGCCGTTGTCGAGTACAGTTAGTAATGTGTTAGTTGGAAAAACCGGGCGTTCCGTGCCTATAATGGTCCAATCACCCCATCCTACTCCGGCAGTATAAGATACACCGTAAACCATATTATCCGTTGCAACGCCGAATACATACGGGATGTTGTTCAACACGATGCCTGCCAGCGGGGTGGCCGCCGAAAAGTAAGGACTTTTCGTACCTATGGTATCCCAATTGCCCCATCCATTCACCCAGCCGACACCGTAGGCGCGGCCATCATTTCCGACTCCAAACATGGATGCATCTCCATTCCATAAAAAAGCGCTTAGCGGTGTGCCCTGATCAAAATCCGGACATGCTGTGCCAACCGGAACCCAGTCCGCCTGGCTATTATCCAGCGTTAAGCTAGAGACTGCCCCGGGATTGTAATTGGCAACCCCAAATAATTGCAATACATTATTCAACACCAAAGAGGTAAAGGGAGCAGGGACCTGATAG
>JABDAP010000058.1:16659-17096 GCA_013289065.1 Bacteroidota bacterium | reverse complement strand
TAAGGCAGGACAGCCGCATTCACACAAAAGTTTTGGATGAAGTAAATACCGAACTAAAAACAAAAGGCAAACCGGCCATTCTTCCCGACAATTACCATGATCTTTCACAGGAAGAAAAAATAAAGATCCTCGCATCGCTTGATATGCAGATCGACCCGGAAATGTTTCCCGACGGTATTACAAAAGACACATTGCAAAGTATGTATGCGATAAGCACCATACAAAAAACAAACGGCGAATCGGGTTGCCAGCGTTATATCATCAGCAACTGCCAGAGTGCGGTAAATGTAATGGAAGTATTTGCGCTGCTGCGTTTGTGCGGATGGAAAGCAGAATCACTGAGCATCGATATCATCCCGTTATTTGAAACCATTGACGACCTGCATTCGGCAGAAACCATCATGGAGTTTTTATACTCGCTTCCTGTGTACAAACAG
>JABDAP010000058.1:0-16649 GCA_013289065.1 Bacteroidota bacterium | reverse complement strand
GCGCAGGCAACAGCAAACCATCATGCTGGGTTTTAGCGATGGCACAAAAGATGGCGGTTACCTTCAGGCAAACTGGAGCATTTATACAGCTAAAGAAAATTTAACAGCCATCTCACGCAAATATCATATTGCAGCGAAATTTTTTGACGGGCGGGGCGGGCCGCCCTCACGCGGTGGCGGAAAGACCAATAAATTTTATGCATCGCTCGGCAACAATATCGAGAACGAAGAAATACAATTGACCATACAGGGACAAACGATTACTTCTAATTTTGGAACGATACAGTCTTCTCAATTCAATCTCGAGCAATTATTAAGCGCCGGGCTCAGCAACGAATTATTTGCCGACACACGCATGCAGCTATCGCAACACGACCGGCATTTATTGGATGAGTTGGGTAAGATCAGTTATGAATCGTACCAGTCGTTTAAAAAACATCCGTTGTTCCTTTCTTATTTGCAGCAATTCAGCCCGTTGGATTATTACAGCAAAAGCAATATCGCCAGCCGCCCTGCAAAACGTGGCAGCGGTGAACTCCGTTTTGAAGACCTTCGGGCCGTTCCGTTTGTGGGAAGCTGGAGCCAGTTAAAACAAAACGTACCCGGTTATTTCGGCGTGGGCACTGCATTACAGCAGATGAAAGAAAAAGGTGCGTGGGAAGATATTAAAGCGATGTTCCGGAATGTTTTTGTTCTTCCGCACACTGATCGATAACAGTATGATGAGTATGCTCAAATCATCATTCGCCTTAACGCAATACATAAAAGACGATCCGCAATACGGCGCCATCTGGGAACTGATCAAAAAAGAATTTGACTTAACTGCCACACTTGTATTGGAACTATCCGATTCAAAAGAACTGATGCAGGATGACAGAACCGGCCGCGCTTCCATACAAATGCGTGATAAAATCGTATTGCCGTTATTAACGATACAACAATATGCATTGCATCAGCTGCACAAAAATGAAACAGATCCTGTGATGAAAGAAGTGTATGAAAAATTAATTACACGGAGTATGTTTGGGATCATTAATGCGGCGAGGAACTCGGCTTAATGTCCATTTTTGAATATCATTTCTGTTTTCCAATTCCCCGGATAAAAAAAACATGATACCCACTTGCAAATTTTTCTATCATGAGCGCATATAAGCCAAAGGTTTCATGATTGTAAGTGAACCATATGTTACCGTAAATAGTTTTTTCTTTTTTTTGTTGTGCTCCGTCAAGCAGTTCAAATCTGTCGAATTCCATTTTATTCCAGTCTTTAATACCGGCTTTGGTACCCTGGCCTTTTATCATGCGAAATACCCCAAGGTTTAAACTATCAAGATGGGAGGGTGTATAGATCGCATCAACATCCTGGAAAGAAAAACGATGGCCCATTCGTTTGGCTTCTGCTTTTAAATCGGGTAATATCTCATCAATATAATCCTGATGTGTAACACATAGTTTTTTATAGCTGCCGTAGTCCTTTTGTTTAAAAGCTTCCAGCACTTTTTTAGCAAATTCAGTTTCTTCGCCTGATACTTGCGAATACAACGACGAACAGAGTAATAATAATAAAATGATATTTCCGGCAAAACGCATACGACTCGTTGTTAAAAGTTATTTAGGATTCGGTGCATTATCCTTCCATCTCCACAAATGCAAACACGCATATGTTCTGTACGGGCTCCACTTCTCAGAAAGTTTGAGCATTTTTTCTTTCATCTCTTTTTTATTTTCCGGGTCAAGTTTATATAGTTTACACATTGCCTGCTGAATACCCAGGTCATCCACTGCAAATACATCTTCCCTGCCAAGTGTAAACATCAATAACATCTCAACGGACCATTTGCCGATACCTTTTATCTGAACCAGCAGGCCGATGATCTCTTCATTACTCATAGCAAGTAATTTTTTATCCGTGATCTTATGTTCAATACAGAATGAAGCAACATTGTGTACATAACTCACTTTAGCATTGCTCAACCCGATCGATCGCAATGTTTCGGCCGGTGTATCAAGCACCTGCTGCGGCTTAGGTTCTTTGCCTTTGTACAAAGCAAGAAACCGTTTAAAAATAACTGCGGCAACTTTGGTACTCAGCTGCTGGCTCATAATACTGGCCATCATCCGCACCGGTATATTGGGATGCAGCTTCAGCTCATGAAGGTCTTCGCCGATGGCCTTGCTTAATCTTTTATCCTTTTGTAAATGTGCAACATATTCCATTGAGGGAAGTTATTAAAAAAAGCTGTGAGCTATCAGCTATGAGCCGTCAGCCAGGAATTTTTATTTTGCAATCAGATACCTTTGCTCAAAGCTGATAGCTGATGGCTCATAGCTCATATCAACATGCAACGTGAAATTAAATTAACCGCCGACGGCTCACACACCATCGCCATTCCGGAAATGAATGTTACTTACCACAGCCATCATGGCGCCATGGCTGAAAGCATGCATGTATTTATTGATGCGGGATTAAACCACTTGTTCAACCAGTCAACCACACAACCGGTCAACATTTTAGAAATGGGCCTCGGTACAGGATTGAATGCTTTGCTTACGCTACAGGAAGCGATCAAACATAAAAGATCCATTCATTATACGGCGATAGAAATATTTCCGCTTACCCAAACAGAGATCGGGCAATTGAATTACGGAAAGATGTTATCGCTGCAAAAAGAATTCCTCCAATTGCACAACGCATCATGGGATGAAGATATTTGTATCAATGAATTCTTTACGCTGAAAAAAATAAATGTTTCCCTGCTAGAACTAAACCTTATATACCCAATCAACTGTATTTACTTCGATGCTTTCTCTCCCATCGTTCAACCCGAATTATGGACACTACCTGTTTTCGAAAACCTGTTCCGATTACTCACACCAGGCGGCATCCTCGTAACTTATTGCAGTAAAAGCGAAGTTCGCAAAGCCATAGCCGACGCAGGTTTTACCGTTACAAAAATACCCGGCCCATATGGCAAAAGAGAAATGGTACGAGCGGGAAAGCAATTGACGGATTAGCGAATTGGCGCATTATAAATCACTTAATTCGAAAATCCGCCAATCCGCAATCCGTTAATTTTTCTTAGCTTACCAAACAAACAACGCTTCATGAGATTGCTTTTTTTCCTTTTATCTCTTTCTACTCTTATTTCTCTTAGCGCCCAGAATAAAGACGAACAGTCCATCCGAAAAATACTATCCGATCAAACCCTTCACTGGAACAAAGGGGATATCGATGGATTCATGAATGGCTACTGGAAAAGCGACAGCCTTTTATTTGTTGGAAAAACCGGCCCCAAGTATGGCTACGAAACCACGCTGAAGAATTATAAAAAGAGTTATCCCGATACGGCAGCCATGGGCAAACTCAGTTTTGAGATATTGAAAGTGCAGCAACTGTCGCCTGACTATTATTTTGTTCTCGGTAAATGGTTTTTGAAAAGAACCGTCGGAGATGTTGGCGGAGCGTACACACTTATCTTCAGAAAAATAAACAACCAATGGGTGATCATTGCCGATCACAGCAGTTGATGTAATATTTTGTTTCAGTAAACGACTAACCTATAAACTTAACCAAACTTCAACCTTATGGTACTTATTATATTCGGCATCATTTTACTGGTAGCCGCCATCGCAATCAACAGACAGCAAAGGGAAGAATTATTAAAAGTGTCCAGAGCCGTGCGCATCGGCGGAATAGTGCTGATCCTTTTAGGTGTTCTCACATCATGTATCAAACAGATCGATGCCGGCCAGATCGGCGTAAAGTCTTTATTCGGAAAAGTAGATGATGATATCCTAACTAGCGGATTGAATTTTGTAAATCCGTTGGTTGATATCAAAACAGTAGATATCAAAACACAGAACTATACCATGAGCGGCGTTCATGATGAAGGCGATAAAGCCGGTGATGATGCCATTCGTGTATTAACGGCCGATGGCCTTGAAGTAATTATTGACCTCACCGTTCTCTATCGTGTGATCAGCACCGAAGCGCCAAACATCGTTAAAGAAACCGGGCTGGATTACCGCGATAAAATTGTTCGACCGTTAACGCGCACAAAGATCAGGGATAATGCTGTTTACTTTACGGCGATCGATCTGTACTCAACCAAAAGAGATCTTTTTTCAGGGGCGCATCTTTAAAAGCATTGAAGAAGACTTTAAAAAACGCGGGCTGGTTCTTGAGCAATTACTCGTTCGCAACATTACACTTCCCACAACTGTAAAAGCATCTATTGAAGAAAAAATAAAAGCCGAACAGGATGCCCAGAAAATGGAATATGTTTTACAAAAAGAAAAACAGGAAGCAGAACGCAAAAGAGTAGAGGCGCAGGGTATTGCCGATTACCAGAAGATTATCAGCTCCGGCCTGGGCGATAAACAATTACAGTACGAGCAATTACAGGTAATGAAAGGGCTTATCACTTCACAAAATGCCAAAGTAATTATCATGGGTGGCGGCAAAACACCGATGATACTTGACGGGAAGAATTAAACAGTTAACATATGTGCTATTAAACACATAGTTACATAGATTAAGGAAAAGAAAACATAAGCCTGAATCTATGTACCCTTTATCTTTCCTATGTATCTATGTGTTTAAAAAAAGTTACAGAATTTAAACCGAAATATAAAATCGTGAACCCTGCTAACTATAAGAAAAAAAGATCATCTCAAAGCACGATACGTTAAGCAGTTACTTCAGTAATGCCTTGTAGTTCGGGTTGTTTTACCATCAACCTTGCAAAAACAAAGTAACCGATGAAAGCGCCAGCAACGGAAGCAAGTATATCTAAGTAATCAAACGTTCTTCCAAACACAGGAATGAGTTGCAGGTATTCGTTGATGATCACGAGTAACAATCCGAAGCAGCAGGTAAAAATAAGATCGGCCTGTGTTTGTAATTTAAAAAAAACGCTGAAAGAACCAGCATGCACCAAACGGCAATAAAAAAGAACCGATCAGGTTTGGCGCAAACCCAACAAATGGTTTCAATGAATGCGGGATATGAACAAACGGGCGTATAATAAATTTAACCGTCCAGATCAATATCGTTCCTGCAATAACGATCCATTTAGAAATATTCTTTAGCTGCATAGAGATTCATTCGTAATTGAAAATAAGAAAAACACCTGAGAGTGTTTTGTTAAACGGTAATGTAACAGAAAGTTCACTCTTCAAAATCGATCGGCTTGCTCCATAAATGTATCACATACCACAAATAAGCAGTGGTACTGCCTGCAAACCATATATAAAAAATAATATTTCCCGCAGTGATGTGCTCATGTACAAAAGCAAGATCGTACATAATACCGGCAGTAGAATTCAGCGCCATCCATAACAACCCCAGTGCAAGCGTATTTACAATACGCAACAAATATTCTCTGACACCTGGTTCCATAGAGGGTTAGGTTAATCAAAACTCTGGTTGCTGGCTGCAGCTAATTTCAGGATGCGGTCAAACTGCGCCGGTGTAAGGTCGCTATAAAAATAATAGATCGGGTCAAGCGGTATGCCATTGCGGTGAACCTCATAATGACAATGCGGGCCCGTACTTTTTCCTGAAGTTCCAACGTAGCCGATCACTTCTCCGCGTTTTACCGTTTCACCCACACGTGCTTTTATACGAACCATATGGCCGTACCATGTTTCATAACCGGCGCCGTGACTGATGATCACGCGGTTACCAAATCCGCCGGTATTAAAACCTGCATCTTTTATTTTTCCATCAGCCGTTGCATAAATGGGTGTGCCGATCGGCGCTGTAAAATCAAGCCCCATATGCGGCCTCAACACTTTATATAATGGATCGATGCGATAGCCAAAACCAGATGCGATCCTGGTAAGGTCTCTATTGCTCACGGGTTGAATAGCAGGAATAGAAGCCAGTAATTTTTCTTTATTTTTTATCAGGCCGCTGATCTCATCAAACGATCTTTCCTGGTATGCCGATACCAATGCAAGATTATTTAATTGTGTGGCAATACTTTTTACTAATTCCGTTTCACCCATACTTTGTACGAGTTTAACTTCATTTTTCAGTTCCATATCTTTTTTACGGGCGCTATCGGGTACAGGCTGTGCGCCAAAGATGGAACGGTAAACAGTATTATCGCGCGTTTCAATCTCGCCCATCTTCATTTCCAGTTGTTTCAAACGCTCCATGAACACGTTGTAATTTGCGGCCATGTCTTCATTCTGCTGGCGCAGGTATTTTTCTTTGGGAGAATCGATATAACGGAACGCGATCGCGAAAATGATCGCACCTGTAACAATAGAAGCTGCCAGAAAACCGATCAACTGTAACAACCGTACACGCAAAGGAGTATCCAGCTTTTCATAGCGGAGCGTGTGGGTGTTATAATAGTATTTGACCTTTTTCATGATTGATATCGCTTTAAAGCTGGTAACCGGTTATGCTCGTGAGACGTCAACCGTGAGTCGTCAGCCGTGAGTGTTTATTTTGTTTTACTCATGATTGACGCCTCACGCCTCACGGTTTTACCATTCATCACTCACTTACTACTCACCATTCACCCTCAAAATCCTTACCTTTGATGCCCTTTAAAAAGCTATCAAAGATAGCTTCTGACAAGCTAACTATTTGTTTAAAATTTTGGATAGATGATGACCAGTGCTGACATACGTAAAAAGTTTCTCGAATTTTTCGCATCGCGCGGGCACCTTATAGTGCCGTCTGCACCCATCGTAATAAAAAATGATCCCACATTATTGTTTACCAATGCTGGTATGAACCAGTTCAAAGATTATTTCCTGGGAAATAAAAAACCGGAAAGCGCACGGATCGCAGACACACAAAAATGTTTGCGGGTAAGCGGTAAACACAACGATTTGGAAGAAGTGGGTGTTGATACCTATCATCATACCATGTTCGAAATGCTTGGCAACTGGAGCTTTGGCGATTATTTTAAAAAAGAAGCCATTGCATGGAGCTGGGAACTGTTGACCGAAGTGTACAAATTAGATAAAGACCGATTATACGTAACCATATTTGAAGGTGATACAAAAGAAGGATTGCCCAAAGACGAAGAAGCATATAACGAATGGAAAAAAGTAATTGCCGAAGACAGGATCCTTCTCGGCAATAAAAAAGATAATTTCTGGGAGATGGGCGATACAGGCCCATGCGGCCCATGCACAGAAATTCATGTTGATTGCCGCACAGAGGAAGAAAGAAAAACAGTTGCAGGAAAAACACTCGTGAACAATGATCACCCGCAGGTGATAGAGATATGGAACAATGTATTCATGCAGTTCAACCGTTTAAAAGATGGCAGCCTGCAACCGTTGCCGGCACAACATGTTGATACGGGAATGGGTTTTGAAAGGCTGGTTCGCGTAATACAGGGCAAACAAAGTAATTACGATACCGATGTTTTTACCGGAACGATTGCAGCAACTGAAAAGATAACAGGAAAGAAATACGATTACAGCGATAGTAAAGAAGCCATTGCATTTCGCGTACTGGCAGATCATATACGCGCCATTGCCTTCACGATCGCCGACGGGCAACTGCCAGCTAATAACGGCGCAGGTTATGTGATACGGAGGATCCTGAGAAGAGCTGTTCGTTATTATTATTCTTATCTCCATTATAAACAGCCGTTGCTGCAGCAGTTGCTTCCTTTGCTTGCAAAACAATTTGAAGATGTTTTTCCTGAGTTGAATAAACAACTGGAGTTTGTAAGTAAAGTTGTGAAGGAAGAAGAAGATGCATTTTTGAAAACACTTGATAAAGGTTTGAAACGATTCGAAGATCTGCAAGAAGAATTACTTCAGAAAAGCTTTGAAGATTTCGCAAACACTCCGCAACAATTTTCGAATTCAGAAGAAGCATTAAATGCGATTGAAAAAACAGCAAATAAGACAAATCAAAAAATTATTGTTCCGGGCAATTTAGCTTTTGAACTGTTAGATACTTTTGGTTTCCCAATTGACTTAACCAAATTAATTGCCGGCGAATTAGGATGGGGTGTAGATGAAGCAGGTTTTGAAAAAGCAATGCAGCAACAAAAAACCCGCAGCCGTGCAGCAGGAACAGTTGACACCGAAGACTGGATCGTTCTGATCGAAAATGGTTTCAATGAATTTGTTGGCTACGATTCACTCGAAATAAAAAGCAAAGTTGTTAAATACAGAAAGGTAAAAGCCAAAGGAAAAGAAGCCTACCAACTGGTTCTGGAAGTAACACCATTCTACGCTGAAAGCGGCGGCCAGATTGGCGATACGGGCATTCTTGACTTTGATGGCGAACTCATTCCTGTAACCGATACAAAAAAAGAAAACAACCTTATCATCCATTTTACAGAAACATTGCCTGCAAATATCCAGTCGCACGTAATGGCAAAAGTGGATCTGCATAAACGGCAATCAACTGCTGTACATCATAGCGCCACGCATTTACTGCATGCTGCTTTGCGTAAAGTATTAGGAACACATGTTGCGCAAAAAGGAAGTTTAGTGAGTGATGAATACCTGCGTTTCGATTTTTCTCATTTTGCCAAAGTATCTGCAGAAGAGATCACACAGATCGAAGCGATCGTAAATGAAAAGATCAGGACGAATATTCCCGTTTACATCAAAGAAATGAGCAAAGACGAAGCAGTTGCGCTGGGCGCCATGGCTTTGTTTGGAGAAAAATATGGCGATATCGTCCGTGTGGTGATCATCGATCCAAAATACTCGATCGAGTTGTGCGGCGGCACACATGTTGGTTCAACCGGCGAGCTCGGGTTTTTCAAGATCAAACACGAAGCCGCAGTAGCGGCGGGTGTCCGCCGCATGGAAGCCGTTTGCGGTATTGCTGCTGAAACACTGATCAACGAACAGTTTGAGCAGGTAAATACGATCCGTGAAAATCTTAAGAACCCGAAAGAATTATCCAAAGCAGTCGACAGCCTGCTTTCCGATAACAGCGAATTAAGAAAACGCATCGAAAGCCTTGAAGCCAAACAACTCATCGTTACCAAAAATGAACTGCTGCAAAAAGTTGAAACCATCAACGGCATTTCTTTTTTAGGCGCCATTGTAGAAGTAAGCAATGCAGACAGCCTGAAAAAATTATGTTTCGAATTAAAGAATGAATTGTCTGATTATATTGTAGTACTCGCTGCATCGATCGATGGCAAAGCGCAGGTAGCCATATTGCTTGACGAAAAGATCAGTGAAACAAAAAACCTGGAAGCGCCAAAGATCATCAAAGAACAGGTAGCCGGCCTGATCAAAGGCGGCGGCGGCGGACAAAAAACATTAGCTACTGCCGGCGGACAGGATGCAAGCAACCTGCAGCAGGTAATTGAAAAAGTAAAAGCGCTCATTCAATAATTTTTGCCATAGACAACACAGGCAGACACAGATTTTTCTGTGCTCTTCTGTGTATTCTGTGGCAATTAAATTTACAAGCATGGAGATCATTTTACAATCAGAAAGAATTTTCTTCCGTGAGTTCACAACAGATGACACCGCCCTCATCCTCGCACTCAACAGCGATCCGGAAGTGGTAAAATATGTTCATGAAGAGCCCATCACTGATCTCAACATGGCTTTAGCGAATATTACCAACCGCATCATCCCGCAATACCATACCTATGGCTATGGAAGATGGGCAGCCATTTTAAAAGATACAAATGCTTTCATTGGCTGGTGCGGGTTAAAATACCGGCCCGAAAGAAATGAGGTAGATCTTGGCTATCGTTTTATACAAAGCCAATGGAATAAAGGTTATGCAACCGAATCAGCCCTGGCCGCTTTGAAATATGGATTTGAAAAATTAAATATCCCTTCCATCACAGCCATGGCACATATAGAGAATACCCCTTCACTCAAAGTGATCGAAAAATGCGGTATGCATTTTCAGCAATTTGAGCAAGTGGAAGGCTGCCCGGTAAAGGTTTTCCGGTTAAATAACCCCTCACAACCGGCCAATGGCTGAATCGCCCGGAAATCAGTAAATCATTAACCTTTTTTAACATTTCCGAATTGTTTCGTATTTGGGAAATCGGTTACATTTGATCTACTAATAATTTCGTACACTAAACTTTACAATTATGAATAACAAATTTTTACCTGTGGTTCTGCTGGCAGCAGGCATCTCTGTTTTTGCCACAGCACAAACCAAAGAGCAGCCAAAAAAAACAACAGGCGAAAGCATTACTATCCGCAAAAAAAATGACAGCAAAGAAAAGATCACGATCGTGATCGATGGTGATAACATCACCGTTAATGGTAAACCGATCGAGGATATGAAAGAGGCAGATATTGAAGTGCTGCGTAACCGGGGGCTGAATTCCATCATGCCAAGGATCCGTAACAGGATGGCACCATTGGGCAGCATGAAAATGTTTGGTGGCGACGATTTTTCTTTCGGTGGTAACAGCGCCTTCCTTGGAGTAGAATCTGAAAAAGCAGATAATGGCGCTAAAATATCTTCTGTAGAAAAAGAAAGCGCTGCAGAAAAAGCGGGGTTGAAAAAAGATGATATCATCACAAAAGTTGGCGATACAAAAATTGAAAACAGCAGCGATCTATACGATGCCATCGGCAAAAGCAAACCGGAAGATAAAGTTACCATCACTTATTTACGCGATGGCAAAGCGGCAACTACCATTGCAACTTTAGGCAAAAGCAAATCTTCAGAGCCAAAAATTCTTCTCAGGGACGGAGAATGGAATAATGAATTTCCAAAAGAATTCAATTTAAAACTGCAGAACCTGCCAAAAATGAATGGCGTGGAATTCATGAACAATATGCGCAAACCCAGGCTGGGATTGGAAATACAGGATGTTGCAGAAGGCAAAGGTGTAAAGATACTTGATGTGGATGGCGATACGCCTGCCGCGAAAGCCGGTTTACAAAAAGATGATGTGATCTCGGAAATTGATGGCAAAGCAGTGAATTCTGTTGATGAATTAAGAAACAAAGTGCGTGAACTGAAAGAAGGGGATAGCATTAAAGTAACCTATCAAAGAGCAGGCAAAACACAAAAGGCGGAAATCAAATTCCCCAAAAGATTAAAGACCGCAGATCTCTAACTATATAATAAACGTTAAGCCGCGTGCTCTGACGTTACTCTTTTCGATTTTTTCTCATGTTGTACACCGCGCTATTCCTGGCGCGGTTTTTTTTTGTTGCATCCATCCACTTTATTCTCGCGCACATTGTATCTTTAAAGCATCAACTATTTCAATATGAAAAAAATTCTGACTGCTTGTATCCTGCTCTTCTCTTTTGTATCGAATGCACAGGTTTATTCCTCCAAACAACCATTGGCACATACATTTTCAATTGTAGCACGCGATGAAAAAACAGGCGAGATGGCTGTTGGCGTGCAAAGCCATTGGTTCAGCGTAGGCACTTTGGTTCCCTGGGCAGAAGCAGGTGTGGGCGCAGTAGCCACACAATCCTTCGTTGATAAATCATATGGGCTGAAAGCGCTGGCTTTATTAAAAAAAGGTTTTACCCCGCAGCAAGCTCTCGACAGTTTAACAAAAGCCGATCCTGGACGCGAGGTAAGACAGGTTGCCATCATCGACAGCAAAGGGAATGTTGCGGCACATACCGGCAAAAAATGCATACAGGTGGCCAAACAGATCAAAGGTTACAATTTCAGCGTGCAAAGCAACATGATGCTGGGCGACCAGGTTTGCGAATACATGTCAAATTCATTTAAACAAACAACCGGCAAACCGCTGGCCGAGCGTGTATTGCTTGCGCTCGAAGCTGCACAAAAAGCCGGTGGCGATATCCGTGGCATCAGGCTGCAGCAATTATTGTGGTTCCAGGAAAAAAGATGGAACCATGGAACAACCGGTCCGTTGACCTTCGGGTAGACGACTCGCCCAAACCATTGGAAGAACTCAGGAGATTGTACGCAGTCCACACCGCATATGAACACATGAACAGCGGCGACCTGGCGGTAGAAAAAAACAATATGACACTTGCTATGAATGAGTATAATGCAGCGATGAAATTATTTCCCGCAAATCTTGAAATGCAATTCTGGACAGCCATTGCACTCGCTAATAACAAACAGGTTGCAAAGGCATTGCCCATGTTGAAAGATATTTTTTCAAAAGATAAAAACTGGAAAGAGCTCACACGCCGGCTGCCACCCGTTGGTTTATTAACCGTATCAAATGACGATCTCCAAAAAATTCTCGCACAATAATCACATCCATCATATTACGATCCGTGAAATCCGCGATCAAATCCGTGATTAGGTATATTTTTGCGCCACCATGTTATTGAACGAAAAATATGAAGCCGTTATCGGCCTTGAGGTACATGCACAGCTTGCTACAGATAGTAAATTGTTTTGCGGCGACAGCACTGCATTTGGTGCAGCGCCCAATACACATATCAGCCCCATTACCATGGGCCATCCGGGCACACTGCCTATGGCCAATAAAAAAGCAGTTGAGTATGCCATCCGCATGGGGTTAGCGTGCAACTGTGAGATTGAGAAGGATAATTATTTTGCGCGCAAAAATTATTTTTATCCCGACCTTCCAAAAGGTTACCAGGTATCACAGCATACAACACCGATCTGCAAAGCGGGTTATGTTACCATCAAAACAGCAGCCGGTGAGCGCAATGTGCAGTTGAACCGCATCCATATGGAAGAAGATGCAGGAAAAAGTATACATGACCTTGATAAAGATTTTACCTGCATAGATCTCAACAGAGCGGGCACACCATTGGTTGAAATTGTAACCGAGCCCGATATTTTCTCTGCTGATGAAGCCTGGCAATATGTGACCGAAGTTCGCAGGCTCGTAAGATGGATCGGCATCTGCGATGGCAATATGGAAGAAGGCAGCCTGCGTTGCGATGCAAATATTTCCATCCGTTTGAAAGGAGAAAAAAAATTAGGCACAAGGGTTGAAGTAAAAAATCTTAACTCGATCCGGAATGTAAAAAAAGCGATAGAATTTGAAATAGACAGGATGATACAATTGGTTGAAGATGGCGGTAAAGTGCAACAGCAGACACGAAGTTTTGATGCATCGAACGATACAACATTTGCGATCCGCGATAAAGAAGAAGCCAATGATTACCGTTACTTCCCCGATCCCGATCTGGCACCTTTGCATGTAACGGATGACTTTATTAATAAGGTAAGATCAGCGCTGCCATCACTGCCAAACGAGCTGGTAAAAAAATATCAATCACAATTCGGGCTCAGTGCTTATGATGCTGCACAGTTATGCGATGAAAAAGAAACGGCATTGTATTTTGAAGCAGTCAGCAAACATACCACACAATATAAGGCTGCTGCAAACTGGATACTTGGGCCGGTACGCCAATATATAAATGAGCGTGGGATCGATTTTACTGCATTCAACCTGCAGCCATCCATTCTCGCTGAGTTGATACAATTAGTGGAATCGGGTAAGGTTAACTTCTCCGTTGCATCGTCGAAAATATTACCGGTGATCATAACAGAAAACCAATCGCCATTAACCGTTGCAGAAAGCATGAACCTGTTACAGGTAAGCGACACAAATGAACTGGAAGCCTGGATAAACTAAACAATTCAAAACATGCCCGATAAAGTTTCAGAATATAAAAAAGGAAAGAAAGGGTTGATCGGTTTATTTGTTGGCGAAGTAAAAAAACGCAGTGGCGGAAAAGCAGATCCGAAACTGGTAACACAGTTATTAGAACAGAAATTAAATCAATCATAAACGCTCATGTTGCAGCGTGTAAAAATCCATACATGAAAAAGATCATCATTATAACATTAACAGCTGTCATTACATTGTATTCCTGCCAGCAAAAAAAATACGGTGCATTTATCATAAGTGGTAAAATTGAAAATGCTCCGGGTAAAAAAGTTTTTTTAGAAGAATTGCCATATGGCGGCGAATCGCCTGTTGTACTTGATTCGGCCCCGATCGCATCCGGTGGCAATTTCGATCTTCGTGGTATGGGCAGGGAAGAAGGTTTATACCGCATCGTTATCCAGGATGGGCCCGATGTATTATTGGTGAACGATAATAGCAACATTACACTGCAGTTGGATATTGATAATTACCGCAACTATACATTAACCGGTTCACCTGCAAGTGAAAGCCTTCATGTTCTTTTTGAAGATTACCGTAAAAAAGATTCTGCGCTCTATGCTACATTTTCGCTGATAGATACTTTGCAAAAACAAAATGCAAAAGACAGCATCGTAGCCCTTGCACGCAACCGGCGTGATGCGCAGATCAAAGAAATGAATACGATGGTAACAGATTTTATCAATCAGTCGCCAAGCCCCGCAGCAAGGTATTATGCATTAGGCATGGCATCAAGAACCATGAACCAGGATGAAGTATTGGCACTGGCCACTGCATCATCTGATAAATTTAAAGAACATAGCGGACTGGCAAAGATCAAAAGCCTGCTTGCGGTGCAGAAGCCGATGGGCCCGGTAAAATATCCTTTACTCGGTCAGCAGGCCCCTGAAATAAACCTGCCCGATATTAATGGCAAACCTTTTCAGTTAAGCAGTTTAAAAGGTAAATATGTATTGGTCGATTTCTGGGCAAGCTGGTGCGGGCCCTGCCGTAAAGAAAACCCTAACGTAGTAATTGCTTACAATAAATTCAAGGATAAAAATTTTACGATATTAGGTGTATCGCTCGATTCAAAAAAAGATGACTGGCAGGAAGCGGTAAAAGCCGACAATCTTACATGGACACAGGTAAGCGACCTGAAACAATGGGAAAGCCCAATGGTTACCTTATATCATTTTGATGGCATCCCGTTCAATGTTTTGGTTGATCCGCAAGGAAAGATCATTGCAACCGGGCTAAGAGGTGATGATCTCGAAAAGAAATTATCCGAGGTTTTGAAATAAATTAATATCTCTCTTATTTATTAACGTACTCTGCGAAACCTCTGCTCCTGCTGCTCTGCCGAATTATTTTACAGCATTGCGCAAACAAAGGTTTCACAGAGAGTGCTAATTTAAATTGTCGAAATTTCGCACAACGCGTTACAGCTTAATCAAGCGTTACACCAAGTGACCCAAAGCCGATATATAGGGTGGCATACTTTGTAACAGTATCAAAAGTTCCGGTTAAATAAATAGTTATAGGATTTAAGCTCTCATCAGTATACCCTACTGCAAATACAGCAGTGTGATCAGTCATACTGCTAAATACCCATATCGGAATTCCGACCGGCAGGCCATTCCCATAATCATCATTATAAAAATAACCACATTGGTACGAATAAGGCCAACCATCGATGAGGCCGGTTTGAAAAGAATCCGGTGTAACGATAGATTTTTTAGCTACGCAGGAAGAAAGGCAATAAACATCATCTTGTGTCTGGAATGATCTGTCTTTTAATAAATATGCTTTTTTAGCAGATTGCGAAAATAAAATAGGCGCACTCTGCTTTAAAGCCTTAGGAAAATTCTCTTCGTGCAAATTTAATTTTTCTCTTGATTGAGAAGATAATGGAAGCAGAATAGAAAGTCCTGCAGTCAGGAAGATAAGTAATGTCTTTTTCATAATATTAGTTTTGACTAAAACTAAAAAACATTCTATCGAAACAAAAAGCATTAATTAGTTTTTTGCTGTCAAAATAATACTACAGGTAGTCTGAAATAATATATTGATTCCAAGCAAATACGCTTGGGCTTTAGTCACCCGATAATCTTAATGGAGTTAACTTTTACAGTAACAGATTGCATCTTACTACACAATAAGATCAACTTCCTTTTCGAATAATAATTATTTATCGTTAATCTGAATTTAAGATCATCTCGGGTGAGGGCGAGAACTTTAGAAAAATTATCTTGAATATCAAATAAGAGTATCCCTATTTTTCTTTTTATTACACTTTAGTCACAAAGTATTAGTCTAATAATTGCTAAGCGTTACACTAACCGTACCATAACTGGTGAACAGGTTGGCAAAATTATTTTCAAGGTCAAAACTTCCGCTTAAATAAATAGTTACAGGGTTATAGTTGCTATCATAATACCCTACTGCAATTACAGCAGAGTGATCATTGACATCACTAAACACCCATAGCGCAGTACCTGCCGGCAGGCCATTTGCATAATCATCATTATAAAAATAACCGCATTGGTAAGAATACGGAAAGCCATCGATAAAGTTAGTTTGAAGAGAAGCTGATGCTGCAAATTTTTCGTTGGAGGAAGAAGCTGAAAAAGCAATCCCCATAAGCAATACAGCGGTTAATACCTTTTTCATAAGACATTAATTTAATTGTTTAATAATAAACAAAAAATCATGCCAGGCCCGCGGAATGATCAGCCTTGTATTGCAGTGGAAAATGCTTTTTGACTTACAGAGAGTTATAATATTTTATCGCAGCGGCCCAATCTTTTTCATTTTTCCCCGACATACCGTTTTGTTTCAGGTAAGCCGATACCTGAGGCCATTTATCGCCTGTTTGTGCTTCAAGGTTTTTAGTGCCTAAAGTAACGGGAGTGTACACACCATTTTGAAAAACATAATATTGCTCCACTATTTTAAACCGTTTGTATTTAGTAGCATCATTATATTCCGTGAATTCTTCCAGGTTCTTTTTATGCAGCTTAAGCAGCGATGCTTTCCCCTCTGCCAATACCTGTAAATAATTATTAGCAGTAATAAAACTATTGA
>JABDAP010000057.1 GCA_013289065.1 Bacteroidota bacterium | reverse complement strand
TTACCTACGTTGCTCAGGATACTTGCAAAGCCTGTTGTTTCAGAAATGGGTTTGTTAAACAACAATCCATCAGTTAATTTTTTATACCAGTCAAACACTATGTTGATCCTGTTCTTTAACAAACCAAGGTCTAAGCCGATATCGGTTTGATTTGTTTTTTCCCAGGTAAGGTCAACGTTACCGATATTGTTGAATGTACCGCCGGAGTTACCATTGTAGTTGGTACCATAGCCATAGGTTTGTCTCCACACATAGTTACCGATACCTGCATTACCCGTTGAACCGTATGAAGCTCTCAGTTTTAATGTTGATAACGCTTTGAAATCCTTCATGAATGCTTCATTCGTAACGTTCCATGCGCCGCCTACCGACCAGAAATTACCATACTGGTTATTGGAACCGAAACGTGATGATCCGTCCCTTCTGAAACTGCCTGATAAGATATACCTGTTATCATAGCTGAAATTGGCGCTTGAATACATAGAAGCGAATGTATAGTTAGCAGCATCCGCAGCTCCCTGTACTGCAGTTGCAGCATTGGTTGATAAAGGCAGTTCAACTGTTGGCGGATAATTCTGCGAACCAGACAGGATACGGTAAAAATTATATTTATTCGCTTCATATCCTACTTTCAGATCCGTACTTAATTTTCTGCTTTTCAGCAGGTCGAGATGATAATCGAGCTGGTTATACCAATCCCACAAAAATGCGCGGGTATAATTGTTCTGTCCGAAACCGCCTGTTCCAACACCATCTCCATGAAATGGATTGTTGAACACACTTTCTTCCAGGTCATTGTTCTGGATACCGATATGTGATGTGAACTTCAATCCCTGTAATATTTTATAATCCAGTTCACCTCCGCCGAATATCTGTGTATTCCTTACAATATATTTATCGTTGGCGATTACATACAACGGATTATAGTGCGTTGGAAAACTGAGATTATTTGACGTGCTGATATTATATGATCCATCAGCATTGAACGGATTTTGTGTCGGGCGCAATGTCAATGACACATAATATGGATTGGCAAACGCGCCAGGCCCTGATGGCGGTGTATTCTGCAATACATTACCAATATTCCAGTTAGTTGATACAGTTAATTTGGAAGAGATATTATGCGTAACTTTTAAATTTCCCGAGATCCTTTGCAGGTCGGCGCCAATGTTGGCTGCCTCCTGTTTGAAATAACCGCCAGACATAAATATCTGTGTCTTTGCATCACCGGCGGTCATGCTCAGGTTATATTGTTGCTGTATACCTTTTCGTGTAGTCAGTTTTATCCAGTCTATATCAACACCATTGCCATAACCGTATGAGGCCAGTGTACTGTTGATCTGCGCTGTGGTAAAATTTGCATTCACCATTCCTTCCTGTAAAAGATTGAACCAGTCGGCTGCTTTAATGGGTTTACCTGCATCAGGTATATTGGCATAATCACTTTGTCCAACTTCGGTATCAAACCTGAATTGTGTTTTTCCTGATTTACCTTTTTTGGTAGTGATCACAATTACACCATTTGCACCGCGTGAACCATAAATAGACGTTGCCGCTGCATCTTTCAATACAGAAACATCTTCAATATCATTTGGATTGATGGTTGCTAATACGTTGGTAGTGGTTACTGCGCTTGACAAATCTCCTGTAACGATCTGCACACCATCAATTACATACAGCGGACTTGCTGATGCAGTGAATGAACCGATACCTCGGATACGGATATCCTGGTTAGAACCCGGCTGCCCATTGGCGCTCGAAGATTGTAAACCTGCTACCTTTCCCTGGAAGCCACGGTCGATTGATGCAACCGGAACGTTTTCAAGATCCTTCCCGCCAATCTTTGCCTGTGATGAAGTTGAATTTACTTTCTTGGTAGTACCATAACCGGTAACCACTACTTCATCTAACCTTTCAGAAGACGGTTGCAATTGAACCGAAACCTGGTTCTTATTCTGCACGTTGATCTCTTGTGATTGATAATTCAGAGAACTGATCACTAATAATTTTGCAGTAGCGGGCACTGAAATACTGAAATTTCCACTGGCATCTGTAACAGTTCCGGTGGAAGTACCTTTTACCACTACTGATGCATTAGACACTGCTGCGCCTTTATCATCCGTTACCGACCCTTTAACGGTGCGGCTTTGCGCAAATAACTGGCACATGGCCAATAACATGCACATAAGTAACATGGAAGCTCTTCTCATAGCGTAATAATTGATTTGAAAAAATGTTTACAATAAAATGACAATACACTTTATGTAGTACAAGTGAATTGTATGAATGAAAAAACAGACAGGAAAAATAGATGGGATGCGCCCGGAAAAGATCAATAAATAACCAAAGCATGAATATTTTGAACTGAAACGCAAAAAAACGAACCCGACGAAAAATGTGTTTAAGAAATACTTAACGTAAAGTGTTTTTTATTTGACCGGCCTTAAAAAAATAAAAGTCCATTAAAACAGTAGGAAGTCATAAAAACATCTGTGAAATTATGTGAACGGTAAAAAAAGCTCGTTCACACATTCGAACTTTCATACATATTGTGTGTCCTTATAAAACCCAACCTGCTGCGATAATGGATAGAACTCAGAAAATAAATGACACGGCCGTTAAAGGCCTGGGTATTCCGTTAGCCAGCATTTTCATCTATCATGCATCAGGGTTTGCAAGGCCGGAAGCGGCGGATGATTATATTATCAATTATCTCTGTTTTTCTGTTATTACTTTCTGTCTCTGGAACGGTTGTGCATATGCGCATTATTTTTTGCGGGCTGAATTATCCAAACTGAAAAAGATCTATGTAAGGATCCCGGCGAGATATTCGATCACATTTATAGTAAGCTGGAGTATTTCGTATGTGCTGCTGCTGTTGTGGAACCGTTACCTGCAAAACAACCGCTACGATTATCACAGCCTTATGATCAGCCAGGTGATCATGACGGTGATCAGCATACAGATCAGCAGCATTTATGAAATAGTATACCTGAATAAAGAAAGAGAATCTGACCTGGTAAAAGTAGAGCGCAGCGAAAAATTAAAAGTGCAGGCGCAGCTGGATGCTTTGAAGAGCCAGATAGACCCGCATTTTATTTTTAATTCATTGAATACTTTATCCTATCTCATCAGCCAGGATAAGGATAAAGCAAAACTGTTCAACGACACGCTTGCAAAAGTTTACCGCTACATTTTACTGAACAAAGAAAAAGACCTGATACAGCTGCGCGAAGAAATAGAGTTTGCCAGCAATTATTTTTACCTGCTGAAGATCCGTTATCAAACCGGTTTAAGCATGGTGATAAAAATGGATAATGTAAGCGTGGAAGATTACCTGATACCGCCTTTATCATTACAGGCGCTGATCGAGAACGCGATCAAACACAATCATTTTTCGGAAAGCAGCATGCTCAACATTGAAATAACCATATCGGCCGAACAGATAAAAGTGGTGAACCCGAAGAATGTAAAAAAGTTTGATATCCAGTCATCAAAGATCGGTTTATCAAACCTGAATGAACGGTATAGCCTGATCGTTAATAAAAATATCACCATTGAACAAACGGCTGATCAATTTACTGTACTGTTACCTATTTTAAAATCCTGAGAAAGCATGATAAAAACACTGATCATAGAAGACGAGAAAACCGCATTGGATAACCTGTTGCATCTTATTCAGTTGACAAAAGAACCGATTTCTGTGATCGGAACACTCGAAACTGTGGAGGATTCTGTTAGCTGGCTAACCAACAATCCTCCGCCCGACCTGATATTTATGGATATCCATTTAAAAGATGGTATTTCATTCAGCATATTTGAAAGGGTAAAAATATCAGTGCCTATTATTTTCATTACAGCATTTGATAATTTTATGGTGAAGGCCTTTGAACACACAGGTATTGAATATTTATTAAAACCTATTAACGACCAGGAATTATTAAAAGCCATTACCAAATACAAGAACCTGAAAAATCATTTTCTTAATAACCACGAGAACCTGCTGGAATACCTGTCGGAAAAGGATCCCGCAAGAAAATCAAGGATAGTGGTAAAAAAAGGGATTGAATTTCAAAGCATATTGCTGGATGAAGTGGCCTATTTTTTTACCGAACAAAAGATCACCTTCCTGATCACCAGCGATGGAAAAAAATTCCTGGTAGATAAAAACCTGAAAGAACTGGAAGAAGAACTGGATCCAAAAAAATTTTACCGGGCCAACCGGAAATATATTGTCAATATAAATTACATCAAATCATACAAGGCATACGATAAGATAAAAATATTAGTGGAATTGAACGTACCCGTTTCTGAAGATATTATCGTAAGCCAGGAAAGCGCCATAGATTTCAGGAAATGGATCTCGGCGCTGTAAGTTTAATGTGTTGTTATCAAATTTCTCTGCGTCTCAGCGGTGAAAAGGGTTTACAAAGTTGAACAGGTTATTATTTCGGGCTTCTTTCACCGCAGAGTTTCGCAGAGAGTTTTACTGATACCACACGTTAAGTTTATTCAATTACATCAAGATCATTGCCATACCATATTTTGCCGCTGTAATTTTTTTGTATTTCTTTCAGCAGGCTTTCCTTGCTCGCCCCGAATAATAACTGATGAACAAGTACAAGTGTTTTAGGCTTCACTATGCCGGCGATCTTTGCCAGCTGTTCTGTTGATGTATGAAAACCGGAATGATATTTTTTCCATCGTTCTTCCCGTTTAGACAATCCTTCCATTGAATACACTTCATGCACAAGTATATCACAGCCTTTTGCATTGGCAATAAGGTTTTCGTCGTATGTACAATCACCCGATACAACAATTATTTTATCCTTTGTTTCAAAGCGGTAACCCAATGCGTCCTGCCAGGAACCGTGATGCACGTTAAATGCTTTTACAATTATATTGGCGTCTCTATATACAATACCTTCTTTTACTTCATGCACATTTACTTTATATCCTTCTGCATTTCCATATTCAAGCCCGTTTATGCGCACATCCATATCTTCTTTGTATGCGGCGAGAATATGATCCGTCATATTTTTTATTCCTGTTGGCCCGTATACTTCCAATGGGGCATTTCTATCAAGTACAGCGGGTGTAAAAATAAAATCCGGATAACCGGTTGTATGATCCGAATGAAGATGCGTAATAAATAAATGCCTGAGCTTTGATGCTTCAAGTGATGGAATATTTTTTTTAGATGCTTCAGCAGCGCGGCGAACAACACCCGGCCCGCAATCAACCACATAAGAAGTATTGTTAACAATGATAGCCAGTGACGGGCCCGATCTTTCGGGATCGGCAAACGGCGTACCGGTACCTAATAAAACCAACTGCGTTTGCGAGCCGGGCGTTTTCTCCGTTGTTTTGTTACCGGCAGGGAAAATAAAAAAAACAGCAAATAAAAAAGCGGCGTACCAATTATTCATATTCTTGTTTTTATTTGACGAACCCGGTTTATTTACTACCCGAGGGAACCTGCAATATTTCTCCTTCTTTTACGGGAACACCAAAATCCGGAGTGCCATCCGATTTCCAGGTAAACCGTTGTGCACGTGGCGAACGGAATCCGCCACAACCCTGGCCGGGCTTACTGTTGGCATGATACAATATCCAGTCTTCTTTTCCATCAGCAGATGTAAAGAACGAATTATGTCCCGGTGCATACACACTGTTTTCTGTTGATTGTTTGAAAACAGGTTGTGTTGATTTTTTCCATGAGGCCGCATCCATCAGGTCGCTGTTCGCAGATGCAGTGAGCATGCCAAGTGCATAGAAATCCGTCCAGCACCCGCTGGCTGAATAGATAAGAAATAATTGATCGTTATGGATCAATACCTCGGGGCCTTCATTTACATTGATGTGCGGCGGGTCGTTGGGGTTATGCGTGTCGCCATTTTTTTCCCAGTCAAATTCAGGAGCGGATAGTTTGATACGTTTCCCTTCTATCGTCCATGGGTTTTTCATCCTGGCGATATAAATATCCTGTTCGCCATTTGTATCGCCTGCCCAGCCCGACCAGATAAAATACAATTGTTTCTTATGCTCAAACATAGATCCATCGATGGACCATTTATCATCCGGTGTGGTTATTTTTCCTTTCATGATCCATTCGCCCTGAAGTGGATCGGCAGAACTGTTTTCCAATACCCATAAACGATGTGACTGATTGGTGCTTCCATCGGCAGCAAAATACACATACCATTTTCCCTGCACAAAATGAATTTCAGGCGCCCAGATATCTTTGGAATAAGGGCCGGTTGCAGGTGGTGTAAAAATTATTTTTTTCTCTGCGGTTTTTAATTCAGCAATATTTTTTGTTTTCCAGAGTGTAAGGTTTCTGCCTGTGGTATGCATATAATAATAAAACCCATCTTTATACATACACCAGGGATCTGCACCGGAAGAAAGTAATGGGTTGGTGAATGTTTTTACCTGCTGCGAAAAAATATCAACACAAAAACAGGTACCGATAAAAAAAATAAGTGTGAACAGTTTTATTTTTTTCATACAAACGTTTTGATATTTTTTTTATGCCGGTGACCCGCTCTTCATTATTTGTTCTATTTCTTTTGCCGTACCGGTAAACGGGCCCGATGATCCGATCTTGCACGTAGCCATCGCTGCCGCAAATTCGCCTGCATATTGAAGCGGCGTGCCTTTGATCCGCTGATAAAGATAACCGGCCATATAGGTATCGCCGCATCCTGTTGCATCCACTATTGATGCGGGTTTGAAAGCAGGTATATCATAAAAAATATGATCGGCATATAATACAGAACCCAGGCTGCCCAATGTGATCACTACTTCTTTTACACCCCAGCCGGCTAATATTTTTGCAGCGGTTCCTGCATCTTTTTCGCCGGTGAGTTTTTCCATTTCCGATTCATTTGCTTTCAGGATATGGATATAAGGTAATATCTCTTTTTTTGCAGGCCAGTCTATCGCATGCACATTTTCATTATGCACTTCTCTCAGGTAGCCCTGTACATCCAGGGAGACCAATCCCCGTTTTGATAATTCTTTGATCAACTCAATGGGGATATCATCAGCAAGCAATGGCCCGAGATGAAATATTTTCGATTGCACACCATCCAATTGTCCTGCGGTAAATGCATTTGCTTTTTGCAATACCCGTTGTGTGCGGTGATCACGGTTTTCGGGGTAGATATTTTCAAAATAAACCGTGTGTGTACTGTTCAATACACTCACTTCAATATTTTTTTTGCGGAGATCCGTTACAAAATGCATCTCTGTTTCAGCAACTGCCGTAACAAGCCGGTAATGAATATCCATATTGCAAACCGCATTCGAAAAATAAAAAGCAGTGCCGCCGGGCATATGAACTTCGCTTTCGGGCGTTACTACTTTATCTAATGTGATATGTCCAATGCAGCAGATATCGTACATGTATGCGAAAGATTTTATTAAAGTGCAACGTACAAATATAGTTTTCAGGCCCGAATATTTTCACGCAAAGACGCCAAGCAAGCAAAGAAACCCTGATGCCTTCGCTTGCTTGGCATCTTTGCGTGAAACCTTATCCGTTTCCACCCGGCCTGCATTTTTCAAGAGCCCGAAAAACACAAAAGCCCCTGCACCTGCAGAGGCTTTCACATGAATTATTGCATATTACATCGGCACAATATCTCTTACTTCTACATTTCCGCCCACAGTTAAAATAGGGCAGCCTTTGGAAAGTTCAACAGCTTCCTCATACGAATCGGCTTTGATGATCGTATAACCGCCGATCAGTTCTTTGCTTTCAATGTAAGGACCATCGGTAATTACATTGTTCGATTTGATCACTTTGCCGGCAGAGCCGAGGCGGTTGCCCCTGTCTACCAGTTTATTCTTTTGAGCAATACCACCGATCCAGTCCATCCATTGTTTCATGATGGCCTGTCTCTCTTCTGCTGTTGCTTCTGGCATGGCAGCATAATCGTTCCTGAATACTAATAAAAACTCTTTCATGGTAAATATTTTATGGTTTAAAGATCAATAACGTTTGGGAGATACCGGATAAGACAATGTTTAAAAATAAATACAAGATAACGGTTACGCAGTAATAGCAAGCGGATGACGCGGATCAGGCAGATATACGCGGATTTTTTTTATTATTTAATTGCTGATGATCCGTGAAGATCTGCCTGATCCGCGTCATCCGCGTGCCATTTCTTATCTCCCGAAAAAAAGCCAGCCGGCCGTTATCCAGCCACCGCTCCAGATAAGCGCAGTAACTAAAATGATCCTGCCATAAATGACCGGGTCAACCTGCAGCATTCCTGCAGCAACGGGGATATATCCACGTACAAACGGCGTAAGTTTTCCGATCAATATGGTTCTGCCATTTGTTGCAGAGATCCTTTTTTTAAGCGAGGTTATTTTGTTTACAGGAATGCGCAGCCATTTGGGTTTATTTTGTATCAGCCAATTGCTGCCATGATAAAAAAGCAGGTATAAAATAAATGAGCCCATCGTATCGGCAATGATCACCAGTGCGAGTACAATGATATACGACAAATGAAACTGGTGGCTGATATATCCAAAATAAAATAAAACAAATTCATTGGGCAGCCCCGGTACACCTGACTCCTGTATCAGTACCAGGCAAAAGATAGCGAGGTATCCGTAAGTGCTGATATAGCCGTTCAACAATTCATGCATACATTTATTTATTAACAGCTGAAACCGAAACAGCCATAGTTTGAGGTATTTTTTTGTTCTCTGTTATTTTTTCCTGTAATAATATCGGGTCGGCAACAGGATGGCCGGCGCTGAATTTTTCACCAAGCATAAATGATACGGTTGCTGCAATTTGTTTTTGATAGATCTGTTGTTTGCCTGTAAGCTCACCCGATGCTGCAATACCCGGCCCGAGCATCGCCATCCATGTTTCACCCGATCCTTTCACCCAGAACCCATGCGTATTCCAGTTCGTATTCTTTGCACCGCGGCCATGATCGGTGGTGATGATAAAAGTTGTGTTGTCTTTATAAAAAGGATCCGTCTGAACATAATACCACAATTCTGCAAGCATGGCATCTACCTGATGTGCTTTTTGCAAATAACCATCGTATGCTTTGTTATGTGCGCATTCATCTGTTTCGCCCAGGCCTAAAAAAAGTACTCGCGGGTGTTCCTGTTCAATATAACTTTTTGCACTCTCGAAAGTGAGCAGGTCGTGACGGGTATTTGTTTTGTGCACGATATTTTTTTGAACCTGGTTAATGAGTGTATTAATTGTATCGCTGTTATCTTCATTGAGCATTTCATAACCGCCGTTCACAGGCATAGTGGTTGCCGTTTTACCGAGAATAAAAGGCAACACGTTCCAGGAACTGAATGCAGCAACTTTGCCTGCATATTCTTCCTGCTCATTTAAATATTCCAGCACATTTCGGTTTTTATTACGTACCGAAAGATTGGGAATGAATTTCAGATCGGCATATCCTGTAAAGATCTCGTTGTAGCCGGGATAAGATATTTTATAGAGGTTGGCAACATTCACATCATTATCAAAATCGCGGTTACCGGCCAGCATGCCCTGTTGTGCGATCACGCTCCAGAAAAAAGGCAACAGCTTTTTTCTTCGTGTATCAGCATCGTTATCCCAGTATTGCTGCAGCATCAGTGATGTGTCTTTTACATAATGAGGGTCGCGTATCAAAACCGGGTCGGCGCCTTTAAAAACTTCCTGCCACCTGAACCCGTCTGTTGTAATGATAAAGATGTTACGTGTTAAAGGAGCGGATTGCGAAAAACAAAACTGAACTGCGAGCAGGCAACATATACAAAGAAAGGATTTCATTACCAGAGGTTTTACAAAGGAACCATGCGAGTGTTAAGAACACGTGAATAACACGTTATGTAAAAGTTACCACTTCATAATATTTATATAACCTCCAGCTTACATTAAGGTAACCTGCATGATCTTATTTTATAAAAAATTGTATCATGCATCTGCCAAAAGTATCCGTTCTGGTCCCCGCATTTAATGAAGAAAAATATATAGAGCGCGCACTGTCTGCATTGATGCTGCAGGATTATCCAAACTTTGAGATCATTGTGGCAGACAATGCTTCAACCGATAATACCTCTCTGCTTGTTAAACAATTTATAGAAACCCGCACGATACGATCCATTCCTGTTTTGCTTGTACATGAGAACAGGCAGGGCACTAATTTTGCGCGTGAATGTGCCCGCCAGGCTGCAACGGGTTCTGTGATTGCACAGATGGATGCCGACTGTATTCCACGTGCCGACTGGATAAGAAAAGGAGTTACTTATTTATGCAAAAACAAAAGAGCCGCAGTAACAGGGCCATATGATTATTTTGACGGCAGTATGCTGATGCGCAATTTTTCATTGCTCTCCCAAAAAATTGTATATCCGGTAACGTCAGCACTGGCGCAGTTATCGGGACGTGCAGCAATATTGATCGGCGGCAATGCATTTATCCGCGCTGATATATTAGAGATCGCCGGCGGTTATAATACATCGCTTACTTTTTATGGCGATGATATTGATATGGGCAAAAGGCTCAGCCGGTTTGGAAAAGTAGTGTATGTCAATTCGCTGGTACAATTGTCTTCTTCAAGAAGATATAAAGCAAATGGCTTCTGGGAAGTAAATAAAAGATACCAAACCTGTTTCTGGAACCTGGTATGGAATAAGAATATTCTTTTAGAAACAATGGAAACAAGCCACCCGCGCTAAAAAATCATGCATGCTGCATAGCTACCGGTAAAGAAATAATAAAAGTAGCGCCTTCATCCTGTTTGCCCAATGCGCTGATGAATCCTTTGTGTTTTTCCATGATCTGTTTACAAAGCGCCAGGCCAATACCCGTGCCTTCATATTCTGTATTGGGATGCAGGCGTTTGAACATTTCGAAGATCCTTTCGGCATATTGCTGGTCAAAACCGATGCCGTTGTCCTCTACATAAATGCGGTGGTATTTTTTACTGTCGGGCATTGTTTTGTCCGCATCTTTTTTTGCCGCTTTATCGGCGTAGATTTTTATGGAAGGATCAGTATCTTTTTTACTGTACTTAAGTGCATTGCCAACCAGATTAAAGAATAACGACCTGATCATATTTGCATTGATAGGCAGCGAAGGCAATTGTCCAATTTGAATTTGTGCGCGCCTGTCTTTGGCATTATCCGACAATTCTTCCACCGCTTCACGTGCGATCTGTGTAAGATCGGTTTTAACAAACGGCTCGCGTTCTACTGTTAGTTTTGAAAAATCAAGAATATCCTTGATGAGTTTCTGCATTCTTTCCGCCGCCTTCTGAATGATGATTATTTTTTCTCTGGCTGCACCGTCAAGCTGCTCATTGTGTTTTACAACCAGCAGGTTACTGAAAGTGAGTATTTTCCGTAGCGGTTCCTGCATATCATGCGAAGCCATGAATGCAAAACTATCGAGCTCTTTATTAACTGTTTCAAGCTGTTCAATATTTGCCAGGAGTTGTTTATTCAGTTCCAGTACTTTTTCTTCTGAATTTTTCCGTTCAGTAATTTCATTCTCCAGGTTTTTATTGATCGCTTTTAATTTTTGTTCCTGCAATAATAACTGATGATTTTTTTTATACAGATCAATGAACACAGAAACTTTCGCGCGAAGAAGGTCGGGATTAATGGGCTTGGAAATATAATCAACTGCTCCCGTTCGGTAGCCTTTAAAAATATTATCTTCTCCATAAGTATTGGCCGTAATAAAAATGATCGGGATATGCCTTAGTTTTTCTCTTTCATAGATGAGTGAAGCCGTTTCAAAACCATCAAGGTTGGGCATTTTTACATCCATCAATATCAAAGCAAAATCAAATTCGTTCAGTAATATTTTTAGTGCCTGTCTTCCTGATCTCGCTTTTACAAACTGGTAACCGCCGGGCTCAAGAATGGTTTCCATCGAAAACAAATTGTCTTCCCTGTCATCTACCAAAAGTATTTTTTGCGGCATTTATTTTTTGTTGTCTTTATTTATAGAACCACATACGCATCAGCGAAAGCAGCTGGTCTATTTTAAGTGGTTTGGTAATATAATCCGATGCACCGGCCTCTATACATTTCTGCCTGTCGCCCTTCATCGCTTTAGCCGTTACGGCAATGATAGGCAGTGTGCTGTTCTTGTGTTCGCGCCTTATCTTTTGCGTGGTTTCGTATCCGTCCATTTCAGGCATCATGATATCCATCAGCACCATTTCTATTTTAGGATCATCTTCGCCTATGATCTTAATAGCTTCTTTTCCGCTTTCCGCAGTGATCACATTGATATTATATCTTTCAAACACTGTGGTCAATGCAAACAGGTTCCTTACATCGTCATCTACTACAAGAATATTTTTTCCGGTAAGTATGTCTTCTTTGATCCTGATGTTTTCGATCAGTTTTCTTTTTTCGGGCGCCAGTTCTTTGTGGTTAAGATGCAGGTGCAACACTGTTTCTTCAAGCAGGTGTTCCAGTGAATTCACGCCTTTCAATAAGATGCGGTTAGACAAATGGTTTAGCTGGCTCAGTTCTTTTTTATTAAAATCCTTTGCTGAATAAAGGATCACGGGTGTTAATTTTTTCTTCGATTCCTCTACCTTGCTCACCAGATCCAGCCCCGATATATCAGGCAATGTGTAATCAAGGATGATACAGTCGTAGCCGCCATCAGCAACCTGCTGCAAAGCCTCTGCACCTGTTGCAACAACATTCACGTCCATGTTATCGCCCTGCAGCATTTTAGCGATCTGTGATGATTCGATCTCGTTATCTTCCACCACCAATATCTTCTTGCTTTCTTTTTTATTGAGCGAATCAATATCTTCAAACAATTCAGTCAGCGATTGATTATCGAGAGGTTTCAACAGAAAATTCCTTGCGCCTCTTTTTAAAGCAAGGCTTTTATTTTCTTCTCCCGATATCAGGTAAATAGGGATGTGGCGGTAATTCAGGTCGTTCTTTAAAAGATCCAGCACTTTCCATCCGCTGGTATCCGGCAGTTTTACATCAAGTGTGATAGCGATAGGATTATACCGGTTCACAAAATCAAACACTTCTGCATAACTCACCGCAATGATGGCTTTCATCTGGTGCTGGTGCGCTTTTTCAATAATGATCCTGCCAAAACGAAGATCATCTTCAACGATCAGTATCACATTATCCGATGGCTGGATATTCGTTCTGTCATCACCCGAATCATTGATCATTTCGTTGATAATATTCTTCGCATCCGATCTTTCCTCACTGCTGCTTATTGAGTGGAGCAATGAATCGATCTCTTTCGGCCCCGATCCTAACTGCAGCTGTTCATATACATGCAGGTTATCTCTTGTTTCCCTGTCAACGATCGCTGTTACATTATCGATCGGAAGGAATAAGGTAAAGGTACTTCCATGTGATATCGTACTTTCCAGCTCGATCGTTCCGCCTAATAATTCTGCCAATCCGCGGCTGATGGAAAGCCCCAATCCTGTTCCGCCATACTTACGGCTCGTTGATCCTTCCGCCTGCTGGAACGCTTCGAAAATGATATTTTGTTTTTCCTGCGGAATACCGATACCCGTATCACTGATCGCAAATGCAACAACACGCCCTACATTATCAAGGTTTGGATTTTTTATTTTCCAGTTATTGTGCGCTTCATAAATGCGCAGTTTCACTTCTCCTTTTTCTGTGAACTTGAATGAATTCGATAACAGGTTCTTCAGGATCTGGTTGAGACGCTGAATATCCGTTTCAATGGTAGATGGCAGCTTCGCATCCGTTTCGATCGTGAACCGCAAATGCCTTGCTTCCGAGATCGGTTTGAAGGTTGTTTCCGCAAACGCCGCGATCTCTGCAAAATGTACGGGCGAAATATTTGCCGTGATAAATCCTGATTCGATCTTGGAAAGATCAAGGATATCGTTGATCAGTTGTATCAGGTCATCTCCGCATGAGTGGATCGTTTTCGCATAACGGATCTGTTTATCATTCAGGTTGCCTTCCGCATTTTCATACAACTGTTGTGCAAGGATCAATAAGCTGTTCAAAGGCGTACGCAGCTCGTGCGACATATTCGCCAGAAACTCCGATTTATATTTCGATGTAAGCGTAAGCTGTTCCGCTTTTTCTTCGAGTGATTTTCTCGCTTCTTCCACTTCCTTGTTCTTGTTCTCCACTTCGTTCTTCTGTTTCACCAGCAGCAATGCTTTATCCTGCAGCTCATCATTGGTACGGCTCAACTCTTCCTGCTGGATCTTCAATTCTCCTGCGAGTGATTGTGATTGCGCAAGCAATTCTTCGGTACGTGAGTTTGCTTCGATCGTGTTCAATACGATACCGATACTTTCCGTTAACTGTTCAAGGAAGTCAAGGTGTGTTTCACTAAAGAAGTCCAGCGATGCCAATTCGATCACCGCTTTTACTTTGTTCTCAAACAATACAGGCAGGATGATCAGATTAGCCGGTTTCGATTTTCCCAATCCCGAACTGATCTTTATATAATTTCCAGGAATGTTTGATAAGATGATGCGCTCTTTTTCAAAAGCCACCTGTCCCACCAAACCCTCGCCGATAGCGAATTCGGTAGGAATATTTTTTTCTGATTTATATCCGTAAGCAGAATACAAACTGAGTTTGGTACTCTGTGTTTCTTCGTTAAGATTCAAAATATAAAACGCGCCATAATGTGCAGTAACCACCTGCGCCAACTCTGAAAGGATCCGTTGCGTTACTGTTTTCAGGTCTTTTTGTCCCTGCAACATCTGTGTGAACTTTGCAAGGTTCGATTTCAGCCAGTCCTGTTCCTGGTTACGCAGCGTTGTTTCTTTCAGGTTCGCGATCATCTGGTTAATCGTATCTTTTAACGCTTCCACTTCTCCTTTCGCTTCCACACGAATGGTTCGGGTAAGGTCACCTTTTGTTACCGCCGATGCCACTTCAGAAATAGAACGTACCTGCGTAGTAAGATTTTGTGCAAGCTGGTTCACATTCTCTGTAAGATTTTTCCAGATACCTGAAGCGCCCGGTACAGAAGCCTGTCCGCCCAATTGCCCATCCACGCCCACTTCACGCGCAACCGTTGTTACCTGGTCTGCAAACAACGCAAGCGTATCGATCATTTCATTGATCGTATCGATCAACTGAGCCACCTCACCGCGAGAAACGATCGCGAGTTTTTGTTTCAGGTTTCCTGTTGCAACTGCTGTTACCACTTTCGCAATACCGCGCACCTGGTTGGTAAGATTCGATGCCATCATGTTCACACTATCTGTAAGATCTTTCCATGTACCACCCACTCCTCTTACTTCTGCCTGTCCGCCAAGCTTTCCTTCCGTACCCACTTCCCTTGCAACACGCGTTACTTCAAACGCAAATGAATTCAACTGTTCCACCATCGTGTTGATGGTATTTTTCAGATCAAGGATTTCTCCCTTCACATCGATCGCAACTGTTTTCGAAAGGTCACCACTCGCAACCGCTTTGGTTACTTCTGCAATATTTCTTACCTGTGCGGTAAGGTTACCTGTCATTTGATTTACCGAATCGGTCAGATCTTTCCATGTTCCCGCAACACCCGGTACGAAAGCCTGTCCGCCCAATTTTCCATCCGTACCAACTTCTCTCGCAACACGCGTTACCTCCGATGCGAATGCACGAAGCTGATCCACCATCGTGTTCAGCGTTTCTTTTAACTGCAGGATCTCTCCGCGCACATCCACCGTAATTTTTTTCGACATATCCCCATTCGCCACCGCGATCGCAACATCTGCAATATTCCTTACCTGTGCAGTAAGGTTACCCGCCATCTGGTTTACCGAATCGGTCAGATCTTTCCATGTTCCCGCAACGCCCGGTACGTTCGCCTGCCCACCCAATTTTCCTTCCGTACCAACTTCTCTCGCAACACGTGTTACCTCAGATGCAAAACCACGCAACTGATCCACCATCGTGTTGATCGTATTTTTCAACTCGAGAATTTCTCCTTTTACATCCACACCAATTTTTCTCGACAAGTCTCCATTCGCAACCGCTGTCGTTACTTCCGCAATATTTCTTACCTGCGAGGTAAGGTTACTCGCCATTTTATTTACCGAGTCGGTTAAGTCCTTCCATGTTCCACCAACACCAGGCACATCGGCCTGTCCACCCAGTTTTCCTTCCGATCCTACTTCTCTCGCCACACGCGTTACTTCCGAGCCGAATGAATTCAACTGATCCACCATCGTGTTGATCGTATTCTTTAACTCAAGGATCTCTCCTCTTACATCCACCGTAATTTTTCTTGATAAGTCTCCTTTCGCAACCGCTGTTGTTACCTCGGCAATATTTCTTACCTGGCCTGTTAAGTTACTCGCCATACCATTTACTGAGTCGGTCAAATCTTTCCATACACCACCAACTCCTTCCACAGCAGCCTGTCCGCCAAGCTTTCCTTCCGATCCCACTTCTCTTGCAACACGCGTTACTTCAGATGCAAAACCACGCAACTGATCCACCATCGTGTTGATCGTATTTTTCAACTCGAGAATTTCTCCTTTTACATCCACATCAATTTTTCTCGACAAGTCTCCCGTTGCAACGGCCGTTGTTACTTCCGCAATATTTCTTACCTGTGAAGTAAGGTTACTCGCCATTTTATTTACCGAGTCAGTTAAATCTTTCCATGTTCCGCCAACACCGGGCACATCCGCCTGTCCACCCAGTTTTCCTTCCGATCCTACTTCGCGAGCAACACGCGTTACTTCCGAACCAAATGAATTCAACTGATCCACCATCGTGTTGATCGTATTCTTCAACTCAAGGATCTCTCCTTTTACATCCACCGTAATTTTTCTCGACAAGTCTCCTTTCGCAACCGCCGTTGTTACCTCGGCAATATTTCTTACCTGGCCAGTCAGGTTACTCGCCATACCATTTACTGAGTCGGTAAGATCTTTCCATGTTCCTGCAACACCTTTTACCTGTGCCTGTCCGCCCAATTTTCCTTCGGTTCCTACTTCCAATGCCACACGCGTTACCTCAGATGAAAATGAATTCAACTGATCCACCATCGTGTTGATCGTATTCTTCAACTCAAGGATCTCTCCTTTTACATCCACCGTAATTTTTCTTGATAAGTCTCCTTTCGCAACCGCTGTGGTTACTTCCGCAATATTTCTTACCTGTGCTGTAAGATTGCTTCCCATTTGATTTACTGAATCGGTCAGATCCTTCCACACACCACCCACACCTTTTACTTTCGCCTGTCCGCCAAGCTTTCCTTCCGATCCTACTTCTCTCGCCACACGCGTTACCTCAGCAGAAAATGAATTCAACTGATCCACCATCGTGTTGATCGTATTCTTTAACTCGAGGATCTCTCCTTTTACATCCACGGTAATTTGCCGCGACAGATCCCC
>JABDAP010000056.1:16707-17704 GCA_013289065.1 Bacteroidota bacterium | reverse complement strand
CCTGTAACCACATCAAACTGTAATATGAGCGCTACTACGAAAAGCAGGCCGAGACAAAGCACATCGAATGCCCTTTCGGCAACAATGGTTCCTATTATTTTTTCTGCGGGGATCTTTTCATATTTAGCGAGCAAAGTGCATTTCAATACTTCACCAAGCCTTGGAAAAGCAAGATTGGCGAGGTACCCGACCATCACCGAAAAAAAAGTGTTTTTAAAAGAGGGAAAATATCCCATCGGTTCCAGTAACAGCCTCCAGCGGAGCGCCCGTAAAATATGGCTGCCCGCCAATATTACGAACACGGGGAAAATGAGGCCGTAGTGAGCGGTGGCAAGCGCCAGTTTGAATTTGCTCCATTCTTCATCAGGTATCTGGTGAAGGCTCCACCATACAAGGAAAACACCTAAACCAAGAAAGAACAGGTATTGTAATATAGATACTATCTTTTTATTCATGCAGCAACATTCCCCGGCAAGTTAAGTAAGCAATTCAAATAAATATTTTTTTCATCGTATTGCGTAAGCCGTTTGCAAAAATAAGAACTGTTTGTAAAGCAGGGTTTAGTTGAGTGCCATGTTATCTATTAATCTTACACTGCTGATAAAAGCGGCAACTAGCGCAACCACGCGCGTTTGCCCGTTCCAGTTGCTAATGGCCTCAAGCGTATCTGCATCAGCAATACTTACATAATCAATTTTTTCAAAGCCTGCCTTATTGATCATAGATTCCGCTTCGGTAATATATGTATGCGTTTCACCGGGCTGCAGATGTTGTTTAAGATATTGAAGCGACTGATAAATAGCCGTTGCTGAATTTTTATCTTTTTCCGATAGCCGCCTGTTACGGCTGCTTAACGCCAACCCTGAATTTTCTCTTACAGTTGCAACGATGGAAATACGGATACCCCAGTTGTTTAAAGAAACCAGTTTTTTTTTGATCACCATACATTGCTGGTAATCTTTTTGCCCCAGGCAGAGGGTAGCAGGCATCACAATTT
>JABDAP010000056.1:0-16697 GCA_013289065.1 Bacteroidota bacterium | reverse complement strand
CAATAACCGGTTCATTACCTGGCAAACGCCCTGGAAATGGCCGGGCCGGTATTTTCCTTCGAGAATGTTCCCGAGATAACCGATGTTGAATTCCGACCGAAGGCTTGTTCCATCCGGATAAATCTCATTTACCGATGGCAGAAATACTATATCGCAGCCTGTTTTTTCAAGCAACAAGAGGTCATCTTCAAGCGTAACAGGGTATCTGGCAAAATCCTGCGGATCGTTGAATTGGGTGGGGTTTACAAAAATACTGCATACAGTTATGGCGGCGCTTTGTTTACAGTTTCCGATCAGGCTGAGATGGCCTGTATGCAACGCTCCCATGGTAGGAACAAACCCAATGGTTTTGCCTTGTTGCCGCATGCGATCGAGGTATTGGGTAAGGTCTATAGTGGTTTTAAATAGGATCATTTAGGTTGGATTTGCGGCAAAAGCCCATTTGTGCTTGCTTTTCGTTGCAATTTAATGTACCTTCGCCAACTCATTTTTTCAGCATGTTGCTAAATTCACTCAACTAATGTCAACAAAGAAACGGATTTTGTTCATTGCTACTGAAATGTCTCCATACCTGGAGCTGACAGAATTTGCTGAGGTGATCAACAAATTAGCTATTAAAAGCAATGACAGTGGGTTAGAAGTCAGGTGTATCATGCCCCGTTTTGGCGTGATCAATGAAAGAAGGCACAGGTTGCATGAAGTGGTGAGGCTTTCAGGTATCAATGTATCCGTTGATAATGATGACTATCCGCTGCAGATCAAAGTGGCTTCCCTTCCTAATGCGAGGTTGCAGGTATATTTTCTTGAGAATGAAGACTTCTTCAAACGCAAACAGGTATTCCATGATGAGAGTGAAGAGTGGTTTGAAGATAATATCCTTCGGACCGTATTCTTCTGCAAAGGCGCATTGGAGACCGTTAAGAAATTTGGCTGGCCTCCCGATATCATCCATTGCAGCGGCTGGATGACCGGATTGATACCCGCTTATATTAAAACAGCTTATAAAAAAGAACCCGTTTTCGGCAACAGTAAAGTGATCTTTACTATCGGCCAGAATACGTTCAAAGAAAAACTGGGTACCGATTTTGTACAGAAAGCTATTATCAACGGCAATATCAAAGAAAAGGATCTGGAAGCATTCAAAGAAGGCAATAATACCGCTATGTTCAAGGGAGGCGCAACTTTTGCCGATGCCATCACTTTTGGCGCTGATAAAATAGAAAAAAAGCTGGTTGATGAATTTGCGAAAGTAAAAGGCAAAAAAGTGGTTCCTTTTAAAGGATGGGATTCTGATCTTACAGAATACCTGGATCTTTATGCAGAGCTTGCCGGCAAGTAATTTTCCTTGTAAAACGATCTTATTAAATTTTTTTACACGTATCCCATACGTGTTATTCATTATTATATATTTGCACCCATTAAAATAAAATATACATGCCTTATTTATTTACTTCTGAAAGTGTATCCGAAGGACATCCGGATAAAGTGGCTGACCAGATATCAGACGCGCTGATCGATAATTTTCTTGCATTTGATGCCCAGTCAAAAGTGGCTTGCGAAACATTGGTTACCACCGGCCAGGTTGTATTGGCGGGAGAAGTTAAATCAAAAGCTTATCTGGATGTACAGGAAATTGCACGTGGTGTGATCCGCAGGATCGGTTATACCAAGAGTGAATATATGTTTGAAGCAAACAGCTGCGGTATCTTATCTGCTATTCATGAGCAGTCTGCCGATATCAACCAGGGCGTTGACAGAAAGAAAAAAGAAGAACAGGGAGCTGGCGACCAGGGTATGATGTTTGGTTATGCCACAAACGAAACAGACGATTACATGCCTTTGGCACTTGATCTTGCACACAAGATCCTGATAGAACTGGCTGCTTTGAGAAGAGAGAACAAACAGATCAAATACCTTCGCCCTGATGCCAAGAGCCAGGTTACGCTTGAGTATGATGATAACAACAAACCTGTCCGCATTGATGCCATCGTGGTATCAACGCAGCATGATGATTTTGATTCAGAAGCAAAAATGCTGGCCAAGATCAAGGAAGATATCATCAACATCCTTATCCCGCGTGTAAAAGCGAAATATAAAAAATACGCGAAACTGTTCAATGATAAGATCAAATACCATATCAACCCAACCGGCAAATTTGTAATTGGCGGCCCGCACGGAGATACCGGTTTAACAGGCCGTAAGATCATCGTTGATACCTATGGCGGTAAAGGCGCGCATGGCGGCGGCGCATTCAGCGGAAAAGATCCGAGTAAGGTTGACCGTTCTGCAGCCTATGCAACAAGGCATATCGCCAAGAACCTCGTTGCTGCCGGTATTGCTGATGAAGTGCTGGTACAGGTATCGTATGCAATTGGTGTGGCACAGCCAACATCTATCAACGTAAATACATTCGGAACAGCAAAAGTAAAGCTGACCGACGGACAGATCGGTAAAATGGTGGAAAGTATTTTTGACCTGCGCCCATACTTTATCGAACAGCGTTTGAAATTGCGTACGCCGATGTATAGCGAAACAGCTGCTTACGGACATATGGGCCGTAAAAATGAAGTAGTGACCAAAGAATTCGTTTCTCCAAACGGTAAGATCAAGAAGGTAAAAGTGGAACTGTTTACCTGGGAAAAACTGGATTATGTAGCCAAAGTGAAAAAAGCATTTGGTGTGAAATAAATGATGAAAGAAATAATGGAAACCTCTGTTCTTTTGGACAGAGGTTTTTTATTTTTAGTATGTTATTGGCAGGTGGCTAAATCATGGAGTTATGAAAAAAAATCTTTCAGTTGCGGCAATCGGATCTGTAATAATGATCTTCGTTTTGCGCTGGCAGGGCAGCAGTTTGCAAACACCTGTAAGCAAAAGCATCATAGACCTTGAATTTGCCAATACCCAGGAAAGGCTGCATGAATTGTTGGCACATTGGGATATTTCTGTGGTGAAAATGAATATCTGGCTGGATTTTTTATTTATTGTAACATATACCCTTTTTCTTTCTATCGCGGCAGAATTGTGTGCAAGAAAATGGCCATCGAACGGCATGCCTGCAAAGACCGGGCTGTTGCTTGCGAGGTTGGCATATGTAGCCGGCATGTTTGATATTGCCGGGAACCTGCTGATGTTACAAACCATTGCGGGGCATTACACCAACGCATCACTGGAACTTACTTTTTATTGTGCATCCATCAGGTTCCTGTTTGCGGGTTTGATCATTTTGTATTGCATTATTTCATTGCCCGTTGTTATCCGTAAAAAATAATTTTCGATGGAAAAAAATCCCTGGATCATTACAAGCGAGAAGAAAATTTATGCAAATCCATGGATCGATGTTACGGAGTATGGTGTGATCAATCCATCGGGCAATCCAGGCATTTACGGAAAAGTGCATTTTAAAAATACAGCCGTTGGTATTATTGTTCTTGATGAAGAAATGAATATTTATCTCGTGGGCCAATACCGTTTTGCCATGGATGCCTATAGCTGGGAGATCCCCGAAGGTGGCGCGCCTGCCGGTTCAGACACGCTTGAGAACGGTAAACGCGAATTGCTGGAAGAAACCGGTTTAATGGCCGATCACTGGCAGCCATTATTGCAAATGCATTTATCAAATTCAGTAAGTGATGAATTTGCGCAGGTATATCTTGCTACAGGATTAACACAACATGAAGCAGCCCCGGAAGAAACAGAAGATCTTGCAATAAAAAAAATACCGTTTGCAGAAGCTTACCGGATGGTGGAAGATGGTATCATCACCGATTCGATGAGTGTAGCCGCCATAATAAAAATAAAACTCCTGTCGGCAGAAGGAAAACTGAGTAATACATTTGCAGATGCCCGTTAAACAAAGCTCACTCATTATTGGCCGTCAGCCACTCGTAGAAGCACTGCAATCCGGCAGGGCTATCGATAAAATATTGCTGCAGAAAAATACCGGTGGCGATATGATCAACACTTTACGAAAACTCGCAAGAGATCAGAATGTTCCGATCCAACTTGTGCCTGCAGAAAAATTAAATGGTTTAACAAAAGCCAATCACCAGGGTGTATTGGCATTTGTGGCAAGGGTGCAATACATGGATCTGCAGCAGGTGATCGATCATGTGGTATCGAACGGGGAACTTCCTTTATTCTTAATGCTCGACGGCGTTACCGATGTACGCAATATCGGCGCGATCGCGAGAAGCGCTGTGTGTTGCGGCGCACAAGCTATCATCATACCGGATAAAGGAGTAGGCGCTTTAAATGAGGAAGCAATGAAAAGCAGCGCGGGCGCATTGGAACAGATACATATCTGCCGCGTGAACAGTTTATTGAAAGCGGTTGATGCACTTCATTTAAACGGTATTAAAGTTTTTACAAGTGAAATGCGCGCGGAACAAAATGTTTTCGAACTTCCTTTCACCGATCCCTGTTGTATTATCATGGGCGACGAAGGAAAAGGCGTACAGCCGCATCTCGCAAAAGCCGCGGATCATTTTTTTAAGATACCCATGGCTGCGGATTTTGATTCATTCAATGTTTCTGTCGCTACAGGAATCATTTTATATGAAGCAATGAAACACAGGATAGGGAAGTAGTTTATTTGTTTATCAGTTGATTGGTTTATTAATATGAACACACTCATCACTCACCACTCACCACTCACATTAATTGAGTGCCCGCGCGATGCCATGCAGGGCTGGCCGCATTTTATTCCAACCGAAAAAAAGATACAATATCTCAACACATTATTGCAGGCAGGTTTTGATACGATCGATTTCGGCAGTTTTGTTTCGCCCAAAGCGATCCCGCAAATGGCAGATACAAAAGAAGTGATCGAAAAACTCGACGTCCGGAACACCCGCACCAAATTACTGGCCATTGTTGCAAACCCACGTGGTGCGGAAGAAGCGGTAATGTATGATGCGATCTCATACCTTGGTTTCCCGTTCTCTGTTTCGCCAACTTTCCAGTTGCGGAATACGAACAGCAGCATGGAAGAAAGCCTGCAACGTATCGATATGATACAGGAGCTATGTATCAAAAACAATAAAGAACTCGTTGTTTACCTCAGTATGGGTTTCGGAAACCCATATGGCGATCTGTATAATGAAGATATATTGCTGCATTGGGCGGATGAGATGGTAAAAAAAGATATCCATATTTTATCACTGGCGGATACTGTTGGTTTGGCAACACCTGAACAGGTTGGCTTTGCATTAAAAACACTGATACCCCAATACCCTGAAACGCTTATTGGCGTTCATCTTCACTCAACCCGGCAGAACTGGGAAGAAAAGATATCAGCTGCTATTACTGCGGGATGCAAACGGTTTGATGGCGCATTAAAAGGCATCGGCGGCTGCCCAATGGCGCAGGACGACCTGGTTGGAAACATGGATACAGAATTAATGATCCCGTATTTTGAAGAAAGGAATTTATTGAACGGGATCAACAAAGAAGCGCTCAATAAAAGTTTACAGATGGCTGCTGAAATATTTGTGTAATATATTTATCAGTATTATTTATTTTTCAATACCCTGAAAGAATAATACAAGGAAGTTCCGATTTTCCTTTGTGTACTTCGCGCGCATTCCTTTGTGCCCTCTGCGGTTAAAATTGTTATTAACCGCAGAGGGCACAAAGGAACACGCAAAGGCCCGCAGAGTATTTTAATTCACTATAGGTTAAAATCTATTTTCAATACATGAAATTTCATTTTGAATTCGATATAAAAAAGACGCAATCCCCCATTCATCATGGGCATAAGTTACTGTTGATCGGTTCCTGTTTTACCGAGAGCATAGGGGAGAAGCTGCGTAAACATAAATTCTCCACACTTGAAAACCCGAATGGTATTTTATTTAATCCCGTAAGTGTTGCCGAAGCGGTGGGTGCATATATCGCCAACAAAAAAATATCTTCAAAAGATATTTTTGAACACAACGAAACATGGCACAGCTGGAAACACCATAGCCGTTTCTCCGGTATTACTGCTGATGAATGTATTGATAAGATCAACGCATCAACTTCTTCGGCACATACTTATTTAAAACACGCGGATCATCTGATGATCACTTTGGGGTCTGCCTGGTTGTATACATTAACAGGCGAAGCCGCCAATGCAGAACCCGGAACGGTTGCTGCCAATAATCACAAAGCGCCTGCTAACTGGTTTCAGAAAAGACTGATGCCTGCTGAAGAAACAATACGTGTGCTGCATGAAATGATCACGCATTTACTGCAATTCAATCCACATCTGCATATTATTTTTACGATCAGCCCGGTAAGGCATTTACGCGAAGGCGTAATTGAAAATAACCGCAGCAAAGCCCTGCTGATACAGGCTGTGCATCAACTCGCAGAAAAGTTTGAACAGTTATACTATTTCCCTGCATATGAACTGGTGATCGATGACCTGCGCGATTACCGTTTTTATGCAGAAGACCTTGTGCATCCGAATTACCAGGCCACGCAATATGTTTGGGAAAAATTTACAGAAGCCTGCATGTTGGAAGAAACGCGGATATTGCTGAAAGAAATTGCGGAGATCAATCTTGCCTATCAACACAAACCATTCAATCCATTAACTGAGCAACATCAAAAGTTTTTAGCATCGTATCATGTAAAAACAAAATCATTGCAGGAGAAACATGCTTATTTGAATTTTGAAGATGAGCTGGCTTATTTTCAAAATGGCAGGTAGGATCGTTATATTATCGCCGCCGGCTCTTACATCCTGAATGTAGCGCACTCAGGGTTGTTGGGATTTACATCCAGTTCCTGCCGTAACGGATTGATCACAACATCCATTTCTTCCAGCGGAATGGCACCAAGCAAGATCTCTGAATCACCCGGTAAAACAACGGCGGTACAACCGGCCTTCCTGTTTTTGAAACGGACCTCAACCGGTCCCACCACATCGCAGGAAATACGGCCCTCGTTTGCGAGCTTTACGTTTCTCTTTTCAATAAATGGCAATTGTAAATATTCCTGTATGTTTTCATTGATAGCGAGATAATAGGAACCCGTATCAACAAGCGCATTAACACGAATTTTTTTAATGTCATCGATATCGATAAACCCGCGTTTAGCCATAGTAATATCTGCCGAGTTTATTATTTCAATTTCTGCATAAATTAATCCCATATCTTTTTCTTTCGTGTAAAAATATAAGTTAGGGATGAACATTTTATAGAGTATTTATACGCGAATTTGTACTTAATTAATGTATCCGGTCACCTCTCACTTCTATCTCTTTCATAATGCCGGTTTCATAACTGAGCCATTCTTTCCAGCGTTTGCGTACGGTTGTTTTGGGCAGATAAGTTTCTGCCAGTTCTATAAACAAAGTATAATGCCCGGCTTCGCTTTCCATAAAACGGCGATAGAAATTCCGCAGGTATGCATCGGGCAATCCTTCACTTAATCTTTTGAAACGTTCGCAGCTTCTCGCTTCTATAAGCGCCATCGTTAATAAATGATCGAGCAGCCTGTCTTCCGGGCTGCCGCCTTTTTTCTGAAACTCGATCAGTTTATTTACATATTCATCTTTTCGTTGTTTGCCAAGTTTTAGTTTTCTTTTTTTCAGTTCATTCAATACCAGCCTGAAATGCCCCCATTCCTCTGACACGATCGGCGCCAGTTCCGCCACTAATTTTTCTTTATCCGAATACCGTTGTATCAAAGTAATACAGGTGGTAGCCGCCTTCTGCTCACAGTATGCATGATCGGTAAGGATGTCTTCCAGCGAAATACCCGCAAGGTCAACCCAGCGCGGATCGGTTGGTAAGTGTAAGCCGAGAATGTTCTTTGTATGTTCTGAGAGTTTCATGTATTGCTGGTTGCCTGTTGTTTTGTTCATGGTTCATGGCTCACGTCTCACGTCTCACGTCTCACGTCTCACGAACATCATCTGCCTAAGCAAATATCCTTTAGTTTTGATAAATGTACCGCGATGATTTTCTCGACAAAAAATTAAACGAACGAAAAGAAAATAATTCTTTCCGCCAGCTGCGTTTACCTGAAGGGAAAACCGATTTCTGTTCCAACGATTATCTCGGTATCGTAAAAAACTCCAGACTCCAGACCCCAGACTCCAGACTTTCTTCCGGCTCTACCGGCTCGCGTTTATTATCCGGCAATTATCCTTTGATCGAAGAAGTTGAAAAAGAAATTGCTGCGTTCCATCGATCAGCAACGGCTTTGTTATTTAATTCAGGATATGATGCCAACATCGGTTTATTATCCTGCGTGCCGCAAAAAGGCGATACGATATTGTATGATCATCTTTGCCATGCTTCTATCCGCGACGGCATCCGCTTATCTTTTGCCAATGCTTTTTCTTTTGCACATAATGATATGGATGACCTGCATAAAAAAATCATGCATACAACGGGTACCATCTTTATTGTTACAGAATCCGTTTTTAGTATGGATGGAGATCTTTGCCCGTTAAACGAATTGATCGGGATCGCTGAAAAACATTCTGCACATCTGATCATCGATGAAGCGCATGCCACAGGCGTGATCGGCGAAAAAGGTGAAGGGCTTGTTCAGCAACTCAACCGGCAGGAGCATGTTTTTGCACGTATACATACCTTTGGAAAAGCCTGCGGTTGCCATGGCGCAGTTGTTTTAGGCTCCCGATCATTACGCGATTACCTCATCAATTTTGCGCGCAGTTTTATTTATTCAACTTCATTGCCGGAACATAGCATAGCGGTTATAAAAGAGAGCTATAAAATTTTCCCCGGAATGCATGCTGAGCGCCTGCATCTTCAAAAACTCATCAACCAATTTCAATCATCGGCTATTGCATTTGAAAAACTTGTATCATCAACACCGGTGCAGGTTGTGCTAATTCCGGGAAATAAAGAAGCAAAAGAAACTGCCGCCACCCTACAGGCCAATAACCTTGATGTCCGCGCCATTTTATACCCCACGGTTCCCAAAGGAAAAGAAAGGCTGCGGATCGTATTACACGCATTTAACACTGCTGAAGAAGTAGCAAAGCTCATTAACCTGCTGCAATAACTGCTTCACCGGCAAATGCGCAAAGAATTGCCAAATGCAATACAGTTTTGGATAATTTGGTTTAAGTTTACAACACCCTAATTATTTCTTTTGCCCAATCGTGTTAACATAATAAGGTTCATTGCAGGTTTGCTGTTGGTCGTTTTTGCATTCGGCATCACACCTAAAAAACTGCTGCATGATATGGTGGCCAGGCATAACGATTGTCATTCGTGCAAAAGCAATGGCCCGGAGCAATTGGAAAATGCCGGTTACCATTGCGACTGTGATAACCTTGTTGCAGAATCTGCTTTTATCCATGAGCTTCCGCAGTTTTCTTTTGCAGCGAATAATTATTTTTCTTCTTATGTCAATAAGAATATTTCCTTTTCTACCGTTCCTGAAATTGATTCGGCATTAAGAGGGCCGCCCGTAAATAGCTAGGTTTAGCCGAGTTGCGTTGCAACTGCCTGCAATTTATTTTTCACACCCATCCTAACTTTTATTGTGAATACATTATTGATACGCCGAAAAATAATTCCTGTTACTTTATTATTTGCTGCATTCATTTTCAGCCACAGGAGTTTTGCGCAAACAGATACCACTTCCAAAGCAGCCAAAGATTCGATCGCATTGTTGCGTTTGATAGAACAGCAGATGCAATCGGCCCCGCAAACAGCACCGCAGGTTGCACCACAGCAAACACGTTCAGGCATTTCAGCCAATCCGGATATTGGTGTGGTGGCAGATTTCAGAACATCTTATATCAGCCAGGGAAAAAGAAATTTTGATGCTTATCTGAATGAAACGGAAATGTCGTTTCAATCCGTAGTTGATCCATATATCCGTGCAGATTTTTTTATCTCGCTCGGGCGCGACCCCGTTACACATAAATATGGCGCAACTGTTGAAGAAGGTTATCTCACTTCACTTTCCTTACCCGCCAAACTTCAGTTGAAAGTGGGAAAATTCAGGGAAGCAGTTGGTAAAATAAATCCGGTGCACCCACATGCATTGCCGTTTATCGATATGCCGAATGCATACACGAATTATTTTGGCGATGACGGATTGAATGATGAAGGCGTTTCATTAAGCTGGCTCGTTCCTAATAAAGCTTTTTACCAGGAACTCATATTCCAGGCAACTTCCGGACAGGAAGAATCGCCTGCCTTTTCACGCGGCGATAATAACCGCGCCGTTTATCTCGGCCACCTGAAAAACTTTTTTACATTGTCGGAAAATGCAACGCTTGAATTTGGTTTAACAGGCATTACCGGCCCGAACGATTCTTCCAGTATCACCAATATTGCCGCGGCAGACCTTACCTATAAATGGAAACCTGTTCAGATGAACACGTACCGTTCGCTGACCTGGCAGACCGAATTTTTTTACAGCAATGCAAAATATAATGCGGGAAGGATGTCGAACAGCCTCGGCATGTACTCATTTCTTGAAACACAACTGGCACAACGCTGGTTTTTAACAGGAAGATATGATTATGCGCAGAAACCTTATGACAGAAATATTGTCGAAACAGCCTACTCGCTCACTGCCGGCTGGCTGGCAACAGAATTTCAGAAGATAGAGATTGAGGGGAAATTTACCCATGTTAATGTGCAGCCGGATTATACACAGTTCTGGCTGCGGTGGATCTTTGTAATTGGTGCGCATGGGGCACATCAGTATTAAAAAATAAATCAGCATAATAAAAGAATCATGAAAAAAATAATTTCCGTTTTAGTATTGTTTGCGATCATTTCCGGCGCCAATGCAACGATCAAAGTTGTAACCACCACGATGGATACAAAAAGTATTGCAGAATTGATCGGTGGCAACAAAGTGTCTGTCATGTCCATTGCCACCGGCTACCAGAACCCGCACTTTGTTGATCCCAAACCGAGTTATATCATCAGCCTTTCCAATGCTGACCTTTTTGTTACCATCGGGCTCGATCTCGAAACAGGCTGGTCGCCGCAGTTAGTGGCAAGCTCAAGGAACAGCAAGATCCAGAAAGGTTCGCCGGGTTATGTGGATGCGTCGGAAGCGGTTGGGCTTTTGCAGGTTCCTTCTGCATTGAACAGGGGCGAGGGCGATATTCATATTTACGGGAACCCGCACTACTGGCTCGACCCGATCAATGGAAAAGTGATCGCAAGAAATATTGCGAACGGGCTGGAAAGGATTGATCCATCTAACAAAGCATTCTATGAAGCAAACCTGAATGCATTCCTTGCAAAAGTTGATGTAAAACTAAAAGAATGGGAAGCGAAAATGGCGCCGTTCAGAGGAACAAAGATCATTGCTTACCATAACGAGTGGGTTTATTTTGAAAGAAGGTTTGGTTTGCAGATCGTAGATTTTATGGAACCCAAACCGGGTATTCCGCCATCGCCTTCGCAACTGGTAAAAGTGATCGGTGAAGTAAAAGCCGATAAAATAAAAGTGATCATCTCATCACCTTATTTTACCACTTCTTCATCAGATGTGGTAGCTGCCCAAACCGGTGTAAAAGTATTAACGATGGCCACATCAACCGGTGCATTCCCTGCAGTTAAAAATTATTTCGACCTGTTTGATTACGATATCGACCAATTGGTTGCAGTACTAAAATAAGTGCGTATTTTTTTGTTAATTAGCTAATAAAACAACCTAGTTATGTTTGCAATGTTCCAGTTACCTTTTATGCTGCAGGCCTTTATGGCAGCGGCTATCACAGGAGTGCTACTGTCTTATATGGGTGTGCATGTTGTCGGGCGGGGAATTGTGTTTGTAGATCTTGCACTCGGCCAGATCTCCTCACTCGGTGTGGCTTTCGCTGCATTTATCGGAACTGGGTTAACGTCTATTCCATTGATATTTACACTCGGCGGTGCATTGCTGATGTCGTTCATCAATATCAGGGACAAACGTTTAAAACAGGAAGCTGTGATCGGTATATTATATGCTTTTGCCTCTGCACTAACGGTACTGTTCATTTCAAAAACAGCGCATGGCGATTCTGATATACAGGAAGTATTGTTTGGAAATATTTTATCCGTAAGCTGGGCGCAGATCACTGCAATGGGTATTGCATTTGGCGCAATCCTGCTGGTGCAATTGGTGTTCTTCAAAAAGTTCTTTGCATTAACGGAATCTTTTGAGAACGGGCTCAATCACCTGGTGGGCATTTTCAATATCTGGAATTTCCTTTTTTATATTTCGATCGGACTGGCAATTGTATTTGCAGTAAAAGTAAATGGCGTGATACCGGTTTTTTCTTACCTCATCATTCCTGCCGTATCGGCTATCATGCTCGCAAAAAGCAGGACAGCAGTTCTGATCATTGCCATAATCATCAGCATACTCGGAAGTTTTTTCGGATTGAATTTTTCTTTCCACTACGATTTCCCCGCAGGCTCATCAATTGTTGTGGTATTGGGCGGTATCTTTTTACTTGCCGCTATTTACAGGATCATTGCCGGAGTTACCCGCAAAAAGGAAACGGAAATAAACATACATTAAATACCCCCTGGATAAAAGTTTACCGCGCCTTTGCGCCTCTGCGTGCATTTTTTCACGCAAAGCCGCAAAGGCGCAGTTATTTTCGATGCCTTACCTTTGCGCATGCAATCAACTGAACAGGTTTCCAAATTACTTTCTGAATTCGGCATTACTTCACTGAATAAAATGCAGGAGTCTGCTTCTGCTGCTATCCGCACAAAAAAAGAAGTCTTGCTGTTATCTCCAACCGGCTCCGGTAAAACACTTGCCTTTCTTTTACCCGTTTTACAAATGTTGAATGATGCTGAAAAAAAAGTACAATGTTTAATTCTCACACCTTCACGCGAACTTGCCATACAAATAGAACAGGTATGGAAAAAAATGGCAACCGGCTATAAAGTAAGTTGCTGTTATGGCGGCCACGATATGCAAACAGAAATACAGAACCTGGCTGAACCACCTGCACTATTGATCGGCACACCCGGCCGTATCGCCGATCATATCAAACGAATAACATTTGCGCAGGATGCAGTTACTACGTTGATATTAGATGAATTTGATAAGTCGCTCGCATTGGGTTTTGAAGAGGATATGTCGTACATCATCGGCTCGTTAAAAAATGTCAATAAGAAAATATTCGTTTCTGCCACTGCAAGTGTTGCGATCCCTGAATTTGCCGGTGTGAATGATCTTACCGTATTAGATTTTGCGGCAGCGGCAGAAACCGATGCGCTTACTTTGAAGCTCGTGATCTCGGAAGAAAAAGATAAGATCAATAAACTCGTTGAATTACTTTCTTACATCAATTCCGAACCTGCGATCATATTTTGTAACCACCGCGATGCAGTTGAACGCACAGCAAAATTATTACTGGAAAAAGGAGTGGAGAATGCAGCATTTCATGGCGGCATGGAACAGATGCAACGCGAGCAGACACTAATTCAATTCAGGAACGGCAGTATCCGTTTTCTGGTCGCCACCGATCTTGCTGCGCGCGGACTGGATATTCCGGAAATGAAACACGTGATACATTATCATCTTCCCTCCACAGAAGCCGAATTCACGCACCGCAATGGCCGCACAGCGCGGATGGAGGCAACGGGCACAGCTTATATTCTGATACATGCCGATGAACAGTTGCCTTACTATATTCAGCAACGCCCGGCAGAAATGAACATACCTGCCGGACAAAAATTACCCAAACCAACAGAATGGGTAACATTATATATCAACGGCGGCAAAAAAGATAAACTGAACAAAGTAGACATTGTAGGATTTTTATCGCAGAAAGGCGGTTTGCAAAAAGATGAATTGGGATTGATCATTGTAAAAGACCACAACTCATTCGTAGCCGTAAAAAAACACAAACTCAAAAGCCTGCTCCCGCTTGTGCAACAGGAAAAAATAAAAGGAACCAAATACAGGATCGTTGTAGCCAGATAAGTTCCGTAACTTTAATTACAGAACATCTCACCATGCCACTCCACCGCAATTTCACCTACTGGATAGATAAGCGCATCTGGAAATATTATTTCCTCATGCTTTCATTGCAGCTTTCGAAGCTGAGTAGTTAAAAATTAATAGTTAAAAGTTAATAGTGCAGGTATGATTCTACGCTATTAACTTTTAACTATTCACTATTAACTTTTAACTCTTAACTATTAACTTTTAACTCTTAACTATTCATTATGCCCCACTACCATACCCTCGGCTCCATTCCGCATAAACGCCACACACAGTTTCGTAAACCGGATGGAAGCTTATATTCAGAGCAATTGTTTTCAACGGAAGGTTTCAGTAATGATTACTCGTTATTGTATCATACCTATCCGCCAACGCAGATCATTCATACCGATGAACCGGTTAATATGATGCCCAAAATAGCGGAAGAAAAAATGCTGAAACACCGCAGTCTCGAAGGTTTTCAGATCAAACCCGAAAAAGATTTTTTGCAAAGCCGTAAACCGGTGCTGGTAAACAATGATTGCCATATAGTACTGGCTGCGCCGCAGGAAAGCATGGCTGATTATTTTTATAAAAATGCCGATGCGGATGAAATGATCTTTGTTCATGAAGGTTCCGGAAAACTCACCACGCAATATGGTGAATTGATCTTTGGATATGGCGATTACCTTGTTATCCCGCGCGGCACTATTTACCAGATCAGTTTTGATACAATTGATAACCGCTTATTTATTGTAGAAAGTTTTAGCCCCATCCGCTATCCTAAAAGGTATGTAAGCAGGAACGGGCAGTTGCTGGAAAACTCTCCCTATTGTGAAAGAGATATCCGCCGCCCGCAAAACCTGGTTACAAAAGATATGGCAGGCGATTTTCTGATCAAAACAAAAAAGAAAGGCATCCTCTATGGCCTGCACTACGCGCATCATCCGTTTGATGTGATAGGGTGGGATGGATGCTGTTATCCATTCGCATTCAGTATCCATGATTTTGAACCGATCACCGGCCGTGTGCATCAACCGCCGCCGGTGCACCAGACCTTTGAAGCAAATAATTTTGTGGTCTGCAGTTTCTGCCCTCGTTTATATGATTATCACCCCGATGCTATTCCCGCGCCATACAACCACAGCAATATCGACAGCGACGAATTATTATATTATGTGGATGGAGATTTTATGAGCCGTAAAAATGTAACGCGTGGAATGATCACACTGCATCCGGCCGGCATACCGCATGGCCCGCATCCGGGAGCTGTTGAAAAAAGCATCGGCAAAAAAGAAACGCAGGAACTTGCGGTAATGGTAGATACTTTTCATCCGCTTCAATTAACCGAAGAAGCTTTGCGGATAGAGAATGAAGGCTACACGATGAGCTGGGCCGAGTAGGCTAAGAGATAAACGAAGGGAAAGAGCAAAAGAGCGGTCATGCAAAAACTCTTTATCTCCTTTCCTCCGTTTTTCTCTTATTGAAATTTTCTTCCCGGCATTTTCTCCCGGCATTTTTCTCTTATCAAAAAAATCCCTAACTTATCATCTTAAAAAAAACATTGCCATATGATTAAATTCAGCAAGATCAAGATCGGCGACTATGTAAATGCAGAATACGAAGGAAAAATGTGGAACGGGGAAGTTGTCAATTTTAACGGAGACGAAAAACAGGTTTGTGTAAAAACCGAAGTACAGGAATTCTGGTTCGACACGGATCATCTTTACCCGATAGAACTCAGCGATGCAGCTTTACTGAAACTCAGTTTTACAAAACAGGTAAATGATGACGGCTCCGTAAAATATATGAAAGGCTCTTTCCGCGTAACACCGGTTGCGGGAGATTTTTCAAAGATGGAAATATGGTACCGCGAAGACAGGCGCCACAACCCCGATATCCATTCGGTTCACGAGTTACAGAATCAATACCTGGATATGACCAAGATCTATCTCACCAATGATCCCATGTAATAATGCCACTCATATAAGAAAGCCCGCTGCACGCGGGTTTTTTTTATATTTGAACCCTGAATAATCACCAGCAACAGATTGATGTATGAAAAATAGCCTCTTAATAATACTGATGATGTGTGTTTCTGTATCGGCCATGTCGCAAACCGAAAACTCTTTTACCATTAAAGGATCGTTAAGTAAGATCAAATTCCCTGTTCAGAAAATATATCTCCGGTATACGGTAGATGGCAAAACAACAAGGGATAGTATGGTTCCCGTAAACGGAACCTATGGTTTTTTTCAGGGAAACTGGCAGAACCCACTTTTTTATTATTGCGGATAAGTTATAAGTCGGATTCAACCGGTAAAATAATTGTTAAACCCCGTGGTGACAGAGATAATGTTACGTTGCTTATCGGCCCCGAGAATGTTGAAGTGTCTTCGGTTGATTCGTTCAGTAACATAAAGGTCATCGGGTCAAAAGCAAACGATGAATACGCAAAGATTGCCGCTTACATAAAACCGGTTGTTGACAAAAAAGAGGTAGCCGGTGCAGCATATAACAAAGCAAAAAAAGATAAAGACACTGCTACAGAGAAAAAATTAGACAAAAGGTTAGACTCACTCGATAATGTGATCAGGGAAATGCATGGCGTATATGCAAAAAATAACCCGCAGTCTCCCATCATTGTTTATGCACTTACCGAATATGCAGGATGGGACATAGATGCAGATATCATGCAGCCATTGTTTGATAAACTTCCGGCTTCCGTAAAACAAACACCTGGTGCAAAATATCTTGCTGAATTGATC